>JAJPIT010000028.1 GCA_021324615.1 Terriglobia bacterium | reverse complement strand
GTGTGAATGATGTTGCCGAACTCCTCGCCGTATCCGGTCGAGCCGCGCGGATTCATGTACAGCACCACGAAGCCGCGCGCCGCCTGGATCTGGTATTCGTGCTGGAAATTCACGCCGTACATGCTGTGCGGGCCGCCGTGAATATCGAGGATGAAGGGATATTTTTTCGAGGGATCGAAATCCGGAGGCTTGATGATCCAGCCCTGCATCGGTTTGCCGTCGAAGGAATCAAAATCGAGCTCTTCCACCGCTCCTAACTGATACTGCGACAGCAGGCTGTCATTCACCGCGGTCAACCGTACCGGCGCCGCCTGGCGGTAGCCGGGGATCAGCACCACGTCGCCGGGCGATTCCGGCGTCGATCGCACCGTCGCGATCATCTGATTGTTGGCCACTGTGAAGCCGCCGCCGAGGCCCAGTTCCTGCCTGCCGCTGGTGACCTGCTTCACTTCGTCGGTCGCCACGTTCACCGAATAAAGCTGCACCGTCCCGTGATCTTCGGCGAGGAAGTAAATCGTCTTGCCGTCCCAGGACCAATGGGGGCTGCGGACGTCGCGGTCGAACGAGGCGGTGAGGTTCCGCGGATTACCGCCGTCGGAGTCCATCAGGTAAAGATGATTGACGGTGTAGCTCTGAAACTTCCAGTCGTGGCCCACGTAGGCGATCTTTTTGCCGCCGGGGCCGGGCACCGGGTCGGTGTCCGGCCCTTTGCGATGCGTCAACTGCCGCACCGAGCCGTCCTCGACCGAGTACGCGTAAATATCGCCGCCCTCCAGCGAATATTCCGCGTCCGGGATGCGGTTCGTCGCCGTATAAATCCACTTCCCGTCCTCGCTCCAGGCCAGCCCGTTGTGGTTATAGTCGCCGCTGGAGATCTGCTTCGGCGCGCCGCCGGTGGAGGGCACCACGAAAACATGGGTATAGCCGGGCTGGAGGATTCCCGTTCCATCCGCGGTCCAGCGAAGCTGGGTGATGACGATCGGCGGGTCCTGCCACTTGGCGCCGTTGGGCTTCTCCGGCAGGTGAATCGAAAAGTCGTTCTTGGCCGGCACGCGGGCCGTGTAGCCGATCCATTTGCCGTCGGGCGACCACTCAATATTGGACGGCGATTGTTGCAGGTCGGTGATCTGCGCCTCCTGCCCGCTGTCGAGCCAGCGCACATGGATCTGCGTCTTGCCGCTGCGGTTGGATAGATAAGCCAGGCGCGTGCCGTCGGGCGACAGGCGCGGCGAGGAGTCGCGGTAGGAACCCGTGGTCAGCGGACGGTTGTCCTTGCCGTCGCTGGAAACCATCCAAAGATTGCTGAACCGCTGATCGACCATCTTGTCGCTCCAGCCAAGCACATAAATAACGGTTTTGCCGTCCCGGCTGATCTGCGGATCGCTCACCGTGCGCATGTCCCAGATCGTCTGGGTGTTCAATCCCGGCTTGGCGGCGAACAGCGCCGCGCTGGCAACGAAAATCAAAGCGAGCTTGTGCATGGTGTGGCTCCTCACTTGTAGCAGTAAATCACAAACGCAAGCCGGGGTGGGTGCTGCGCCGAACCGCCCCCTACAGGCGCCGGCCCGAAGCGGCGATGGCCATTTTCAGCGTCTCCAGACGGTCCGGCGAGCCGCGGAAAATATCCTCGGGAAAGCGGCGGTAGCCCAGCATGTCGCTGTAGATCACCGCCGGCTGATCGTAGTTCAGCCCCATTCCGGCCAGATATTGCAGCCGCATGCTCAGATCCTCATTGATCGCCGCGCCTTTGAGCCACGGCGCCAGATCGCTGGCGCGGCCGGCGTAGGTCGCCAGCAGATGGATGGGCGAGGTGAAGCCGGTTTCGCCGAGCGAGCGCACGGCATTCAAATGATCCGGACGCTCCCACCGCTGCTGGAGCGCTTCCAGGTCGATCTTCAACGGCTCGATCTGCCCCAGCAGCACGACGTCGTAGCCGTCGCCGTCGATGTCGTTGCCCCAGACGGTTCCGTTGGGAAAAACCTGGAAAAACGTGGCCAGCTCGCTGCGCACGGTGGCTTCGTCGCTTTCATACAGCGGAACCCACTGGGTCACGATGCCGCCGGGATTCAGGTGTTCCTTCACCAGCTCGAAATATTGCTTGGAATAAAGCGACGACGTTCCTTTCACCCACGGATGAATCGGATCCGACGTGATGATGTCGAATTTCTCTTTCGATGTGAGAATGAAGTGCCGGGCGTCGTCGTAATGAATTTCGGTGCGCGCGTCGGTCAGCACGCTGTAGTTCTCGCGGCGGAAATATTCGCCCGAAACGGGCGGGATCAGCGGCTCCAGCTCGCAGATGGTGATTTTCTGAACCGAGGGATGAACCACGAAGGTGCCCGCGGTGACGCCGGCGCCAAAGCCGACCACCAGCACCGACTTCGGTCCGGGGTGGAGCATCGCCGGAAGATGCCCCAGCATGCGCTGCAAGCGCATATCGTAAGGTTCGGTCGATGCCTCCACTTTTCCGCTGACATGAAAATAATGCTGTCCGCCCGGCAGTTCCGACACCACGATCGATGAGTTGCGTCCTTCGCCCACGTATAGCGGGCGTCCGGCATTCGTTGTCGTCGCCATGCGGCGGCCGTAGGCGATGGCGAGCCAGGGCATCTCCGGTACGGTCGCGATGAGCCAGACGCCGGCGGCCATCGCCGCGATCAGCGCGGCCACGCCCGATTTCGCCAGCGCGTCCCACATCGGCAGCAACATCATGAGCCCCGCCGCAGCCGCCAGCCCGATCAGCAGCCGCTCGGAGTCCTGCGAGCCGATCCAGGGAATGAAGATGACGCTGAAGCCGAGCGCCCCGGCGATTCCGCCGATGGTGTTGGCGGCGTAAACTTCGCCGACCAGTTTTCCGGCGTCCTGGCCGCGCGCCACTACGGCGGCCAGCGCCAGCGGGAAGCTCGCGCCCCACAACAGCGCCGCGGGAAGCACCGCCCAGGCGCAGCGCATCAGGTCGAGCTGAAAATTGAACCACGCGCTGCGCGCAAGCAGCGGATTCACCGGCCAGTTCGGAATCGAATCGGCCAGGGTATAAGCGGTCCAGGCGATTCCGAAAACCAGCAGCATCTGGCAGGCCCCCAGAGCGGCGCGCGGATTCTTCAGTTGCCGCGACCAATGCGAGCCGGCCGCGCTGCCGATCCCCAGCCCGGCCAAAAATACCGCCAGAATTATCGAAAACGTGTATACCGTCGCGCCCAGCATCAAGGAAAGCAGCCGCGTCCAGATCACTTCGCCGCCCAGCGCGCACATGCCGGAAATCGCGATGGCGGCGTAGACCGCGCGCGATCCCCGCAGAGGCGGCGCGCCGGCCGGGCAAGGCTTTGCCGCGTAAGGCGTGCGCTTGGACAATTGAAAACTGGCCAGCGCCACCGCCGCGTTGATCAGCACCGCCGCGTAGGTCGCCACCGGCATGCTGTACAGCCGCAGAAGATAGAATCCGGCGAGCAGGCATCCGAACACCGCGCCCGCGATGTTGCCTCCGTAAAACAAACCAAGCCAGGCCACCCCGCGCGGCGTCGTTTCGATCCACCGCGCGATCGCCGGAAGCGACGCGCCCATCAGCAGTGTCGGAGGCAGCAGGCACAACGCGCTCACCACCGCCCGCAAAACGATCCCCCACAGCCCTTGCCCGGCCAGCGCGGCATAAACTTTGTCGATCAGCGGCACCCCCCACAGCACCAGCAGGCCGCAGACGCCGATGCCCGCCTCGATGGCCGCATAGACCCGAAGCGGATGCCGCCGCGCCGAAACATAGCGGGACAACAGCAGGCTGCCCAGACACATCCCGCCCATGTAGGTGCCCAGCAACACGCCCAGCGACAAGGCCGACGCTCCGATCACCAGTTGCAGCAGTTGGAACCAAACCACTTCATAGATCAGCGCGGCGCATCCGCTGCCGACAAACAGCGCCAGAAGCAGCGGCAAATGGGCCGCCGGGAGGGGAAAACCATCGGGCGGGATGCTCGGATTTTCAGCAGGCTGGGCTACAGCGGGCGGGGGAGTGGACTTCATTTTCGGCATCAGGACAGATTCGCATCATAACGCACTTTGCGCGGCGGCTGAACCGGCGGCTGCGCGGCCTTGGCCGGGATCGGCCGGAGTGGTGGCTTTCCACCACCCCCGGAACCGGACAGAACATCAGTTAATTCTTATTTTTCAAAGACTTAAATTTGGCCTTCAAGGTGCTCTACGTTCAGCGGAAGGTGGATCATGAAACAACTTCAGCAGGTTCGAATCACGGCGGCGCTCCTGGCGGCCGTTCTGATGGCCGCGCCGGGAACGATCTTCGCCCAAACTCCTGCCCCTCCGGCGCCCTCCGGAGGCGTGGGCCAGCCTTCTGAACCCGTTCGCCTCACTCCGGATCAACTGCAGAATCTGGTAGCGCCCATCGCCCTGTACCCGGACCCGCTGTTGGGCCAGATCCTGGCCGCGTCCACCTACCCGCTGGAGGTGGTCGAGGCGCAGCAGTGGCTCCAGCAGCATCCCGGTCTCAAGGGTCGACAACTGCTGGATGCGGCAAAACAGCAGAACTGGGATCCGAGCGTGCAGGCGCTGGTGGCCTTCCCCGACGTTCTGGCATTGCTGAACCGCGATATCCAGTGGACCACCGACCTCGGCAACGCCTATCTCGCCCAGCAGGACGATGTGATGGCGGCGATTCAGACCATGCGCCGCCGCGCTCAGCAAAACGGTAAATTGACGTCGACCGCGCAGGAGACGGTCACGACCGAAACGCAGAACGGGCAGACCGTGGTTGTGATCCAGCCGGCCGATCCGCAGGTGATCTATGTGCCAGTTTACAATCCGGTGTACGTTTGGGGTCCCCCGGTGTGGGGATATTATCCGCCGCTCTGGTATCCTCCGGTGAGCTTCGGATTCGGCTTTGGACCTGGCATCTATCTCGGCGCCATTTTCCCCGGATGGGGTATCGGATGGGGCGGATGGGGCCTCGGTTGGGGCTGGGGCGTGAGTTGGTTCGGCGGCGGTATTTACGTCAATACGGTTTTCTTCCATCGCTGCGGCTTCGAAAACGTCTATTTCGGCGGGCACTACCTGGCCGGCGGACGCATGGCCTGGGTGCATGACTCCTTCCATCGCGAGGGCGTTCCCTACGCGAACAGCAGCGTGGCGGCGCGGTACACCAACGCCCGCTTCGCCGCGGGACGCTACAACGCCGGATCGGGCTTCGCGGCGCGCTCCTCCGCCAATGGCGGTTGGAGGAGCTTCAACAACAATGCGGGCGCGCGCGCCTTCGCTCCCGAAAATCGCGGCGCCGTGAATAATTTCAATCGCGGAGCCGCGGGTGGCAATTACAATCGCGGCGCGGCGATTCCGAACCGCGGCTATTCGGCTCCGCAAGGCAATCGCGGCTATTCGAGTCCCGCTCCCGGCTACAGCCGAAGCTATTCGACCCCAGGCTACAGCCGAAGCTATTCAACCCCCGGTTACAGCCGAAGCTACTCGGCTCCCAATGTGAATCGCGGGTTCTCCAGCCCGAGCTTCAACCGCGGATTCTCCAGCCCGAGCTTCAACCGCGGATTCTCGGCTCCCAACTTTGGCGCGCGGAGCTTTTCGGCGCCGCGCTCCTTTGGCGGCGGCTTCGGCGGCGGGCACAGCTTCGGCGGCGGGCACAGCTTCGGCGGCGGCTCGCGCGGGCGGCGCTAACTGGCGGGCGCCGGCGGCCCGCTTCCCCGGTGATCCTCCGGCGCCTCAATACCGCCTCAGCCGGTTCCGAATATTGCGCGCCAGCCTTTCGATGTCCTCCGCTTTCTTGATTGCCTTAACCGAAACGATGTACTTGTCGCCATTCTCCAGATCCTGCTTCAAATCCTCGGCAAGCTTCGCCATCTGGGCTGCGTCCTCCAGGTTTTTCTTGTAGTCGTCCTTGACGATCATCTCCCGTTGCGTTTTCCCATTGGGCAGAGTTTGATCCAGCTCCGGACCGTCCGGGTTGGGCGGGCGCGAGGCCGGCTGCGCGAAACACCCGCCGAGCAAGACAAGCGTCAAAATCAGGCGTTTCATCACTACAATTCTACAGATCTGAACGCGAAAGTCCGCCCCGGCGCCGCGAACAGTCATGGCGTCAATTTTCGACTTTCGACGAGCGGCGTCGTAAAGTAGAAAGTTAACCCCAACGCATGGTCAACGTCGGCATCATCGGATTAGGCAATGTCGGGGCAGGCACGGTGCAGATTCTCACGGAAAATGCCGGCCAGATCGCGCTCAAGCTGGGCTTCCCGCTGCGCATCGCCGCTGTTTGCAGCCGCAATCTGGAAAATAAGCCCGCCCCCGACGGCGCTTTCAGAACCACCAACTGGCGCGAGGTGGTGGACCACCCCGGCGTAGACATCGTCGCCGAGCTCATCGGCGGAACCACCACCGCCGCCGAGATCATTCACGCCGCCATCCGCCGCGGAAAATCAGTGGTGACGGCCAATAAAGAACTGATGGCGCGCTGCGGGGCCGAGCTGTGGGACCAGGCCATCGCCGCCGGCATCAATCTGGCCATGGAGGCCAGCGTCGCCGGCGGCATCCCCATTCATGCGGTTCTGCGCGAAGGCATCTCCGGGGACCGGATCCATACGCTTTACGGCATCCTCAACGGCACCTGCAACTTCATCCTCACCGAAATTGAGCGAACCCGCGCCGGCTTCGCGGACGTGCTTGCCGAAGCGCAGCGCGCCGGATACGCCGAAGCCGATCCCGCCGCCGACGTGGAAGGCTACGACTCCCGCTCCAAGCTGGCGATCCTGGCGGCGCTGGCGTTCGGCGAACGGATTCTGCCCGAGGATATTTACACCGAAGGCATCGGCCGCATCACGCCCGTCGACTTCGACTACGCGCACCAGCTTCATCACACCATCCGGCTGATCTGCGCGGCCCGGCGGACGCCGCAGGGCTTGATTCTCTCGGTGCGGCCGTCGCTGATTCCGCAGTCCACGATTCTGGCCGGCGTGCGCGGCGCCTACAATGCCGTCTGGGTCCGCGGCGAATATGGAGCCGATACGTTCTACTACGGCCGCGGCGCGGGCTCGCATCCGACCGGCGTGGCCGTGGTGAGCGACCTGATGCGCGTCGCGCGCGAGATCCGCAGCGGCAGCCCGGAACGCGTCTCGCCCTTCGCCCATGCACGCCTGGGCGAGTATCTTCCGATCCCCATCACCTTTCACCGCAGCGCCTACTTCCTGCGCTTCCGCGTCGAGGACCGCCCCGGCATCATCGCCCAGCTCGCCTCCGCGCTCGCCGCCGAAAACATTTCCATCGATTCTGTTTTGCAGCTCCCGCAAGCCAACTGGCGCGACCTGCCCTTTGTCATCACCGTGGAGCCCACCACCGAAGCCTCCGTCCGCGCCGCGGTCGCGCGCATGGCGGAGCTGAAATTTTTGATCGAACCACCCTTGGCGATGCCCATGGAGCAATCTTTATGAAACCAATCCTCACTCTGCTGCTCGCCGCATTCACCGCCTGGCCGCAGGTGGCCACCGAGGTCAACAAACCTTACGCCACCAAAGACGGCCGCGACAAAATCGCGAAAACCCTGGATAATCCCGACCGCGATAAATCGCAGAAGCCGGAGGAGATCATCGCGCTCATGCGGATCCAGCCCGGCATGACCGTCGCCGATATCGGCACCGGCACCGGCTACATGCTTCCGCATCTGAGCCGCGCCGTGGGGCCGGACGGCCGCGTCTATGGCGAGGACATCGCGCCGGATTTCCTCGACCGCGCGCGCGCCAGGGTAGCCGCCGGCAAGCTCACCAACACGCGCCTGATCCTGGGCACTCCCACCGATCCTAAACTCCCGCCCCATTCCGTGGATATCGCGCTGGTCCTGGACGTCTATCACCACTTCGATTATCCGGACAAGATGCTCGCCAACATCGGCAGCGCCCTCAAGCCGGGAGGCCGTCTGGTCATCGTCGATTTCTATAAGAAAGACCGCCCCGATCACATCCGGCTCGAGCGCGACGATGTCGCCAAGGAAGTCGAGTCCAACGG
>JAJPIT010000096.1 GCA_021324615.1 Terriglobia bacterium | reverse complement strand
TGGCGTGGTGGTCGGCAGCGCGTTTGTGCGGCTGATTGAACAAGGCGGCGATCTCGAAGCCTTCGCGCGATCGCTGCGGCGGGGGATGGATTCATGACGCGCGAAGAGGCCCTGGAGGCGCTGGCGGCGCATCGCCGCGAAGTGGATGCGATCGATCTGGAGCTGCTCGAGCTGCTGAACCGGCGGACCCGCGTGGTGGAGTCGATCGGAAAGATCAAGCAGGCGGCGCAACTTCCGATCTATGAGCCCCGGCGCGAGGAGGAAGTGTTCCGCAACGTGGCCGGGCACAACGCCGGACCTCTGACGACGGAGGCGCTGAAGCGCATCTTCGAGCGCATCATCGACGAGATGCGGGCGCTGCAAAAGATGCGGCGCGACGGCTCGGCCGGAATGGAACAAGGAGAAAAACAATGTTAGTGGTGATGCAGCAGGGCGCCACCGACGAGCAGATTCAACGGGTGATCGACCGGCTGGTGAGCCTGGGTTTTACCGTGCATCGCTCCACCGGCGTGATGCACACGGTTTTGGGCGGCGTGGGGCCGGTGGAAGATATGGATCCGGCCGATTTCGAGGTGATGGACGGCGTCAAGGAATGCCATCGCATCGTGTCGCCGTACAAACTGGCCAGCCGGCATTTCCGGCCGCAGGGGACGGTGATCAAAATCGGCGGGGTCGAAATCGGCGGCGATCACGTGGTGACGATGGCAGGACCTTGCAGCGTGGAAAGCAGGGAGCAGATCGACTGCATCGCCTCAATCGTCGCGGCGCAGGGCGCCAAGGTGCTGCGCGGAGGAGCGTTTAAGCCGCGCTCGTCACCGTATAGTTTTCAGGGGCTGGGCGAAGAGGGTCTCAAGCTGATGCGGGCGGCGGCGGACCGGCATGGGCTGCTCGTGGTGAGCGAAATCATGGATCACACCCAGCTTCCGATGCTGCTCACCTACGCCGATATTCTGCAAATCGGCGCGCGCAACATGCAAAATTTCAATCTGCTGCGCGAGGTCGGCAAGGTGCGCAAGCCGGTGTTGCTGAAGCGCGGAATCTCGGCGACGATCGAGGAGCTTCTGCTCGCCGCCGAGTACATCATGAGCGGCGGGAATTACGAGGTGATCCTGTGCGAGCGCGGCATTCGCACCTTTGAGACATACACGCGAAATACGATGGATGTTTCGGCGATTCCGGTGGTGAAGAAGCTTTCGCACCTGCCGATTATCGGCGATCCATCGCACGGCACGGGCCGGCGGGACCTGATTTTCCCGATGGCGCGCGCCGCGGTCGCCGCCGGAGCCGACGGGCTGCTGGTGGAGGTGCATCCGGATCCCGATCACGCGGCGAGCGACGGGGCGCAAACGCTGAATCCGGCGCAGTACGCGGAGATGATGCAGCAGGTCCGCGCGGTTGCGTCGGCGGTGGGCAGGTCGGCGTGAGCGAAAAACCGTGGACCGTGGTGAGCGTGGCCGGCGTGGGCCTGATCGGAGGCTCCTTCGCTCTGGCGCTGCGCAAGGCGGGGTTCACGGGCAAGATTATCGGGGTCAGCTCGCCGGAAACGGTTCGCGCGGCGCTCGATCGCGGCGTGATCGATGAAGCGCTGCCGCTGCGCGAGGCCGCCGGGCAATCCGATCTGATTTATCTGGCGCAGCCGATCGAAAAAATACTTTCGACGCTGGACGATCTCGATCCGCATGTTTTTTCCGGAGCGCTCATCACGGACGCGGGCAGCACCAAATCGGCGATTGTGGCGCGGGCGGCCATGCGCGTCAAGCGCGGGCGCTTTATCGGCGGGCATCCGATGGCGGGCAAGGAGAGCCGCGGGGTGGAGCATGCCGACGCCGATCTGTTTCGCGGCCGGCCTTACGTGCTGACCTCGCGCGACGCGACGCTGGAGCGCTGGATCCGGCGGATCGGCGCGCGGGTGGTGATTTTGGACGCGGCCGAGCACGACCGCCTGGTGGCGCTGACCTCGCACCTGCCGCAACTGATCTCGACGGCGCTGGCCGGAGCGATGGCCGCCGAACCGGAGGCGTGCGAGGTCGCCGGACCGGCGGCGATGGATCTGACGCGGCTGGCGATGAGTCCGTTCGAGATCTGGCGCGATATTTTTTCGACCAATTCCGAGGCGATCGACCGCGCGCTGGAGGCATATATTCAGAAGCTGCAAGAACTGCGGCGGTTGCTCGGCGAGGGCGCGATTCAGGCGGAGTTCGAGCGCGCGGCGGAGGGGGCGCGGATGCTGCGGCGGAGCTGATTCCGCCGGGCCTGCACCGGCGCGGCGGCCGGGCGGCTCAAAGCAGCCAGCGGATGAGCGCCCAGCTTGCGGCGCAGGCGGCGGCCGAGGAAGCCGCGCCGACGGCCAGCGCCGATCCGCCGACTTTCAGTAGATGCTTCACATTGACTTCCAGGCCCATGGCGGCCATGGCTAACGTGAGCAAAAGATTTCCGGCTTCGGCCAGAACATCGGCGAGATTGACGGACCATCCGGAGGCGAAGCGCAGCATGGGCAGCCAGCCCAGGGAATTGAGAAGAAATAACGCGAAAAATCCCCACAAGAACGGCGGCACCAGCCGCCCATAGTGCACGGTCACGCCGGCCTTGCGGGTGCGGGCATAGCCGAAGGCCAGAACCAGCAGCAGCGGGGCAAGCAGCGCGACCCGGACCAGTTTCACCAGGGTAGCCAGCCCTCCAGCCTTTTCGCTGAAGGCGAATCCGGCGGCGATGGCCTGCGGCACGGCGTGCAGCGTCGATCCGGCCCAGACGCCGTAGCCCTGATCGCTCATTCCGAGCAGGCCGCCGATGGCGGGACTGGCGAACATGAGAGCCAACCCGAGCAGGTTGATGGCGCCCATCGACAGCATCACGTCGCGATCCTCGGCTTCGATCAGCGGCGCGACGGCGACGATGGCGCTATTGCCGCAGATGGCGGTGCCCGCTCCGATCAGAACATTGGTGCGGGTCCAGACGCCGAGCAGCCGTCCGATGGCGAGAGCCGAGAGCATGGCGATGCTCATCGTTGCGACGACGATGGCGAACGCGCGAATTACGACGGAAGCGGCGTGACTCAGGCTGAGCGTCGCTCCGGTGAGCACAATGGTGGCGGGGATGACGCGGCGCGCAGTTTGTCTCGCGCCGGCGAGCACAGCTTTGCCGAGAGGCAGCAGATTGCCGGCGATCGCGCCCGCGAAGATGGCCACAATGGCCGGGCTGATGGGGCGGCGCACGCCGGAAGGTCCCGCGACGCGGAAAGGCTCGAAGGGAAGATAGTGAATGGCGAGCGCCAGCACGGCAACGGCGGCAGCGGCGGCCCATCCGCGCCACAGCGGAAGCCTCTGTTCGGGTTTTCGAGCGGTTTGGGTTTCGACGACGGGAAGCTCGTAGACGCCTTCCATCGATCCGAGAGAGAGCAGAGCTTCGGGGCTGAGTTTGTGCAGGGCGGGCGCCAATTTTTCAGAGTAGCATCGAAGCGCGGAGCGGGCGCGGCGGTCAATAAAAGAGGTATTTTCGCCACTGATCGTCGCTCTTGCCGAGCAACCGCATCAGATGACGGCTGGTGTGCAGGCTGAAGGGACGCGGGGCGCGCGCCAGGCGCATGCCGGCTTCTTCGGGCGTTCGATTGCCCTTGCGGTTATTGCAGGGATGGCAGCAGGCGACCAGGTTTTCCCAGGTGGTCTCGCCGGAGCGCGAGCGCGGGATCACGTGATCGAGCGTCAGCTCGCTGGAATTCAGGGTACGCTGGCAATACTGGCAGGTGTAACGGTCGCGCATCAAAATGTTTTTTCGCGACAGCGCCCGCGTCTGATGCGGGATGCGGCGGTATTCAAGCAGGCGGATGACGCTGGGGACGCGCATCGTCTGGCGGGCGGAATGGACGTGGGCGCTGGCGTGTTCCTCGGCGGCGGCGACGCCCTTCAGCACCAGCACCAGGGCGCGCCGCGCGGCGCACACGTTGATCGGTTCATAGCTTGAATTGAGCACCAGCACGGGCCGTTGCAAACGCTCCTGCGGGGCGATCATAGGGAAAGACTCCCGGCCGCGGCGGGGGCCAAGCCGGCCGCGTAAAAAACGTTTGTACGACGATCCGTTCTGGCCAGGGTGAGCACGGTGACGCGGCGCGCGCCGGCCCGCTTCAGGGCCCGGGCGCAGGCGGAGGCGGAAGCTCCGGTGGTGAGCACGTCGTCAACCAGCAGGACATGCATTCCATCCAGACGCTTTTTGGCGGCGAACGCGCCGGTGACATTTTTGCGGCGCTGCGCGTTGGATAATCCGGCCTGTGGCGCGGTGGCGCGGCGGCGGCGCAACACACCCGCGGCCGGGACATTCCAGCGGCGGGAAACCTCGCGGGCCAGCAGCGCCGACTGATTGTAGCCGCGCCTCCAGCGGCGCAGCCAATGCAGCGGCATGGGGACGATCAGATCAAAGCGCAGCTCGCGCGGCAGCGCGGTGGCCAGAAACTCTCCGAAGACGCGGCTCAACGGAGTGACGCCCCCGTATTTGAATAAATGGATCAGCTTGCGCAACGAACCTTCATAGAAACCGTAGGAGTAGACCGCGTCGAAACCGTTCAATCCGAGGCGGCACAGCGCGCATCGCCCGGATTCATCGAGCGGAAAGCGGTTCAGAAATGGCGCGCGGCAGCAGGCGCAGAAATATTCGGCGGCAAGCGGCGCGGCCTGGCTGAGGCAGCGCTTGCAGACGGGGATACGGGAAACTTCCTTGAGGGGCTCGCCGCAGACGCGGCAATCATCGGGAAAGACCAGCCCGAACAGACCGCAAAACGCCCTCTTAACGGCGCTCGATGCGCCGGCGGGTGAAAACAGCGAACTGCCCGTACGGGGCAGCAGTCTACTCGAGAAGACCCACCTCCGTCTTCACTTTTCAGTGTACATCCTGCGGTCCCGGCCGATCAATCCGGGCTGCGGCTATTGCGCTGGCGAAGAGCAGTTGCCGCGGCAGACGGTTTCAGAGACCTGCTGCGCGGGGCCGAGCTGATTGGGATGATTGGGGTCGGCGCGGCGCGCGGTGACCGTTTCCACGAAACCGCCGTCGGCCTGTTTCTTCCGCTGGATGGTATCCTGCTCCCAAAGTTTTTGCGATTCGCCGGTGGTGCGGGCGGCGCCGGGCAGCGCGGGAAGATAATAATCGATCTGGCGGGTTTCCGATCCGTCGGGCTCGGCGACGGTGGTGGCCACCTGCTGGCGGGAGAGCTGGAGACGGTCCGCCTCGCCGATGGGCTCGTAGAGATCGGTGGTTTCGGTGGTGGTGTTGCCTTTGCGCGTGGTGTCGGCGATCTTGCGCAGCGCCACGTTGAAGCCGCCATTACCGCTGCGGCGATAGACGGTTTCGTCCTGGTGCGTCGAGTCCGGCCGGTTTTCAATCACCGCCGAGCGTTTCTCCACGGCCTGAAAGCCGCCATCGATCGCCGGGCGCTCGATGACGGTTTCGGTGCGTGCGGCGCCGCCCTGCTGTTCGGTATCGATGGTCTTGCGCTCGGTTTCACGCAGCACGCCGTTGATGTCGGTGGCGTAGGTAATCGATTTGCTGGTCGAACCTCCCGGGCGATTGCGCACTTCGGTGACGGTTCGCTCGGTCGAGGCGAGCTGCCCGTTGCGATCATAGCGCCGCACGATGACTTCGGTGACCGATCCGTCTTCGGATTTGCTGAGCAGGCGGGTTTCCGTGGTTTCCAGGGGAATTTCCCCGCCGTTGATGGATCGCGTGAGCACGGTTTGGGTGTGGTCGGTGGAAACCGTGGTGATGGGTGTCTCCCCGCTGGTGAAGGTGGTGGCGGTCGATTGCCCCAGCGCGGCGGCGCAAACGGCGAGAAGCGAATAGTACTTCACATTTTCAGGCTAGGCGGGATCGGAAGCGGGCGCAATCCGGCGAAGGCCTTAAGCCGGCGGCCGCACCGGGGTTCAATTCGCGCTGGCGGTCTCCTCGACGAACTTGGCGACGGACATGGTGTAGATCGCCGGCTTGCCGCCGCGGTCGGTGACGAAATAAATATGCTGGCTGTTGGCGGAAAAGACCGGCGATACCATGGCGGGGTCGCTGGCGCGATGCTCGGCCAGGGTCAGCTCGCGGCGCACGGCGCGGACCAGCAGCAAGACGTAAGGCGAGGCTTTGCTTCCGCTGGCGCCGACGAACACGCTGCCGTCGGCGTTTGCCGAAAACGCGACGAACTGCGAGGTTTCGGCGACCAGCCGATCTTCGTTGGTATCCGGGGTGAACTCGCGGATGGCGTGCAGCCTGCGCGGATCGGCCGGATAGTTCAGGTACAGCACGGTGCGGCCATCGGCGCTCCAAGTGGCCGGACCGATCGCACCGCCGGCGAGTCTCAGGCGGTAATTCTGCCGGGCGTCGTAGTTGGCCAGCCATACCGATCCGGCGCGGCGATAGAGAACTGCGGCCCGGTGCGGCCGGGGAACCGGATCGCGCAGCTCTTCATCGGCTTCGGCGAGCTTGGCCGCCGATCCATCGGCCAGATGGACCAGGCGCAGGCAATGCGCCGATCCGCGCTTTTCGATCAGGGCGGCGAACTGCGCGTCTTCGGCCACGGCAAGCCCGAAGCCGGGCTCGGAATCGCCGGGCATGCGATAGATTTCGCGCGTTCGTAGGGCGGCGAGGTTGGCCGCGATCAGGCGCGGGCCGTCGCAATAGGCGAGGTAACGGTCGTCGCCGAACAAGGTGAAGTTGCGCGGATGGAAATCCTCGCTGGCGGTGAGCTGGCGCGACTGGCCGGTTCGGAGGTCGAGACGAAACGCCTGGAACTTGCCGGTCATATCGGAGGCGTATGCCAGGAAATTTCCGCGCCGTGCAACCGACCGGGCATAGGAGGGCGGAAGAAAGCTGGTGTGGTCCGGATCGGTGAGGCGCAGGATGGGAAATTCGGTCGCGGGGTCGGGGAAGCGCTGGAGGAACGAAGGAAAAATTCTTCCTTTACCGCCGGTATCGGCGGCGAAACACGCGCCGGAAGCCAGGGCCAGAAAACCGCGCCGGGAAAGCGCCGCGAGGCCGCGGCTGGTCATAAACCGATGGTAGCATGCAGCCTTAGAATGGGCCGGATCTAAGGGGTTTCGCCGACGGACTCCTCGGCGCTTTCCCTTTATTCTTTAAACGTGACGCTGCTGGTAATGTTTCTGGCGATCGCGGTCAAAAGCGACCACACCGCGCTGCGCAGCGGCTGCGATGAGGGCGCCGGGACGGTGGCGACGCTTTCCGCCGGCGCGCCGGTGACGATTCGTTTTGCTCTTTCCGGCAGCGAAACGCCCTGCTACAAAGTCGCGGTGGAGCAGAACGGCCGAATCGTTGAAGGATATTTGCCGGCGAGCGAAATTGACGGGCTCGATCAGTTCGATCAGCAGCGTCGCGAGGCGGCGATCGTGGACCAGAGCGCGGCGGGCGTCAACGAAATGACGAGCGCGATACCGGCGATCGCGCCGAAGTCTGCACCGGCAAGGGAGGCCGCGCGGCTGATCGAATCCAGCCGGCCTTCGAAGGCGCTGGAGCTCTTGCGGCCGGAGCTGGAGCGCAGCCGGGATCCCAATCTGTTTGCGCTGGCGGGATTGGCTGCCTGGCGCGCCGATCAGGCCCGGCTGGCGCTCGATTACTGGAAAACGTCGCTCGAGTTGAAGCCCGACGCCAGCCTCGAACAGGCCTACCGGCGCGTGCTGCGCGAGACGGCCGGCGATCAGAGCACGGAGCGGCTGGTCGGCATGCGCGTGGCGCTGCGCTACGACCCCGCGGCGGTGCCCGCCGAAACCGCGCGGCTGATGCTGGCGGCGCTCGATCAGGCATTCCTGCGCGTATCGGCCGAGCTGGGCTGCGCGGCCGAAGAGCGCATCGTCGCCATCGTGCAGAGCCCGGAGGCTTACCGCAAGACTGTGGATGTCGCGGAGTGGAACGCCGGCCAGTTCGATGGAAGAATTCGCGTGCCGGTCAGCGGGCGGCTGGATGAGTCCGTGCGCCGCGTCTTCACGCACGAGACGGTGCACGCCTGCCTGGCGGTGCTCGGACGATGGCCGGCGTGGTTTCACGAAGGTCTGGCGCAGAAGCTTTCCGGCGATTCGACGAGCGCGGCCGCGCGCGCGCAAATTGCGGCGGAGGCGCGGCGCGGAAAGCTGCCGCGGCTTGAGAATCTGGGGCAGGACTGGTCGCGTCTGGATACGGCGCACGCGCGTCTGGCCTATGCGGAATCGCTTGAAGCCGTCGAGATGTTCTACGAAAATTACGCGCAGTTTGGAATCGCCAACCTCTTGCGCAATCCGGACCGGCTGGCGCCGATCGCCGCGGATCTGGATAGACGGCTGGGGTTGTGAGCGCAGGCTAGCCAGCGGGTACCGCGCGACGGTCAATGCAGCCATGGCTCAGACCCCGCCGCCGGTGTGGTTGCCTAAATGGCTGACCGCTCCGCGCGAACGTCAACGATCATTGCGCTGAAGGTCGCGGGGAAGCAGGAAATCTGGTACATAATCGGTACATAAGAATGAGGGTGACGCAAAATGAAATTCAGAAGTGTTGTCCACCCGATATCATGCGTCCGATGCTTGGTTGCCCTCGGAGTTGGAGTGATCTGCTGCGCCCAATCGACGCAGAACATCGTTGTGACTTCAGCCGCGAGCTTTCAGAGGGTTCTGCCCTCAAAGGGTTCGCTTGGCGTAGCTTTTTGTACCGGGCTACAAGTCCAGGGAGTGATTTACGCTACGACGATGCCATTGCCCTTCACGCTAGGCGGGATTTCGATTACGATTGGCGGAGCAGCCGCGCCGATCCTGGCGGTCGCCGACGACGGAGGATATCAGCAGATCAATTTCGAGGTTCCCCAGGGGGCTATCCCCAACTCGGACGGATCGTGGACGGTAACTGTGACCCAGAATGCGGTCCAACTAACTACGGCCGTGGCAAGCCTGCAATCTCCGGGTGACTTTTTTTGGATCGGCGCCAATCTGGCTGCGTTCCAACACGCGTCGGATTATTCCCTCGTTTCCGATCAGAATCCAGCGCATGCCGGTGAGATTCTGATTGGTTATCTTACAGGTTTGCCGGGCACGCAGCCGCTCGTTCCAACAGGCCAAGCCTCGCCGTTTTCACCGCTGGCGATCGTACCTCAGATCAACACGATTACGCAGGTAGACCAGTTCGCTCTCCTGCTTAATGGAACCGTGGTCGCCAACGGCTGCCCGGTTGCGAACTCTCCATGCCAGCCTTCCAATCTTTTGTGGCTAGGGCTGACGCCAGGAACTGTCGGCGTTTATCAATTGAATTTCGTAGTGCTCTCCTCGATGCCTTCCGGCAATGTGACCATCCAGCTCCAGAGGTCCACCTGCGCAACCATATCAGGCACGCCCTGCGGCGGAATGGGCGCCACATTCGTTGCGAATGCCGGCGCAGGCTGCATTTCACTAGGCGGTGGTGGAACTAGGATTGTTTGCACCGGCTCCCCAGTACCTCTCCCTATTCGATAGACCCGACAACGTGGATGACGTGGCGGGCGCGGATGCATACTAGCTAGGGAAGTGGATCGGGCAGGACGAACAGAGAGAAGTGCGCCAGCATCCGGCCGATCAGGCTGTCGCGTTCGGACAGATTGACCCAGGCGATCTTCTGCGGATCGTCGACATCGTCGAAGAAGCCGATGCCGCCGCGGCGGAGCCGCTTATCGCTCCAGGAGCTGATCACCTGGCCGTTCAGATAGGTGACGAAGCGGTCGTCCTGCACGGTGACGCGGACGCGGTACGTCTCCCCGCGCGCCAGCGTCAGCGGCAGCGGCAGCGCCACGCGGTCCCACTCGCGGCCGTCCATCATCACATAGCGGACCAGCCCCGCGTTGGGCAGCGGACCGGGCTTGGAGATCATCAGCTTGGTGGCGTAATAATTTTTGCCGTCGGCGGCGCGGAAGGCCCAGCTCAGGCTGCGCTTCTCGATGGCGGCGCTGAACTCCATCTGATAATTCTGCATGGCGGTGGACCGGCTCCAGATCCGCAGCACAGGCGCCGCCGCCGAGACCAGGCGCGGATCCTCGGCGCGCCGCGGATCGTCGACCCGGTGCAGCGCCGCGGTGGTCCACCCCTGCCAGCCGCGCGTGAAATCCTGATGCAGGGTCACCGGCGCGCGCGAGCGAACCATCTCGCCGATGCCGTCGCCGACGCGCTGGAACCACCCGCGCTCAAGCGCCGGATCGAGGCTGGCGCGCGGCGAGCTGCCGCTGCCGCCTCCGCCGCCCGGTCCCGGCAGCATGACCGCCGCGATCAGCAGAGCGCCCACGGTCAGGAACGCCGCCAGGGACGCCGTCTGCCCGGCCGAACCGCCGTAGCGAACCGCCGCTTTCTGCCTCGATTTGGAGACGGTCCAAAGCTCGATTTCTTCTTCCTCGCGGAGCGCCTGCGCCGACGCAAGCCGGGCTTCCCTGCGGTGTTCGGCGCAGCAGTATTGCTGGTCCACCAGCGTTCGCAGCAGGCCGATCTTTTTACCGCATAAGAAGCACAGCATGCCTGGTACCTGGAACTTCAAGCCCGATTCTACCAGTAACCTCTCGCGAGCTAACCGTCCTAAGTGAAGAAAGACTAAGGTCTTGCCGCCACCTGGGCGCGGGCTCTAAGGTATACAATCGAGAGAAGCGCATTAGTACTTTAGATCCGGCCGCTATGTATCCATCCGACGAACCGCTTCGCATTCCAATTGAGGATGTGCTGGACCTGCATTCGGTTTCCCCGCGCGACGTGAAAGCCGTAGTGGAGGAGTACCTGATTGAAGCAAGCCGTGCAGGATTCAAGGCGCTGCGGATTATTCATGGCCGCGGCATCGGCGTGCAGCGGGAGACGGTTCGCCAGGTGCTGGCGCGAAGCGAGCGGGTCCTCTCGTACCAGGATGCGCCGGCGGAGGCGGGCGGATGGGGCGCGACCGTGGTCACGCTGAAATAAACCGACGGCGCCCGCCGGATCCCTTTCGCGTTCCCTGCTAAAATCGATCCTTCATGTTTCGTAAAGTTCTGGTGGCTAATCGCGGCGAGATCGCGGTGCGAATCATCCGCGCGCTGCGCGAGTTTGGAATTTCGAGCGTCGCCGTTTACTCCGACGCCGACCGCGCCTCGCTGGCGGTGCGGATGGCCGATGAAGCGGCCCATCTGGGCCCGGCGCCATCCTCGGAGAGCTATCTGCGCATCGATAAGATCATCGATGCCGCAAAACGGCATGGCGCTGAGGCGATTCATCCCGGCTACGGGTTTCTGAGCGAAAACGCCGAGTTTGCTGAAGCGTGCGCCGCCGCCGGCATCGTCTTTATCGGGCCGCCGCCGTCGGCGATCCGGAGGATGGGATCGAAAACGGCGGCGCGGCAGGTGGCGATCGCGGCGGGCGCGCCGGTGGTGCCGGGAACAAAGGAGCCGCTCGGCGAAATTGAGGAAGCCAAGCGGATCGCCGGCGAGATCGGCTATCCGGTGCTGCTCAAGGCCTCGGCCGGCGGCGGCGGAAAGGAATGCGCCGCGTCGATCGCGAGGCGGATCTGGAATCGGCGCTGCGCGATGCGCGGAGCGAGGCGCTGCGCGCCTTCCGCAACGATGAAGTGTACGTGGAAAAGCTGGTGCTGGAGCCGCGGCACATCGAGATCCAGGTGTTGGGCGATCATCACGGCCACATGATCCATTTGGGCGAGCGGGAATGCTCAATTCAGCGGCGGCATCAGAAAGTGATCGAAGAGTGCCCGTCGCCGGTGATGCTGGCCCATCCGGAGCTGCGCGAAAAAATGGGCGCGGCGGCGCTGAAGATCGCCCGCGCGGCGGGTTACGCCAACGCCGGGACGATGGAGTTTCTGGTGGACCGCGACCGCAACTTCTATTTCCTGGAGATGAACACGCGGTTGCAGGTGGAGCATCCGGTGACCGAGCTGGCCACCAGCCTGGATCTGGTGCATTGGCAACTGCGCATCGCCGCGGGCGAGCCGCTTACGATCCGGCAGGAGGACGTGCAATGGAGGGGGTCGGCGATCGAGTGTCGCATCTATGCCGAAGATCCCGCCAACAACTATCTGCCGTCGCCCGGAAAGATTACGTATCTCGAACAGCCGTCGGGTCCGGGTATCCGGCTCGATTCTGGCGTGTATCAGGGATGGACGGTTCCGCTCGATTACGACCCGATGCTGGCGAAGATGGCGGTTTGGGCTCCCTCGCGCGAGGCGGCGATTGAGCGGATGCGGCGGGCGCTCGGCGAGTATGTAGTGGAAGGAATTCGCACGAATATCGCATGGTTTGACGGGATTTTAGCCGACGAATGTTTCCGCGCGGGCGAATTGTCGACCGCGTTTCTTGACCGCTTCAAGCCGCCCGCGGCGGAAGCCGCCGATCTGGAGACAGAAGCGGTCGCGGTGCTGATCGCGTCGTTGAAAGAAGCGAAGACGCCCGCGCCGGCTCCGGCGAAATCGAGCGCCTGGCTGGCCATCGGCCGCGCGGAGATGATGCGATGAAGCTTGAGGCGAAGGTGGACGGGAGCGCAGCGAAGTTCGAAGTGAACGGCGCGCGCCTCCGCTATGAGCGGAACGGCCAGGCGGTGGAGCGCGAATATTCGATCGCGGCGCTGGCGCCCGGATCCTATAGCGTGCTGATCGAGGGCCGCAGCTACTCGGTGATCTCCGTGGAAGGAGCGATTCGCGTCAACGGGCGTCCGTTTGCGGTGGAGATCTTCGATCCGCGCCAGATGCGCGGGCGCGGCGCGGGCGCCTTCGGAGAAGGGCGGCGGAGTATCGCGTCCCCGATGCCAGGGAAAGTCGTGCGCGTGCTGGTGAGCGCGGGCGAGACGGTGGAGGCGGGCCAAGGTTTGGTTGTCGTCGAAGCGATGAAGATGCAGAATGAGATGAAGTCGCCGAAAGCGGGGAAGGTCGTGGAAGTGAAGGCGAAGGCGGACGCGACCGTTCAGGCCGGCGAGGTGCTGGTCGTGATCGAGTAGCGTTGACGGCGGATATCCATGGCCGAGGAAAATTGCCCCAAATGCGGCGGATCCGGGTGGCAGATCGTGGAGCGCGCGGGACTGTCCGGCGCCGAACGGTGCGACTGCGTTTCCAGCGCCCGCGGCGCCGTCCTGCGGGATAAGGCGAGGATTCCGCCGAACTATGAGCGCGCCACGCTGGACAGCTTTGTGCTGCCGCACGATAATCCGGTGTTACGAAACGGTCTGGCGTCGGCTTTGATGAGCGCCCGGGGATTCGCCCGCGACTTTCCGGCGGTGAATCCGCCGGGCCTGCTGCTGATCGGCGAACCGGGAACCGGCAAGACGCACCTGGCGGTCGGCGTGATGAAGGCGCTGCTTGATAAAGGCCACGAGTGCGTCTTTTTCGATTACCAGAATCTGCTGGACCGCATCCGCTCCAGCTACGACGCGTCTTCGGGCACCAGCGACCGCGAGGCGTATGCGACGGCGCTGGACGCCGAGGTGCTGGTGCTGGACGATTTGGGCGCGCATCGCGTCACCGAGTGGGTGGAAGATATTGTGACCTCGATCATCACGCATCGCTGTAATCATCGCAAGCCGCTGATTGCGACCACCAATCTTCCGGACCCGGAAATTACCGGAAAAGTCGCCGAGTACACCACCGCGGGCGGAGTGGCGGTGTATAAGAAGACGCTGGCCGAGGCGATCGGCGCCAGAGCGCGGTCGCGGCTGTTTGAGATGTGCAAACTGATCCGGATGCAGGTGACTGAGGATTACCGGGTGCGGCACGCGCGATAGAGTTTTTCTCCGCTACAGTCCCGCGCAGCCGGGATCGAGCGGCAGTACGGTTCCGCCGGTCAGCAGCGACAGCAGGTGCAGATACGTCGTCAGATGATGCTGGCACGGGATGTCCAGCTTCACTTTCAGCCCCGGATTCAGATCGAAAACCTGGTTGACGTGCTTATACAGCGGCGGCAGCGGGAGCTTGGGCACGATATCGAGGCGGTTGGCGATCCGCACCGTGTGGGGGACCAGCTGATCATAGGTATCGGCAAAGGACGGATCGCCCACGCGCGGGCTGGCGTAGGTGTAGACCGTCAACTGCGAGGCCAACGGCGTATTCGCCGCCACATCCAGGGCGAGCAAAGTCGCCAGCGCGCCGCCCAGACTGTGCCCGCAGATGGTGAGCGACTGGAGAGGATTCGGAAAATTCATGCCGGGCAGCGCGGAGGCCACGGTCTTCGAACCGGGGTCCCTGGCGACGCGCAGCGATTCGTAGACGTCGGTGAAGCCGTCTTCGCTCAAGCCGGCTCCGGGCGTGACCGGGCATTTGACGGCGAGAAAGCGGGCATCCTGGAGCCACTCCTCGATGCTGTCGGTGCCGCGGATGGCGGCCACCGCGTTTCCCGCCGGGTCCTGGGCGACGAAGCCGAAGGAAACGATCTTTTGGACCCGCAGAGGATTGATGTCGGTGGCGAGATCGTTGCCGAACAACGTTGTCACTACGGTGTAATTCACGTTGATCGCGTCATAGGCGACATTGAGGACGTCGCCGGGATTGTAGGCGATCTGATCCGGCGGGACGGCTTCGGCGAGTTTCACCAGCAGAGCGTAATGAATCGCGGCCGCGGGGTCCGGCGATTGGGGAGGAACGGCGAGCGAGGGGTGAGCCATTTCCGGTCTCCTTTTCCGAAAATTCGCTTCGATTTCATCAGAATAACCTGAAAAAGATCACGACGGGATCACGGAAGGCTGAATTTCGGGCAGAGGAAAACGGAACCGCCCCGCGAAAATTTCGGCGAACAGTTCGAGCATGGGCCCATGCAAGACGGCGTTGTCGGCCAGCAGATGCGGGCCGCGCAGATTCACCGGCGCGCCGTGCATATCCGAGCAGGCGCCGCCGGCTTCCTGGATCAATAAAATGCCGGCGGCCATGTCCCAGGGCTTGAGGCCAAACTCCCAGAACGCGTCCAGCCGGCCGCAGGCCACGTAAGCCAGGTCGAGGGCGGCCGCGCCGGCGCGCCGCACGCCGTGCGAGAGCATGGCCGTCTGATAGTAAAAATGGATGTTCACGTTCTGGTGGCGCTTGCGGGAAGGAAAGCCGGTGGCGCTGAGGCTGGATTCGATGGTCGAGGTTTTTGAAACGGAGATTCGGGAGCCGTTCAGGAAGGCGCCGCCGCCGCGCTCGGCGCTGAACATTTCCTGGCGAACGGGGTCGAAGATGACGCCGGCGATCAGCTCGCCGGCGCGCTCCAGCGCCAGCGTCACGTTGAACATGGGAAAGCCGTGGGCGAAGTTGGTGGTGCCGTCGAGCGGATCGACGTACCAGCAGAACTCCGAGGCGCGGTGCTGGCCGCCGCCTTCCTCGGCCACCACCGAATGCGCGGGGAAGGATTTTTTGAGGCGCTCGACGATGAGGCGCTCGCTGGAGCGGTCGGCTTCGGTGACCAGGTCGAATTCGCCTTTGAGCTCAAAGCCGACGCGGCGCGCCAGGAACTCCTTAAGCAGCGCTCCGGATTCGCGCGCGATGTCTTGGGCGGTTTCCAGGTAGGAAGGCAATCAGATCTCGTACAGATATTTGATGTCGTGCTTGAACAGGAAAAGATTGGGCGCGTCCTGGCGGGTAATGCGGATGAAGTTGGTGTCGTAGAACTCGACCACGCCTTCCACTTCCTGGTTGTCGCTCAGGCGCACGCGCACCGGAATCCGCTGCTCGATGAGATGGCGAAGATAGCGGACCTCCTCGAAGGTCTGCTCCGGCGCTTTCGTGTTGCTGACTTTACCGGCCATGGGCGGGGCTTAGCGGGGATCCTCCCCATAATAGCCAGTCCGCGTCGCCGCCCGCAAATCCGGGCGGTTCAGCTCGACGCGGACCTGATCAAATCCCGGGCGCGCGTCGGTCGGATAATAGGCGATCATGTATTGCGCCCGCAGGTCGCTGAGGATTTCCGCGAAGGTCTGGTCCAGCTCTTCCAGGGTTGCGCTGAACCAGCGCCCGCCGGTATCGGCGGCCAGTTGCTGGAGCGCGTGCTCGCCGCCGAGGTTGCGCCCGGCATCGTTCCGGATCGGCACGACGATAATCGGATACATCACCGCGTCGGCGCGCTGCGCGGCTTCCCGGGCTTCGGCGTATTGCTTGGAGCTGGTGGTGTTGCCGCCGTCGCTGACCAGCACCATCACCCGGCGTCCCTGACGCCCTTGCAGATTGCGGGCGGCATGATAGATCGCGTCGTAGAGCGAAGTGCCGCCCTCGGGCCTGACGTATTTGAGGCGGTCCTCCAGAAGTTTGGCGTTGCGCGTGAAGCCGCTCTGCTGGGTGACGTCGTAGTTGAAGGTGAACAGCGAAGCCTCGTCAAGCGGGTTGCCCTGGCTGAAAAGAGCCTTCAGAAATTTGGTGATGGAACGGACTTCGGTTTGCCAGTCGATGCGGGTCGAGCCGCTGGTGTCCACCAGGATTGCGACCGACAGCGGGGTGGTCGTGTAGCGCTCGAACACTTTGATTTCCTGCCGGACGTTGTCGTCGAAGACGGCGAACTGATCTTTTTCGAGCGAGCCGACCAGCTCGCCCTTGGAATTTTTAACGTTCACCAGCAACCGCACCAGCCGCACGTCCGCGGTGAAGCGCGCCGGCTCGCGCTGGGCGAAAGCCATCGCCGCGGCGACCAGCGTGAGGATCAGTTTCATGCGCGCGTCCGGAGAACCGAATCGTCCCATTCGCCGTCCACCCACACTTCGCCGTCGGCGAAAAACTCCTTTTTCCAGACCGGCACCAGCCGCTTCAGGCGGTTGATGCCTTCCAGCGCGGCTTCAAACGCCGGCTTGCGGTGCGGCGCGGTGACCACCACGCTGACGCTGGTTTCGCCGATCTCGATGCGCCCGAGGCGGTGCACCATGGCGATGCGTCCGATGGCGAAGGAGCGCGCCAGATCGGCGCCGATCTCCGCCATGATTTTCACCGCCATCGGCTCATAGCATTCGTATTCGAGATACTTCGTCGGGCGGCCTTTGGTGTTGTTGCGCGCCACGCCCTCGAAGTTGACGAAGGCGCCGTCCTCGCCGCGCAGCAGCCGGCGGGCCAGCGCCGCACCATCCACCGGCGCGCGCGTCAGCGCAAAAAAATGCCCGGCCTGCGGATCCTCGATCTGATGCGTGAAAACGCCGGAGCCGCCGCTCACCGGCGGCAGAAACGCGATCTCGTCGCCGTCGGCCGCAGGCGAATCGGGATCGGCGAACTGCTGGTTGCGGGCCATCACCAGGCTCGGCGCCATCTGGCGGAGCCGGGGAAAACGGCTGGCGTAATCTTCGAAGATCGATTGCAGCCTGGCGCCCGGCTGCACTTCGATGGTATCCTCGCGCAGACCCACGATTTCCCGCGTGATCCCGAAAAATAAGACCCGGACTTGCACGTGCTCATAGTATCAGACTGGTCCCATCAGGCCGCGGTTTCACGCGCTTTCGCGCCGCCGGCGGAGGTTCAGGAAGCGGCCGCCGCTGGCGGGCCTTCGGCCGCGGCCCGCAGATCGCAGACCACTGCCTGCCAGAAGGAGTAGCCGCGGCTGGCCGAGCCGGGATCCTCCCTGAACTGGAAGGCGACATCGACGCGGCCGGAGAACTCCGCGGCCCGTTCGGCGGAATCCCAGGCCTTAAAGCGAAATCTCCGCCCGCCCTCTTTGAGCCACGCGAAAATGTGACGATCCTTATGGATTTGCGCGGATTCGACAGCGATGCGCCGCGCCAGAAACACCGGCTCGCGGTTGCCGAAGCCGAACGGGGCCAGGCGAAAAATCTCCTCCACGCTCCGGTCGTCGATTTCGTGAAAAGAGATCTCTGCGTCGATTTCGAGCTCCGGCTCGAAGTCTCCGGGTCCTAGCACGGTTGCGGCGTGCGTGCGGAAGCGCTCGCGAAACTCCTCCAGGCGCGCCGCATCGAGCGTGACGCCGGCGGCCTGGCGGTGTCCTCCGAATTTGGTGAACAGCTCGCGCATCGTCTCCAGCGATTCGAGCAGGTGAAACCGCCGGACGCTGCGGCCGGAGCCCTGCGCCACGCCGTTTTCAATTCCTAAAACAAACGCGGGCCGGTGAAATTTATCGACGACGCGGCTGGCCACGATTCCCACGACGCCGCGATGCCAGCCTTCGCCCGCGAACACCAGCGCCGCGTCGCGATCCGTCACCGGCTGCGCCATGCACTGCTGGAAAATCGCGCGGGCGATTTCGTCCTGGGTGTCGCGGCGGTCCTGATTGAGATCGTGAAGCTGCGAGGCGAGTTCGCGGGCCCGCGCCGGATCTTCGGTGAGGAACATTTCGATCACCTCGCTCGCGCTGGCCATCCGGCCGGCGGCGTTGATGCGCGGGGCGACCTGGAAAGCGATCTGGCCGGCGCTGGGCGATTGGCCGTGCGCCAAGCCGGAGACGTCCAGAATCGCGCGTAGGCCGGCGTTTTTTACGTCGCGCAAGCCATCCAGCCCCAGCTTCACGATGGCGCGGTTTTCCCCGGTGAGCGGGACCACGTCGGCCACCGTGGCGATCGCGACAATCTTCAAAAGCGATAAGACCAGACGATCGCGCCGCGATTTTTCCCAGCCAAGCGCGGCGACCAGAGCGTCCATCAATTTCAAAGCGACGCCGGCGCCGCACAGATTTTTCTCCGGATACGGGCAGCCGGGCCGGTTCGGATTCAGCACCGCGGCCGCCGGCGGCAGTTCGGCCTCCGGCAGATGATGATCGGTGATGATGACGTCGATGCCTAAGTTTTTGGCGTGCCGGACGACTTCGTTGGCGCGGATGCCGGTATCCACGCTGACGATCAACTTGACGCCGCGCGCAGCGGCGGCTTCCACCACTTCGCTCCTCATGCCGTAACCGTCGCGAAGGCGGTGCGGAACGTGAAAATCGGCGCAGGCGCCGGCCAGCGCCAGCCCCTTTTTCAGAATCACCACCGCGCTGGTGCCGTCGACGTCGTAATCGCCGTAAAGCAGGATCAACTCTTTTTGTTCGATGGCGCGGCGCAGGCGGGCCACCGCCCGGGGCATGTCCGTTAACAGATAGGGATCGTGCAGATCGGCGAGCGAGGGTTGAAGAAAACGGCGCGCCGCCGCCGGGTCGCGATAGCCGCGCGACCACAGCACCCGGGCCGCGGGCAGGGCGATGCCGAGATCGCGGGAAAGCGCGGCGGCGCCCGCCGCCGGGCAGGAGTTTTCGATCCACCTCACGTCAGTTCTTGGAGAAGTATCCGCCGCCCAGAGGGGTTTCGTCCTCCTGTTCGGCTTCTTCGATCTGATCGAGGATGTCGTTCCACTCTTCGTACCAGTCGGTGCGGATGTCGAAAAAATAGACCCGCGGCCCCAGATCGAAGGACAACTCGATCTGGCAGATCAATCCGGCGTAGCGGCGGAGCGCGCGCAGCCGCGCTTCCACTTCCCCCCGCTCCGGGCCCGCCAGCGCGTCCAGACGCTGCTCGGCGTCCTCCATCATATCGCCGGAGAATTCGTTGGTGAACATGGTGATGAGCCGGACGCCGGCTTTTTCGGCGGCGCCGATGAAATCGCGAAAATCCGGATGCGCCTGGCGGTCCCAGTACACCGCACCCGCCGGCTCGTTACCGGGAAAACCGTGAAAAATCGCCAGCCCGCGCGATTCGACATAATCCTGAATTTCGGAGCGGAGGGTATCAAGGTCGGGGTTCATCGTTCGGCAACTGTCCGAGAATGTACTACCCTAACACAACCTTTTGTCATCCCTGGCCGCAGCCGCCCGTCATTAAGGGATAAGGAACCCGGCCGGCGCTGTAACCTGGACAGGCCGCGCGGTCATCCTTACTACGGCGTGGTTTTTTCGAAGAACCGCGACTTTAAGGATTCAAGAGGACACAACAAATGAAGAAACGCATAGCTCACATGTCCGCATTGCTGGCGCTCGGCTGCATGGTGGCGCTGGGCGCGGATGTCACCGGGAAATGGACCGCCGACAACGGCCGCGGCGGCACGCAGACCTTCGACCTGAAACAGGATGGATCGAAGCTCACCGGCACGGTTTCGGGCGGGCGCGGCGGCGCGGTGGAAATTTCCAACGGGAAAGTGGACGGCGACAACGTCTCGTTCGAAGTGGTGCGGGAGTTCAACGGAAACTCGATCACCATCAAGTACTCCGGCAGCGTCTCTGGCAACAGCATGAAGCTCACCATGGATGCCGGACGCGGCCCGCGTGAGATCACACTGACCAAACAAGAGTAAGCAACGGCGCCGGCGGTAAAGAGGATGAGGATCACCAGCCTGAACAGACTTCTTGCCGCCGGCGTCTGCCTGTTGGGCGCGGCCGCGTGCCTGGCGCAAAGCGGGCAGGTGAAGGCGGAGGGGCAGCCCATTCCGGCGGCGACGGTGCGGGCTACGCAGGGCGGCCGTGTTCTGACCACACTCACCGATCAGAACGGCGAGTTTCACTTCGACGGGATGACCCCCGGCCAATGGAGTGTGGAAGCCCAGGCGTTCGGCTTCGAGACCGCGCGCAAGGAGGTCCAGATTCCGGGCAGGATCGAGCTGACGCTCCAGCTTCGCGCGCGTCCGGCGGGCCGCGGCGGCGCGGGCATCCCCACCGATGACCTCTTCGACGCCGGCCAGATCAGCGCGGCGCCGGGGGATCTGGGAGCTGCACCCCAGGCGCCAGTCGATGCCTCCAACGAATCTCTGCTCGTCAACGGGAGCATCAGCCAGGGATTGCAGGCCAGCCAGGCGGACGTCCGCGACATGCTCGGCGGAGGGCGCGGCGGGCTGGGGCCAGCCGGGCCGGGCGGTCCGGGACTGCCGCTGCAACTGCCGGATGGAAGCGGCGCGGCGCCGCAAATTCCCTCTGCCGGTCCTGCCCTGGCGGCCGGCCCGGGCGGCGGCGGATTTGCCGGGCGCGGCGGAGGCGGATTCGGCGGGGGCGGATTCGGCGGGGGCGGCCGCGGCGGGGGCGGATTCGGCGGAAGAGGCGGGCGGGGAGCGCGCGGCAATCCGGCGTTCATCGGCAATCGCCGGCCGAATAACAACCGGATCACCGGATCGCTTTACTATCAACTGGGCAATTCGGCGCTGAACGCCCGGCCCTTCGCGGTCAACGGGATTCCGGAGCCGAAAGCCGCCTACGCGCAAAACCGGTTCGGCATTTCCGCCGGCGGTCCGCTGTTTATCCCCAAATTATTCGATCTGTCGAAGATTTTCTGGTTTGTCAACTATCAAGGCAACCTGCTGCGCAACGGGGTGGACCAGGCCTTCAGCGAACCGACGCCGTTGCAGCGCGCCGGCGACTTTTCGCAGACCAACGCGATCATCTACGATCCCGCCAGCGGCGCCCCGTTCCCCCACAACGTGATTCCCGCTTCGCGCATCAGCCCCATCGCGCAAGGATTGATGAGCTATCTGCCGCTTCCCAACCAGGCGGTGGCGACCACCAATCAGGATTTTCGCTTGATCGCCGCCAATCCTAACAACACCCAAAGCCTCAACACGCGCGTCAATACCACGCTCACCGCCAGGGACACCCTCGCGCTGACCTTCAATCTTCAGCGGCGCGACCTGTCCACGTTTGAGTATTTCGGATGCTGCGATACGGTGAACGGCCAGGGTGTGAACGCCAACCTGAACTGGCGGCGCAGGCTGGGCCAGCGCAACTTCAACAACGTCACTTTGAGTTTTAACCGGAACACCAACCACACCATTCCGTTTTTCGCCAACGGTCCGGACGTGGCGGCGATGCTCGGCATCGCCGGCGCGTCGCCGAATCCGGCCAATTACGGGCCGCCGTCGCTGGGGTTTGCGAACTTTTCTTCGTTGACCGACGTCAGCGAATCGCAGAGCGCGGTATGGAGCTATGGGGCCGCCGACAACGTGCAAATCCATCAGGGAAAGCACAACTGGAACATCGGCGGCGGATTCACGCATTTTCTGAACAATACCGTGACCGATCAGAACGGCCGCGGGTCGTTCAACTTCACCGGGCTTTCGACGGCGGGCTACAATTCCGCCGGTTTGCCGATCAGCGGAACCGGCTACGATTTCGCCGATTTTCTGCTGGGCCTGCCGGAATCGAGCTCCATCCGCTACGGCGATTCGAGCACGTATTATCGCAGCAATTTGTATAACGCCTTCGTCGTCGACGATTATCGCCTGGCGACGAATCTCAGCTTGAACCTCGGCCTGCGCTATGAATATTTCACGCCGTGGCGCGAAGAGTACGGGCACGCGGCGAATCTGGACATCGCGCCGGACTTCGCCGCGGTTGCCCCGGTGCTGCCCACAAGCTATGGCCCGCTGACCGGCGCCTATTTTCCGGCCACGCTGATCCGCCCCGATCATCGCGACTTCGGGCCGCGCCTGGCGCTGGCGTGGAAACCGTCGGCGGCCGGGCGCATGCTGGTCCGCGCCGGATACGGAATTTACTACCAGCCGAACGAGTACAACGTTCTGGAAAGCCAGCTCGCCGCGGAGCCTCCCTTTGCGGTCACCAACAGCGTCACCACCAGCGCCGCCAATGTGCTGACGCTGGCGACCGGGCTGGTGGCGGTTCCGCCCGGCAAGACGGTGACCAACTCCTACGCCGCCGCGCTCAACTATCCGGATGCCTTCATTCAGACCTGGAATGTTTCGATTCAGGAGGAGTTGCCGAAGCGGATGATCGCCGAAATCATGTATACCGGCACGGCGGCGACGCATCTGACGGTGCAGCAGGCGCCCAATCAGGCGCCCCTGGGCTCGGCGCTGACCGGATACGAGAAGCTGCCGATCGCCAACGCCGGCAATTTCATCTTCGACGATCCGGTCGGCCGGCTGAACATGAACGCGATGCAGGTGCGGCTGACGCGGCGATTCCAGCGCGGCGTTTCCTGGAATCTTTTTTATACCTTTTCGAAATCGCTGGACGACATCGCGCTGGCGCAGAATTTTTACGATCAGCGCGCCGAATATGCTCTTTCGCCCACCAACCGGACGCACGTGGTGACAGCCAACTGGGTGCTCGCCTCGCCGGTGGATGCCACGCGGGGATTTTTGTCGCATCCCGAGTTTGTAGCCAAGGCGCTGAAGGACTGGACGCTATCGGGCAGCGTCACGGCGGAAACGGGTCTGCCTTTGACGGCGACGGTGGCCGGCGATCGCGACGGAACGGCATCGCTGGCGCCGCTGCGCGCCGACGCCACCGGACTGCCGGTAAACGCGGGCCCGGGGTACTTCAACCTGGCGGCGTTCGCGGTTCCGCCGCCGGGAACCTTCGGCACCGCGGGCAGAGACACCATCATCGGGCCGGGCATGTTTGTCTGGAATCTTTCGCTGGCGCGCAGCGTCAATCTTCATTCCGAACGGCGGCGCCTGGAGATCCGGCTCGATTCGACCAACACTTTTAATCACGTAAATCCGTCGGGCCTGATCACCATCGTCAATTCCAGCCAGTATGGATTGATTACCGGCGCCGGCGGTATGCGGCAGATGTCGGCCACGGTGAGGCTGAGATTCTGATGAAAAGCGGATCGATGAAAAGACTGATCGTCCTGGCCGGCGTTTCGCTTTGCGCGCAAGAGGTGACGTTCAAGAGCGAAACCAAGCTGGTCATCGTCGATCTCACGGCGAAGGACAAGAACGGCAATCCGGTCACCACGCTCAAAAAGGACGATATCGCCCTGTTTGAGGACGGCGTGCGGCAGCAGATCCGCGTTTTCGAACTGCAAAAGCTCAGCGGCGAGCCGCTCGCTCCGCTCTCGTTCCAGGCGGAGGCGCCGCGCACCTTCGAGGAACGCGCCGCGGGCAAGCCCACCCAGGTTGCGCCGGCGGCAAACAGCGTGGTGCGGTATCAGGACCGCAGGCTGCTGTGCCTGTTTTTCGATCTGAGCTCCATGGATGTGCCCGAGCAGGTCCGCGCCGAAGACGCCGCGGTGAAGTTTTTGTCTTCGCAAATGACTTCCTCTGATCTGGTCGAAATCATGACGTATACGACCGCGCTCAAGGTGGTCCAGGAATGGACCGATGACCGCGATGCGCTCATTTCGGCGATCAAAAAGCTGACGCTGGGCGAAGGCGCGGATCTGGCGGATATGGCGGCGACCGCGGCCGATGAAAACGACGACAGCGGCAGCTTCGTGGCCGATGAAACCGAGTTCAACATCTTTAACACGGACCGCAAGCTGAGCGCGATCGAGGACGCCGCGCGCAAACTCAGCATCTTCCCGGAAAAGAAGGCGCTCATCTATTTTTCAAGCGGGATCGGGAAGACCGGCGTCGAAAATCAGTCGCAGATCAAGGCGACCACGAACGCCGCCAATCGCGCCAACGTCTCCATCTATCCGGTGGACGCGCGCGGGCTGGTGGCGCTTCCGCCGGGCGGCGACGCCTCGCAGGCTTCCCCGCGCGGGACGGGTCTTCTGTCGCAATCCAAGCAAACCGGCCTCCGCAGCAGCTTCAACGACACGCAGGAAACCCTGGTGACCATCGCCGAGGACACCGGCGGAAAGGCCATGCTCGACACCAACGACCTGGCCATGGGCATCCGCCGCGCCCAGCAGGATATGAGCAGCTACTACATCCTCGGCTACTACAGCACCAATCCGAGGGAGGATGGAAAATTCCGCCGCATCGAGGTGCGGCTGCTCAACAAGGAGATCAACGCGCGGCTCGATTATCGCAAGGGATATTACGGCGACAAGACGTGGCAGAAGTTCACCGCGGCCGATAAGGAACGGCAGCTTGAAGAAGCCTTGACGCTGGGCGATCCGGTGAACGATCTGCCGCTGGCGGTCGAGGTGGATTATTTCCGCGTCGCGCGCGAGCGCTATTTCGTTCCGATTTCGGTGAAGCTTCCCGGATCGGCCGTGGGACTGGCGCGGAAGGGCGCAAAACAGACCAACGTCCTCGATTTTATCGGCCAGATCCGCGACGCCTCCGGCAAACTCGTTTCGGGCGTGCGCGATGAGATTACGGTGAAGCTGGACGAAGAAAACGCCTCCAAAATCGCGCAGAGGCATCTGCAATACGACACCGGACTGGCGCTTGCGCCGGGAACCTACACGCTGCGCTTCCTGGCCCGCGAGAATCTGACCGGGAAGATGGGAACCTTCGAAACCCGCTTCACCATTCCCGATTTAAATTCCGCCAAATCCCTGCGCCTCAGCTCCGTGGTGTGGAGCAGCCAGAAGGAGCCCATCACCGCCGCCGTGGGCGATGCGGGAACCAGCAGGAAACTGGCCGCGCAGAGCCCGCTGGTGCAGGACAACCAGAAGATCGTTCCCAGCATCACGCGGGTCTTCCGCCGGGATCAAACCTTATTTGTGTACTTCGAAGTGTACGATCCGGCGCTCGATCCGGAGCGCAAAATTCCGAGCCTCGCGGCGGACGTCGAACTGCTGCTCGGCGGGCGGAAAATCTACACCTCGCCCCCCGCACGTGTGACCAAACTGGCGTCCACCCGTCCCGGCGTGGCGCCGTTTTCCTTTCAGATCCCGCTCGGCAAACTTCCCCCGGGGCAATATGTTGCGCAGATCAATGTGATCGACGAAACGGGACGGAAATTCGCCTTTCCCCGGAACGAAATCGTCCTGCTGGCGCCGCCGAATCCGGGCACGGTGGCGCAGAAATAACCGGCTGCCGCGGAAACTAGCTTCCGGCCAGATGAACGCCGACGATCAAGCCGCCGAAGATGACCGCGGCGGCGATCACATAAAGCGCCACACGAACCACGCGTTCCTTGCTGCTCACCACACGCGATTCGTCTCTTTTGATCTGCTCGTCGAGGCTGTCAAACATAGAAACCTCCATTTCCCATTCCCATGAGCCGAGCTACCGGGGATTATATTCCGGATGGGAAAAGAAAGAAAGGGGCCCGGGCAGACCAACTACCGGGGGCGGAGCCTCACAGGCCCATTCGCTCCAGCTTGCGATACAGCGTTTTGCGCTCGATGCCGAGGATTTTGGCGGCGCGGCTCTTGTTCCCGTTGGTGGCCGCCAGTACCCGGCGGATCTGATCCGCTTCGGTATCGGCAAGCGTTTCGCTGGAGGCGTCGCGCGAATCCATCTGCTCGATGGCCTGGCGCACCGCGCCGCCGTCGATGCGCCCGCCCGGCGCCAGAATGGTGAGGCGCTCCATCATATGCTGGAGCTGGCGGACGTTGCCGGGCCAGCTATACTCGGTCATGGCTTTCAAGCCGGAATCGCTCAACCGCGTTTCCAGCTTGTACCGCTCGTTGTAACGCTTCAGGAAATAGTGAACCAGCAGCGGAATATCAGTGGGGCGCTCGCAAAGCGGCGGCACGGTGATGCGGACCACGTTGAGGCGGTACCAGAGGTCCTCCCGGAACTTTCCCTCGTCGACCATCTTCTGGACGTCCTTGTTGGTCGCCGCCAGCACCCGCACATCCACCTTTTTGGCGCGCGCCGAGCCGAGCGGGCGGATCTCGCGCTCCTGCAAAAAACGCAGCAATTTTAGCTGAAAACCGAGGTCAATATCGCCAATTTCGTCCAAAAAAACGGTTCCGTTGTGGGCGGCCTCGAACACTCCCATGCGGTCGCGATCGGCCCCCGTGTAGGCGCCCTTGAGTGTGCCGAACAGCTCGCTTTCCAGCAGCGACGGCGCGATCGAGCCGCAATCGACCGGCACAAACGGCTGTGCCGCGCGTTTGGAGTTGCGGTGAATCAAGCGCGCGATCAGCTCCTTGCCGGTCCCGGTTTCGCCCTCGATGAGAACGGTGGCGTCAGTGGGGGCGACTTTGGAGAGCGTTTTGTAAATTTCGATCATGCGCGGCGAGCTGCCGATCATCTCCGTTTCGGGAAGGTCGTCGATGGGCTCGGCGTCGTCGTCGCGGTCCGCGGCGCTGAGGGTCTTTTCGGCGCGCCGGATGGTATCGATCATCTGCGCCATTTCAAACGGTTTGGCCAGATATTCGAAAGCGCCGCCCTGGGTGGCCTGCATCACGGTCTCCATGCTGCCGCGCCCGGTCATCAGGATCACCGCGCAATCGGGATTCTGCTGGCGGGCTGTGCGCAGCACGTCGATGCCGGTGCGCTCGTCCAGGTAAATGTCGGAGATGACGATCGGGTAAGCGGCGGACCGCAGGCGGTCGATCGCCTCGCGCGTGGAGGCCACGGCATCCACGTCGTACCCTTCCAGCTCAAGGCAGGTCACCATGGTATTGCGAACCGATGGATCATCCTCGACCAGGAGAAGCTTCTGCATTTTCCGCCGTTGCGGCCGCAGGTTGCGCCGCAACTATCATCGTAAAACAAGATCCTTTTCCCGGCTCGCTGCGGACTTCCATGCGCCCGCCGTGGTGGGCGACGATCTGGTCGACGATGGACAGGCCGATGCCGGTTCCCGCTTCGCCGGAGGCTTCGGCGCGCTTGGTCCGGTAGAATTTTTTAAAGATATTTTTGAGTTCCCTGGCGTCCATGCCGATGCCCTGATCGCGGACGGCGACGCGGAGCTCGCCCCGGCGAAGCTCGGCCGAGATCCACACCTGGCTTCCGGCGGGTGAATATTTGACGGCGTTGGTGAGCAGATTATAGAGCGCGTATTCCATCAATTCGCGGTCGCCGGTGAGGGCCGCATCGGCGATCTCCTCCGTATTCAGGCGGATCTGTTTTCGCTCGGCGAGCGGGGCGGCGCGCGCCAGGCAGGTCTCGATGACCTGCGCGATGGAGAAGCGCTCCCGTTTCAGCTCCATCTGGCCGTCGGCCAGGCGCTCGACGTCGAGGAAGGTCTGAATCATCCGCGCCAGGCGCTTGGATTCGGAGTGGATCATTTCGCTCAATTGCTGGCGCTTGGCTTCGGGCAGATGATAGCGGGCCATGATCTCGCTGGACCCCTGAATGGCGGTAAGCGGCGTGCGCATTTCGTGCGCGGCCCAGTGGATGGCCTGCTGGTAGCGGGACTTTTCCGATTCGCTGCGGCGCAACTGCCGCTGCACGAAGAAATGCTGGAAGCTGGCCGCTCCGCCCACCGAAATCCAGGCCACCGCCACCGGCTGAAAAAAGGGGAAGACGAGATCGTGATGGAAAAATTCGACGGGAATCCAGACCGAGAGCGCCAGAACGAGAGCGGCCAGCGCGTATGCCGGCCATCCGGAGCGCAGCGCGAAGATCAGCCCTGCGGCGGCGGCCAGCAGGGCGCAAAACAGAAGCTGCACGTCGTAGCGGGCGTCGGTGAGAAAGCGGCCGCGCGCGATGGTCTCATAAATCTGGGCGTGCAGCAACACTCCGGGAATGGCGTAGCCGAAGGGGATTAGCGCCTGGTCGTTGGCGGCTTGCGCCGTCACCCCGATAAAGACCGCCTTGCCGCGCAGCGACAAGCGATGCGCTTCGATCTCCAGTGCGGAGACCACCGGAATGACCGGGGGCAGATAGCGGACATACATTTTGCGCCCGGTTTCGGAGGGGGGAGCGGGAATTGCGACGCCTCCGGTGTCGATCTCCGAGGGTCCGTTTTCAAGCGGCGCGGTTTCGCCGTGCGCCACGCTGAAGGTTTCCAGCGCCAGCGCCCAGCGGCGCTTTCCGTCGGCGATCTCCTCCAGCGGCACCTGGCGGTTGCTGTCATCGGCGGCGTCGCGGTAGACGTGGCCGAGCGCGGCGGCGGCGGAGGCGAAGCGGGGCAGGGGATCCTCCCACTTCAGCGCTCCATCGACGCGGACGAGATCGCAGGGCAGAACCAGATGGCGCGCGCGGCGGAGCGAGGCTTCCAGCGCCTGGTTTCCGGCGGCGTCAAAATTGTCGTCGGCCAGCAGCACGTCCACGGCCAGCGCGGCCGGCCCCGCCGCGGCGGCCCGCGCGACGGCGTCGGCCAGAATCGAGCGGATGTTCCGCATGCCGCCGCGGCGGCCGAGCGTCTGCTCGTCGATTGCCACCACCGCCGATTGCGGCGTCCAGTCCTGCCGCGGCTCGCGCGCCAGGAGGGCGTCGTAAAAAATATGATTGACGCTCTCGGCCGGAGGCAGCCAGCCGATGGTCATACCCGCCGCGAAACACGCGGCCACGGCGGCGGCGTAGGCGGCGGTTTGCGCTCGGCGGCTCACTTGCGTACAAGTTTTTCGATTTCGTCCGGATCGCGCGGCAGCGCGCCGCTGAGGACTCGGGATCCGGTTTCGGTGACCAGCACGGTGTCTTCGATGCGCACGCCGATGGACTCCTCGGGAATATAAATTCCCGGCTCGATGGTGATGACCATCCCGGCCTTGAGCGGAGCGTTCGCATCGCTCAGGTCGTGGACGTCGAGCCCGACGTGGTGGCTCAGGCCGTGCGTGAAGTACTTGCCGAGCGGCTCCCCGTGCAGATCCTTGCCATGGGTGTTGATGTAATCGTAGGCGATGCTGTAAAGCGAATGGTCCCCGCGAATTTTGACGCCGGGCTTGACCGCGGCGAGGGCGGCGTTTTGCGCGCCGAGCACGATGTTATAGATCTCGCGCTGCCGCGCCGTGAACCTGCCGTTGACCGGAACCGTCCGCGTCACGTCGCTGGCGTAATCGGAGCATTCCGCGCCGACGTCCATCAGCAGCACTTCGCCGGAATCCATGCGGCGGCGGTTGGCCATGTAATGAAGGATGGTGCTGTTGGGTCCGCTGCCGACGATCGGCGCATAGGCGCTGCGCTCGCAGCCCAGTTCCTGGTAGGTGTCCACCATGGCCGCGGCGATCTGGTATTCGTACAGGCCGGGGCGGATGCGCTTCCAGGCGGCCAGATGCGCGGCGACGCTGGCTTCGGCGGCCTTGCTGAGCAGCTCGATTTCGGCGGGCGACTTGATCATGCGCATCGGGGCGAGCAGCGCCGCGGCGGACCGCTGCTCATGCAGGGGCGCCAGCGCCAGCAGCCTGCCGGCGCGGGGGTCCGCGGGGATGGAATAGATTTTTTCCGACCGCGCGGCGAGGCGCGCAAATTCCGCCTCCAGCGCGCTGCGCGGCAGCACGCGATCGAATCCGGTTTTGTCCCGGGCGTCGGGGTCGCCCGCGCCGAGTTTGCGGCCGGTGAAGTTTTCCTCCCGGAAATTCCGTTCGGGAAGGAAGATGATCTCTTCCTCCCGGGTGAGCATCATGACGGCGCCCGGCTCGCGCCAGCCGGAGAGGTACAGGAAATTGGGGTCCTGGAAAAAGCTGACGTGCAGGTCTTCGGGCTCGTTGGCGCCGAACAGGACCATCACGCCGTCGAGCGATTTGCGCAACTCCGCGCGCCGCGAGCGGTACTCCTCGCCGGAGATGCCGCCGGCATGCAGCGGCGCCAGCACCAGGATCAGCGCCCAAAGGCTGCGCATTCCTCTATAGTAAGGGAGTCCGAATCCCGGAGTGCAAGCCGGGCCGGCCTCTAGCCGGCTGGGGATCGCCCGGCGCCCCGCGACCTCCACAGATCGATCAGCAGCAGCGCCGCGCCAATGGTGATGGCGCTGTCGGCGGCGTTGAAAGAGGGAAATTCGTAGGAGCCGAAGAAGAATTGCAGAAAATCGGTCACCGTGCCGCGGAAAAGACGATCCCAGAGGTTTCCCAGCGCGCCGCCGAAGACCAGCGCGAAGCCGATCCGCATCGCGGTGGTATCGGCCGGACGCGGGGCGCGGAACAGCAGGTAGCCGACGACGGCCATCACCGCAATCGACACGCCAATCAGCAGCAAGCTTCGCCAGGCTCCGCCGGCGTCGGCGAAAACTCCGAAGGCTGCGCCCGGATTTTCGGTGTGAACGATGTTGAAAAAGCCGGGAATCACCGGGATCAGGTCCCAGGGCGAGAGGTTGGCGCGGATGTACAGCTTGCTGGCGCGGTCGAGCAGCACCACGCCGGCGATGATCGCGGCCGATTGCAGGCGGTGCGTCAACGGGCGGGCTCCGCAAAGCGGCGTGTACCGACGGGCGTTCTCTGCGGATTGGATTGGCCGGCGCTACTCACCGTTGCTGATCTCGCGCAGCGCCGCCGCGCAGCCATCGCACACGGTGGGAAACTCCGGGTCGCTTCCGACCCGCGTTGAATATTTCCAGCAGCGCTCGCATTTGACGCCGTCGGCGCGCTCTACCGTGATCCGCCTTTCCGCGCCGGCGTCGACGGCGACCTGGGAGACGATAAACAACGCCGGCAACTGCGCTTCGTATCCGGCGACGTCGTAGCCTTGCAAGCGAACGCGCGCCTCCAGAGGCGCGCCGATGACCTTGGCCCGCCGCGCTTCCTCGAGCGCCTTCAAAACGTCGTTACGAATCTCCATCAGGCGATCCCACGCCGCCAGTTTGGCCTGATCGAGGCCGGCCGCCACTTCCTCGGGTTCGGGAAACAGCGCCATATGGACGGACTCCGGCGCGCCGGCCGGCTTGGCCGTGTAACCCCATACTTCTTCGGCGGTGAAACAGAGCAGCGGCGCGACCAGGCGCGCCAGCGCGTAATGAATCCGATACAGGGCGGTCTGGCCGCTGCGCCGCGCCCGGCTCCGCGCCGGCGAGGTGTACAGGCGGTCCTTGAGGATGTCGAAATAGACGGCGCTCAAATCGGCGGCGGCGAAGTCGTAGACGGCGCGATAGATCTTGTGAAAGGCGAATTCGCGATAATAGGCGCGGCAGCGGCGGATCAGATCTTCGGCGCGCGCCAGGATCCAGCGGTCGATTTCGAGCATCTCGGAGGCCGGCACGGGGTCGCGCGCCGGGTCGAAGTCGTGCAGGTTTCCCAGCGCATAACGAAACGTGTTGCGCAGCTTGCGGTAGGCTTCCACCAGACGGTCGAGAATTGTTTTGGACAGGCGCACGTCCTCGGTGAAATCGACGGAGGCCGCCCACAGCCGCAACAGCTCCGCGCCGCCCTGTTTGATGATTTCCTGCGGCTCGATGGCGTTGCCCTTGGATTTATGCATGGCGCGGCCGTGCTCGTCCAGTGTCCAGCCGTGCGTGGCGCACTCCCGGTACGGCGCGGCGTTCTTCAGTCCGACGCCGACCAGCAGCGAACTGTGAAACCATCCGCGATATTGATCGCCGCCCTCCAGATACATATCCGAGGGCCACTGCAAGCCGTTTTCCGGCCTCAGCGTTTCCAGATGGCTGCATCCGGATTCGAACCAGACGTCGACGATGTCCATCTCCTTGCGGAACTTCGAGCCGCCGCATTTGGCGCACTTCGCGTCCGGCCCGGCCAGTTCTTCGGCGGATTTTTCATACCACACGTCGGCGGAATGGCGGCGAAACAGTTCCACCACGCGGTCGAGCGCTTTCCGGTCGGTGTATGGTTCCTGGCAGGCCTGGCAATAGAACACGGTGATGGGCACGCCCCAGAAACGCTGGCGGGAAATGCACCAGTCGGGACGGAGCGCGATCATGTTCGACATGCGTTCCTGGCCCCAGGCCGGGATCCACTTCACGGCCTTGATGGCCTCCAGGGCGCGGCCGCGAAGATTGTTGCGGTCCATGCCGATGAACCACTGTTCGGTGGCGCGGAAGATGGACGGGTGGTGGCAGCGCCAGCAGTGCGGGTAGCTGTGATCGACTTTCCGCAGCGCCAGCAGCGCGCCGTGATGCGAAAGAAGATCGTTCACAATCGGATTCGCTTCCCACACCGTTTTACCGAGCAAGACATCCGGAATTTTTCCCGCGGCGCCTTCGGCCTGAAAGAACCGGCCCGCGGCGTCGACCGGGCAATAGATCGGGAGGCCATATTGACGGGCGGCCTCGTAGTCTTCCTGGCCGTGGCCGGGAGCGGTGTGGACGGCGCCGGTGCCGGCTTCGAGCGTGACGTGCTCGCCCAGGATTCCAAGTGATTCCCGGTCCAGGAAGGGATGCCGAAAGCGGGCGCGGTTCATGCGCTCGCCGGAAAATTCGGCGAGAATTTTCGGCGGCTCCCATCCGCAGGCCTCCGCGGTCTGGCCCAGCAGATCCCTGGCGACGATGTACACATCGCCGTGAACCTGAGCGGCGACATAGGCGAACTTCGGATGATAGGCGATGGCCAGGTTGCCGGGCATGGTCCAGGGCGTGGTGGTCCAGATGAGCCCCCAGACTTTCTGGCCGGCCAGAGCGGGATCGATGGCGCGCGGATCCGAGGCGAGAGCAAATCGCACCCAGATCGAAGGGCTGGTGTGGTCTTCGTACTCGACCTCGGCTTCGGCCAGGGCCGTGCGGTCGTGAATGCACCAGTGGACCGGCTTCAATCCTTTATATACGTAGCCGCGGTCGAGAAACTCGACGAAGGCGCCGGCGATGACCGCTTCGTAGTGCGCGCTCATAGTGAGATAGGGCTGGTCCCACCGGCCGAACACGCCCAAACGGATAAAATCCTGACGCTGAAGATTCACGTATTTTTCGGCATATTTGCGGCAGGCTTCGCGGATCTGGGCGGGCGACAGGGCGGCCTTTTTGGGGCCCAGCTCCTTATCGACGCGGC
>JAJPIT010000084.1 GCA_021324615.1 Terriglobia bacterium | reverse complement strand
TCCAGCGTGAAGCCTTCGGTGACCTCCTCCAAAACGCGCTGCGACTGTTCGGTCTTTTTGAGCAGATCCGAAATCTGCGACAGCGTGGCGACCTTCACCCGCAGCTTCTTGCCGAGCAGCACCGCCAGTTCATCGATCAACCCCAGGTTCCGAGGATCGGCCAGCGCAATCTCCAGCGATCCGTTCTGCGCCCGGATGGGCACAAAGTTGTAACGGAACATCAGATCGACCGGAATTGAATGAAAAAGGTCGTGATCGATGCGTACCTCGCGCAGATCGACGAACTCGTGGTAGTAACGCTCGGCGATGGCTCGCGCACGGGCGGCTTCCTGTACGGGATCGCTCGGAAGATGGCGTTCGGTTGCTGCCATATCAACAACTTAGCCCGACACTACAGGCAGGGCCTCAACAGTTATAGACGGTCCCGGCGCCGCCGGCGTGCAGAACCGTTTCGCGCACGGCCGAGCGGATTCAAAGACCGCATCGATCCATTCGGTAGAACGTCTTGCCGGAAATTTTAGGGAATCAGGCCCCGGGGGAGCTATCTCACCCCGCGAGTTTTCCGAAAAGATGGTCCAACTTCGGCCGCGAATAGCGAGAACGCGCCGCTTCCTTCCGGACTCATCAGGATCTCGGTCCCGGCCGGCAGCGACACCGGAGAGTCGTAATAATACGTCCGGACGAAATCCGGATTGAACTGATAGATCCAGATCAGCGGCGCGAACGTTCCGTCCGGACGCTTGGCCACCACCTGAACGCTTGCGCCCTTGGCCAGATTTTTCGGCCGGATCGCCGCGGCCGAAACCGGCGCGTCGATCCTGGTCCCGCTGGCGATATCGATCTCGGCCGCGCCCGGCGGGCTTACCGGGTCCAGCCACACAGCGGGCTTGGGCGCCGGCGGCAGAAACTTCGGATCGCCTTCCGGCGCGCCGCCCTCCACCCAGTCGGAGATCACCTCCAATTCCTCCTGGGTGAGCCCGCGGTCGCTCTTGAATTCGCCGAATCCCTTCACCGCCTGCCAGGGAGGCATGCGGCGCTCAAGAACCTCCTCCTTGATCGCCTTGGCCCAGGGCCGCGCGACCTCATACGTCATCAGCGAAAATGCCGGGCCGCCCTCGCGGTGGCACATGGCGCAGCGCTTGTAGACCAGCCGCGACATCTCCTTTGACCAGGTAATTTTTGTGGTGATGATATCGTGCGCGCCGATCACCGACGCGCTCAGCCCGAACAAAATGGCGATTCGCAACATCGCTCCGCTCTTCTACTTTATACCGTCCGGCGGCGGCGCGCTCCATTCCCTTAAACGAACCGGGCGGTGGCTCCCGCCCGGCGGCCCGGCTACCGGTTATTGGCCGCGCTGGTCGAGGGCTGCTTCCTCGGCCGCATCAGGTCCATCGGATTTTCGTTCAGTGGGACCGAAACGTCGAAAAATCCGAACATCATCTCATCCCAGCTTTGTTCGCCGTAATGGACTTCCTTGGTCGGGTCCGGATTGGCCGGATTGTTCGGCGAATTGTCGTAGTGCGCCGTGCACTCGATGGTGGTGCCCTTGGGCAGAAACAGCGGCTGCTGCAAATAATAGGAAAGCTGCCAGTTAAAGCTGTAGTGCGGCACCTTCAGCAGCGTCTCCTTGCGCCCGTCCGGAAATACCACGCGGAATTCGAAGTCTTTCCCGCGCAGATGCATATGCGGCAAAAGCATGGTCAGCGTCGAGTCGTCGTGCAGCGTGATCTTGGCGTTCACCTCGTGATTGGGATCGCCGGGCGGGATCGTAAAGTCCGTCGTGGTGGCGGCCAGCGTCAGCACCCTCGCCTTGGGCGGCTCCTTGGCGAAAATCAGGCCGACGCGGCTCTTGTCGCTGCCCGGCTTTCCGTCCGCGGTGTAGTGGAGCTGGAAAATAATGTCGGCGCCCTTCGGGATCAGTTTCACCTCGCCCGGCTTCTGCATCTCCGGGATGGTGCCCGGCGCATAACCCGCCAGGAAATCTCCACCGAATCCGCCTCCACCTTCTCCGCCTCTGCCTTTTTCCGGAACGAACGGCACGCCGATCGGCGCATCCTTCATCCACGGCGAGTGCGGATCGCGAATGAAGGCGATAATGTGATGCACATGCTCGCGGTCACTCGGCCGCGCTTCGGCGAACTGCACGTACTTGTCCTCGGTGAAGTTGGTGGGCAGCCGCACGTACTGATAATCGATCGTGCCTTCCTTGGGAACTTCGAACGCCGTGGGCACTTCCAGCACCATGTCCGGCTTGCCGATCACCCAACCCTCGGTGAACTGGACCGGTTTCGGCGCATCCGCCGGATTGCCCGCCTTGGCGCCCGAATCCACCCAGGCGACCACCGTTTTGATGTCGGCTTCGCTCAGCGTGCGGTCGTTCGCGAATTTTCCAAAATGCGGATCCGCAAACCACGGCGGCATCTGCCGGGTCAGCACCGCGGCCTTGATCGACTTGGCGTACGGCCGTGTCGTCTCATACGACATCAGCGAAAACGGCGCAGCTTCCCCCGGCCGGTGGCAGGTCTGGCAGTTTTTTTGCAGAATAGGGAGGACGTCTTTATAAAATGTGGGGTCGGGCGCGGCCGCGGCGATCGCGGCGCACAGTAGGCCAAACGGCAAAAATCGCATCGGATAACCTCCAGCTTTCTCAACTATACGACGCATCCACGCAGTTCCGTTCCCTCTTTCTTTCGCGCGGAAGTAAGTGAAAAATGCCGAGGATCCGCTAAATAACGGCAGTTATGGACTTAACGTCGTTAATGCCACACTCTTTACTATTGTAAATTATTGTAAACATCGCTTGCCGCAGTCCCTACCGCTTCAGCGGATCGTCTACCCACGGCGGTGTCGCCTGCATCAGCCGCCCCAGCTCCGGTTCGAGCTGCTGCATCTTTTCCTTCATCTGCCAGGCGATCTGGCGGTAGCTGAAGTGTCCCTTCACGCCGCTGCGCAGCCGCGCGATGTATTCGGCTTCGGCGAAATCCATTTTGAACAGGAAGCGAGAGCGCGCGCCGAAGGGAGCCAGATAATGCGCCGCATTGCCCTCCATCGCGTTCATGGCGGCCAACGCCGCGTCCATCACGGACTGGTATTCGTCCTGCAGGCCCGCCTCGACCAGCGCCGCCGGAGTTTCATATCCGAGCCGGCCCGTGAAAGCCTGCCGGAACTGATGGCAGCGGCGATGGCGGTGCAGGTCGCGGTAGGCGCCGATATCGATCAAAAAGTCGAAGGCGTACGGCCCGCTGCGGAAGGCGCGCAGCAGTTCGTCGCGGCTGCCGCGGGAGCGCAGCGCCAGATCGATCACTTCATTGCGCTGCGCGGCGCTCCAGCCGGACACGATGTCGTAGAGGTGGTGAAAGGACCGGTCCGTGACCGGAAACAACAGTTGCGCGGTCACGTCGGCGTGGGTGTCGATGGGACGCGTCAGATAGACGGCGTCCTGTCCGTCGCCGTCGGAGGCCGGCGGAAGATTCTCGCGCGCCCACTGCGCCAGATCGGCGCGGGACCGCGCCAGATGCTGGTCCGGCTCGACGTGGCGAGCCAGCGTCGGCGCCAGAGCCTCTCTCGACGACGCTTCGTCCCAGACGCATTCGGGAGCCGCCGCGCACGCCGCCGCCATTTCCTCGCCGATCTCGCGAACTTCGGCGTACTCCGATGCCTTCAGGCGGCGGATCTGGCGCTCCAGCGTGCGGATGCTGGTGACCTGGCCCACTCCGGTCGGCACGCCGAGGAATAAAGTGTATCGCGCGACGTCGAACGCCCGCGCGGAGATGTTTCGGCGATACTGTTCCGGACTCATATCCGCCGGCCGCGGCAGACGATCGGCAAGGTAGTCGCTCATCGTCTTATGGATCCGTTCGTAGGCCTTCAGCAGTTGCGCGGCGGCGTTGGCGTACAACTCTCCGGCTCCCGGCGGGGTGATGAAACCCGAGCGCGAAAAATCCTGATAGCGTGAAGACCGGGCCTGGCCGTCCCAGAGCTGCTCATCTTCGATCTCGATGGCGGCCAGTTCGGAGATGCCTTCAAAGCACAGCGTCAGATGCCCCAGATCCGCGATGGAGGCATGGCCGTAGTTGTAATAGAAGCTTTCCAGGAACTTTGCCGAATCGTGCGTCCGCACCCATTCGATCGAATCGCGGATGGAATCCGGTGAACGGCTGTAGCGGGCCAGCGAATAGGCGCTCTTTTCGGGGGGCATGGGCGATACCGCGATGACTCGCTTGGCTTGGGTCACAAACGGTTATGATAGCTGTTCCCACATGAAAATTCGGATCAAGAAGATTCATCCCGACGCCATCGCGCCGGCCTATGCGCATGGATCGAACGAAGATGCCGGGCTCGATCTGACGGCGATAGAACGTACGGTACTCACACCTGGCAAGTCCCAGGCCGTACCCACCGGACTCGCCATCGAGCTTCCGCCGGGATATGAGGCGCAGGTCCGGCCGCGCAGCGGAATGGCGCTGAAGCACTCCATTACGGTAAATTTCGGCACCATCGATCCCGGTTATCGCGGCGAGATTCGCGTGGTGATGTTCAATCTCGGGCGCGCGGATTACGTAGTCGAAAAAGGCGATCGCATCGCGCAGCTCATCGTCGCCCGCTATGAGGCGATCGAATGGGAGGAAGGCGAGCTGGGCGAATCGCGCCGCGGCGATGGCGGCTTCGGATCCTCCGGCCGCTGAAACGTTTTGTTCCGCCGGGCATCTCTGAGTTGTGATGCGACATCGGATGACGTGGCTCCTGCTGCTGGTTTGCCTGGCCGGATGCAAGCAGCCGGACTCGCGCAGCGCAACGGCTCCGGCGGCTGAGGCCGCCAAGAGCGATTCGACCCCAACGGCAACGGCAACCCCACCGCCGGCGGCGCCCGCCCCCACTCCAGCGCCGCAGCCGGTGGTGATTCCCGCGGGCACTATTCTTGAAGCGCGAATCAGCCAGGCGCTTTCCACGGCTCGCAACCGGGCCGGCGATCCGTTCACGGCTTCCCTTGAGCGTCCTGTGGACATCGGAGGGCGCGAAGTGCTCCCGCGCGGCGCCACCATGCGCGGCCATGTCACCACTTCGCGGTCCTCAGGGCGCCTGGAGGGACGGGCGGTGATCGGCATCACGCTCGATTCGATCGAGCTGAATGGACAGGACGTGCCGGTCGTCACTTCCTTGGATACGCGAACCAGCGCGGCGCATAAGAAACACAATCTGGAGATGATCGGCGGCGGTTCGGGAGTCGGAGCGCTGATCGGCGTTCTGGCGGGCGGCGGCAAGGGCGCGGCCATCGGGGCGCTTGCGGGAGCGGGAGCGGGCGCGGCCGGCGCGGCGGCCACTGGAAAGGAAGAGGTCGAGATCCCCGCCGAGACGGTCTTCACCTTCCGCCTCAAGTCGCCGGTGAATCTGCCCCAGCCCTAGCCCGGCAGTTCGCGCGGGGCGGATGGCACCCGCGTTGCCGGCCACACGCAGCTATCTTTGGACCGGCAGTTCCACATAGGTCGGAAACTTCGCCGAGCGGTAAATCTTCTGCGTCGCCGGCCGATAATCCTCCGCCTTCGCTTTATAAATATTTTCGACGAACGTCTGCGGATTTCGGTCGATCAGCGGGAACCAGGTGCTCTGCACTTGCAGCATGAGGCGGTGCCCGCGCAGAAACGCGTGGCTGGCGGAGTGGATGTCGATGGGAAACTCGTAAACCCGGTCCGGCTCCAGGGGTTCGGGCTTTTCGAAGCTTTTGCGGAAGCGCGCGCGAAACACTTCGTCGGCGATCATCAGTTCGTAGCCGGGAAGCTTGGGATCGTTTTCGGGATAAACGTCGATCAGCTTCACGATCCAGTCGCTGTCGGAGCCGCTGGTGGAAGCGAACAGATGCGCCACAATATCGCCCGTGACCACCAGATCGTCCTGGAGCGGTTCGGTCTTCCAGCTCGCCACGTCGGGCCGCTGATCGACGAAGCGCTGATCCTGAACCAGCCAGGTGGTCCAGCCGGAATTGGGCGAATAGGTCGGAGGGATCGGCCGCTGGCGGTAGGGCACCGGATGCGCGGGATCGGAAAGATAGCTGTCGAATCCGTCGCTCCGCGGCGGATCGAACGACAGCGCTGCCCCGGCCGCGGTGTACAGCTTGCGCCGTTCGATTCCTTCGGCGGGCGGCCAGGCGTTGTACCGCTCCCAGGTGTTGCGCCCGGTTTCAAACGCCATCGCTTCCGGCTGGTGCAACGAGCCTTTGTCTTTCAGCCAATAGGCGAACCACGGCGCCTCGATTTTTTCGCGGAAATATTTCGACTGGTCGCCGGAAAAATCGATCGGCCCCAGGCTTTCTCCGTCCGCGCCCCATCCGCCGTGCCGCCACGGGCCGACCACCAGATAGTTCTTGTGATCCGCGTCATTTTTCTCCAGCGTCTCGTAAATCTTCATCGGCCCCCAATAATCCTCCTGGTCCCACCACCCGGCGACGTTCAGATTGGGGACCGAGGTCCGGGTCAAAATTTTCTGCACCGCCTGCTGCTGCCAGAAAGAATCATAATTCGGATGATTTACGAAATTGTTCCAGGTTGGTTTTTGGCCGTGAAAGTAGCGTTTATCCACTTCGGAAAGAGGCCCCAGGGAAAGATACCAGTCAAACGTGTCATATTTATCGAAATCAAAGATGAATTGGGTCTTTCCCGTCTCCATGCGAGAGACGTATTCAAATCCGTAGCTCAGCCGGAAGGCGCCATTGTGGTGAAAATCATCGCCCAGGAACATATCCGCCGGCGAGGCCTGCTCGCTGGCGGCCTTGAGCGCCGGATGAGGCTCGATCAGCGCCATCGCGGTGAGCCATCCGCCGTATGAAATTCCCAGCAGGCCGGCGCGGCCGTTGTTCTCCGGAACATTTTTAAGAAGCCACTCGATGGTGTCGTAGGTGTCGGTTGCTTCATCGATCGAATTCGGTTGGGACCGGTCGCGCACCGGGCGCTGCATGACGAACTCGCCTTCCGATCCGTATCGCCCGCGAATATCCTGCAACACAAAGATAAATCCTTCCTCGGCCAGTTCCTTGTAGCGGGTGGCCAGCGTGCGCTCCGCGCGCCCGTTGTCGAATCCGTAAGGCGAGCGCTCGATCAGGAACGGCAATTTCCCTTGCGCCTTTTTCGGCGCAAAAATCAGCGTGTGCAGCTTCACCCCGTCGCGCATGGGGATCATGACTTCCCTTTTGTCCCAGTTCGATTCGTGTTTCGCGCAGCCGGCCAGCAGCAGGCAGCAGAGGGAAACGGCGATTTTCATAGCGTTCAATCCTATCAGAGATAGAACAGGCTGAGCCTGGGCAATCCCGCCGATTCCAGCAGCCGCCGCTCCAGGAATTGCTTTTCGAGCATCGCCAGTTGCTCCGCGGTCATCTTTCCGCGATACGGCTTTAAATCCCGGTCGAGCGCGCGGCGCGCCTCATACAAAGCTTCTTCGCTTGCCGACGCGCGCAGCCGCGCGATCATCTTTTCTTCGATCGCGGTCAGACGCTGCTCAAGCTGCTCCAGATCCGAATAGAGCGCGTCCAGATCGAGCGAGGCCAGCGCCAGAGCGAGATCGTCGCAGCCGGCGTTCTTCAGCGCGGCGGCGTTTCGCGACACGAAAGCGCGAACCTCCTCGATCGGAAACGGCGCTTTGGCTTCTTTGCGCGGCGCCGGGGCGGCGTTCGCCATCGCCTGTGCTTGGGCGGCGATCGCCTGCGCGCAGTAGGCGAGAGAGTTCACCATTTGGGCTCGCGCCCGCGCCGGACGGGACCGCCATTTTTCAAATGCGGCGTCGATCCCGCGCAGAACCGCCTCCAGAGGAACCCCCGCGTTTTTCCAGGATTCGATCAGCGCCCAATCAAGCGGCGACAGCAGGAACAAGCCGGTGCCCCGCGCGCGCCGAAAATGCTCCTCAATTTCGGTGAAATAATTGAAATAATTCTCAGCCAACCGACCCCTGATTTCTTTCCCAAATCAGCCGCAGCCCCTCCAGCGTCAGGTCCTCGTCATAAATCCGGACCAGCCGCGACCCCTTCACGATCAGCGAGCCTTGCCCGCCGGTGGCGATCGCCTTGGTTTGCGGCCCCAGTTCCGCGGCCACCCGCTCGACGATTCCGTCGATCAGGCCGAGGAAGCCGTAATACAAGCCCGAGGTGATGCTGCCCACGGTGTTGGAGCCGATCAATTTTTCGGGCTCGCGAAAATCGACCATCGGCAGGCGCGCCGTGCGCGCGAACAGTCCGCCGATAGACATGCCGATTCCCGGCGCGATGATTCCACCGAGGAATTCGCCGCGCGCGGAAACAATATCGAAGTTGATGGTGGTGCCCAAATCGACCGAGACGCACGGGCCGCCGTACTTATGAAACGCGGCGACGCTGTTCACCAGGCGGTCGGCGCCCACTTCGCGCGGGTTGTCGTAGCACACCGTGAGGCCGAGATCGGTCTGGTGGCTCACAAACATCGGCCGCCGCGCGAAATATTTTTCCGCCATCGCCGTCAACGGCTGATCGACGGCGGGCACCACGCTGGAGATGATCACGCCGTTGACCGCCGACAAATCGAGCGCGGAAAGCGAAAACAGGTTCCGCATCAGAATGCCCCACTCGTCGGCGGTTTGTTCGCGGATCGTGCGCAGGCGCCAGCGTCCGGTGAGCTTGGACCCGTCAAACGCGCCGATGGTAATGTTGGTGTTTCCCGCATCCAGTGCCAGCAGCATATTTTTTCTAGGCCGGGCGGACGCCGCCGGCAAGAATCGTCGTCTCCTTTCCGTTATCTTCGCGCACCCGCAGGAAACCGGAGGGATCCAGGCCGCAGGTGATTCCTTCGATGACCCGTCCGTCCTGTTCAACGCGGACGCGGCGGCCCTCGGCGTAGCTCGAAGCGCGAGTGAACCTGCGCAGAATCGCGTCGCCGCCGTCCTTCACCAGAATGTTCGAGTGCTCGTCGATGGCTCGCAGCAGCGCGGCCAGCAGATCTTCGCGCTTCACATCGGCGCCTTCGATTCGCAGAGAGGTCGCCAAGGGAGCGATATCGGAGGGAAAGCGAGCGTGGCCCACATTGACTCCGATTCCCGCAATGACGGCGCCGCCTTCAAATTGCGCCAGAATGCCGGCGCATTTCTTTCCGTGAATCAACACATCATTGGGCCAGCGCAGATCCGCGGCCAGGCCGCTGGTTTCGACGATCGCTTCCCGCGCCGCCAAGCCGAGCATCAGCATGATCACCGGCAGATCCTTCGGCTGCAAGGGAAGGCGCAGCACGATGGAAACATAAAGACCCGCCTCTTTCTCGGAGTGCCAGCTATGGCCGTGGCGTCCGATTCCCGCCGTCTGCTCGTCCGCGCCGACGACGGCCCCTCCGGGGCAGCCTTCACGCGCTAATTGAACGGCGCGGGTCATGGTCGAGGAGATGCTCCGGTGCCACTCGATGAACCGGTCCTGAAATCGCGCGCGATCGATCGGCATGCGGAACGTGGCGGGCCCGGGCCGCCGGAAGGACTTCAGTATAGATGATAACGGCTGGTGTTGTAGGCCAGCGATAATGTCCGGTTAACAGGCCAGCGATTCTGTCACCGTTTTCATGAATCGGGGACTCGGTCCCCGAACCCCTGGGATTTATCGCATGGCGC
>JAJPIT010000029.1 GCA_021324615.1 Terriglobia bacterium | reverse complement strand
TTCTGATTGCCAACCGCGGCGAGATCGCGCTGCGCGTGATCTGCGCCTGTAAAGAGATGGGCATTAAAACGGTCGCCGTCTATTCCGAGGCGGACCGCCACAGCCTGCATACCCGCTTTGCCGATGAAGCCATCTGCATCGGCCCCGCCAAGAGCTCGCGCAGCTACCTGGATATTCCGGCGGTGATCAGCGCGGCCGAAATCACCAACGCCGATGCGGTCCATCCCGGATACGGATTTCTTTCTGAGAACGCGGACTTTGCGGAAGTTTGTGAAACCAGTGGATTAACTTTTATCGGTCCCAAACCCGACGTCATCCGCCGCATGGGCCTAAAGCAGATCGCGCGCGCCGCGATGGAGGAGGCGGGAGTTCCCATCCTTCCTGGATCCAAGGGAGTGCTGAAGAGTGTTGAAGAGGCGCTTGAACTTGCCGCTTCCATCGGCTACCCCGTTATGCTCAAAGCATCCGCCGGCGGAGGAGGCCGGGGAATGCGAATCGTCCGCTCAGCCGAGGAGATGGCGCCTCTGCTGGCCCAGGCGCAGGCCGAAGCCTCCGCAGCCTTCTCCTGCGGCGATATGTACATGGAAAAGCTGGTCGAAAATCCTCGCCACATCGAGTTTCAGATCCTCGGCGACCAGCATGGCAATGTCGAGGTCTTGGGCGAACGCGAGTGCTCCATCCAGCGCCGCCATCAAAAATTGATCGAAGAAGCGCCATCCGTGGCGGTGAGCAAGGATCTGCGCGCGCGCATTTCAGGCCGGTTGAGCAAGGCGCTGAAGGAAATCGGCTACACCAACGCGGGCACCGTCGAATTTCTGATGGGGCCGGACGGGAATCTGTATTTCATCGAAGTCAACGCCCGCATTCAGGTGGAGCATCCGGTGACGGAGATGGTGACGGGCGTGGATTTAGTGAAGGCGCAGATTCGAATCGCCGCCGGCGAAAAACTCCCGGACATCCTGCGTGGTCCGGTGGAACTGCGCGGCCACGCGATCGAGTGCCGGATCAATGCCGAACACCCGGAAACATTTACGCCTTCGCCGGGGCGCATCACCGGGCTTAACCTGCCCGGCGGAGCGGGCATTCGCGTCGATACCGCGGCATATCAGGACGGTGTTATCCCACCTTATTATGACTCGTTGGTCGCCAAGCTGATCGCTTACGGCAGCGACCGAGCCGAGGCCATCGCCCGCATGAGCAGGGCCCTCGGCATGTTCGTCGTCGAGGGAATTTACACTTCCATACCGTTGCATCAGAAGATCATAGCAAGCCCGGATTTCATCGCCGGAAAACTCGATACCGGATTTTTGGCGCGCAGCGGTTTTCTGCCCGAGAAGAAATAAAACTTTTTTCCACTTTTTTTCCACAGAAGGCTTTTTTTCTCTTGCCTCCAGTCCGCGGCCGGGGTAGGATAAAAACCTACAACGCTTTTGACCAGGGTTTCGGTACTCGCGGAACTCCCGGGCCTGAAAACGGAAGAGGATGCCTATGACGAAGTGCTCGAGTTGCCAGGGTGAAACCGAACGATATCCGAACGGATTACCGCATTCCATGCCCTACGCTCAAAAGACTGTGGAAAAAGCGGCCGGGCAGCCGGATTTGCCCCAGACCAGAGGATACGAATGCGCCCGTCCCATCACTGCCTAGAAGAGCGATCGGCGGCGGGAGCGAGCGAACTTACCATGACCTGCCCGGAACGGGAGCAACTGCTGCAAGCCTATCATCAGGCAGTGTCGGCTTACGCCAACGCCGTCAGTGAGTTGAAGTACGCCAATCGCGACCAGTTTCCCAGGCAATTCGCCTTGGCCGACGCGGCGCGCCAAAAGTGCGATCGTCTGCGCGAAAAGATCGACCAGCATCGCGTAACGCACGGCTGTTGAGCGCTCTGTGGACTTTAAGCCTGGGCGGCTACGGAAGCGGCTTGTAGACGAAGACCCCGCTGGGGTAGGGGCTTTCGACGCGCGCCACCAGGCGATAGTGCCGGCGGATTTCTTCCAACTGCGCCGGAGGCAGCGTGGAGGTTTCCGCGTCGGGCGGCGGGCCGGGGCGGTTCAAATCCTCAAACAGCAGAATGGTTGAAAAGTTTCGCCGGGCCAGATCGCGCCGCAGCGGTTCCGGATCGATGGCGCCGGACCGCACCAGCATCGTATAAATCAACGGCTCGACTTCCATCCCGCCGCGCAGACGGAAGGATGCGTTGTAGTCGGTGGAAAGCAGCCGCCCGCCGCCGGTCCAGGGACGCAAGGCGGAAATTTCGGCGCGGAACTGCCGCTCGACCGCGATTCGCTCCAGCAGCAGGTTTTTGCTCATGCGCAGATTGAGCACCAGATGAATCGCCAGCGGAATTTGCAGCAGGGTGACCCATTTCTTGCTTCCGGCCAGGCTCAGCGGGAAAAAGTCGAGCGCGTGAAGCGCGATGCAGGCGCACAGGATCAGCGCCACGGTAACTTCGATCTGATAGTTCGTATCGGAGCCGATCTTGGCGGCGGTCAATGCGAACACCGCCGCGGCGAATCCGAGATAGACGAATAAGGGACGCGCCGCGCGCCAGGCCGGTTTGAAACCGGCGGCGGCGATTAAGATCAACTGTCCCGCGCCAATCAATAGGATCGCGTGCTGCTTCAATTTTTGCAGCGCGAACGGGTTTAAATTGGCGCGGATCGTATCGGCCAAGAAGCGCCCGCCAGTGATGAGATCGATAACGGCGGAGGCGGCGGCAACGGCGCCGAAGAGCGCGAATCCGAAGCGCAGCGCGGTTTTCTTGCGCTCCAGCCAGAGCAGAACGAAGATTGCCGCGGGCGCGGCGAGCGCCGTTTGTTTGGTGAAAAATGCGAGCGCGGCGAAAATTCCGGCGGCCGCAAGCGACCTCCGCGAGAAAAAATAAAACGACGCGAGCGAAAAGAAGACGGCAAGCGTGTCCACCTGGCCGATCGTTCCCCAATAGGACAGCAGCGAGGTGGATCCGGCGAGAATCGCGGCGAGCCAGCCGCAATAACGATCGGAGGTGTAGTGAAGCACGACGCGCCGGCTAAGCGCGATGATTCCAAGCAGCGCGGCGAAACTGATCAGCCGCCCGGCGGTTTCCACCGGCAGTCCGGTTTTGCTGAGGGCGGCTTGGCCGGAATAAAACAGCGGCATGTAAGCGCAGACGGTGTAGGGGTAGCGATTGAGATCGTTATAGAGCTTGCCTTCGCGCGCCAGCGTGAGAGACTGTCCGGCGACGACGGATTCCGGCCCGGAGAAGGCGTTTTGCGCCCAAAAAAGCAGCGCGAGATGACAGGCCAGCACGGCCGCGGCGAGGATGGAGAAGGCTCCCAGAACCCGCCGCAGTCCGGTTTCGGCGGAGCCGATCGAAGGACGGCTCAATTGGGCGGTTCCGGCCAGATCAATCCACCTTATAAATGATGCCGCTGGCGGAGCGGTAAAGCGGCGTCAGGCCGGGTTCCCCTTGGACCTCTTCCTGCACGCGCTCGCGAAGTTGATCGCCGAGCTCGCGGCCGGTGTCGTCCTTTGTGAACAAGACATACTGGAGACCACGCCTGCGGCAATAACCGCGAAGGTCCTTGTAGGCCCCCACCATCGACTCTGTGTCTTCGGCATACCACCACCGCGGCCAGATCGGGATGGTGTTGCCGCGGCGGCCGGTATAAAGATACAGCAGCGGATCGTCATAGGACAGCAGCGTGGCCGACGGCGGCAGATTTTTTTCGATCCAGGCGTACGCCTGGCGGAGATCCTCGAGCTTGTGGGCCTTCGCCTCGGCCGAACGAGCCAGCCCCTGAAATGCAAACTGGAGATTGAGAGCGACGGCGGTGAGGGCAAGACCGGCGGCAACGGCGGCAAGAGCGCCGGCGGCGGCGCGCTGTCCGGCGTCCTTGTGCTTAAGCCCGTCTCTGATCATGGAGCCGAGATGGAGCAGCTCCGTCACCAATCCCGCCAGCAGAAGCGGGAACAGCGGCAACAGAAAACGTTCCGTGGGCGGATAGTGCCACACCGCCAGCATCAGCGCCGAAACCGCGGCGAAGACGATGTACTGCCGCGCGACATTCCGGCGGAACAGGCGGACCAAGCCGGCGATCATGGCCACCGCGGTCACCCGAGTCAAAATGTTCATTCCAAATAGCGGAAGAAAGTCGCGGAAAATGAGAGCGCCCATGGACCACAGCTCGCGATCGAAATTCAGCCAGACCACTTTGAAGAAATTGTCGGGCCCGACGTTCAGCAGTTGAAAACGCAGGTAATCGGTATAGTAGGCTAGGGTCGCGTCGCTGGAATGAATGCCGCGAAGATGCGTCCAGATGGTCCAGCCGGCGACGAACGGAAGCATGGCGCAGACAAAAGCGGCGGCGCGCCGGTATTCCCGCTTCCAGAGAAGCAGCGCGGGCGCCGACACCAGCAGCGCGATTCCCGCCGTGCGGGCCAGATACGCGCAGCCGGCGAGCGCTCCAGCGGCCAGCGCCATGGTCACGCCCGGACGGCCGACCGCCAGAAATACCGCCAGCAGCCAGCACATGAAGAAAACTTCGGAAAACATCGTGCATCCGAACAGCAAGATGAAGGGATTGATTGCCAGCAGAGCCATCAGCACGCCCGCCATCGGCTCCGAGAACCAGCGGCGGTAGTAGCGCCAGCAGAGCGCAAAAAAGACCGGAAGCAAGGCAAAACTGAACGCGGTGGCCACCGGCAGGTTTTCCGGAAAATGCGGATCCACCCGCCAGATAAACGACAGATAGAAGGGATAAAGCGGCGGATATTTCGTTTGCGCCGGCGACTCCGGCAGACTCTCGATCCGGTAGTCGCCATGCGCCATGCTGCGGGCCGAGACAAACAGGATGCCGTCGTCGTGGAGATAGCCGAACTCCGGCATACTGCGGCACTGCCAGGCGAACCTGGCGGCCGGAAGCAGCAGCACGGCCAGAAGCAAGGGCTTGAGAAGTCGTTTCCGCAATCTAAACCGATATCGGATGGAGAAGGCGCGCGCTTCAGTACTATCAGCCCGGGTACCGGGATAGTTCTAAGGTTTTACAAATAGCTTGAAAAACAGGGGCCTGAGAGTTTTTGAATCCCTCCTTAGGCGGTAAGCCTGATTTGAATCAAAGCAGCCCGATGATAACTTCATATCAGCGACAGAGACCTGTCGCGCACCATAGGGAGAGGAGATTCACAGGAGAAATGAAAAATCTGATTTTGAAGTTGCAGATTTGGAAGGACACGCGCGGTCAGGACCTCATCGAGTACGCTCTGATGGCCGGTTTTGTGGCCGTGGCTGCGGGCGCCATCATGCCCAACGTCGCTACCAGCATCAGCACGATCTTTTCGAAGATCCAGTCGGTCATGTCCGGCGCCGCCAACACGGGCAGCTAAACACCAGGTTCTTTTTTCCGGAGGGAGCGGTCGGACCACTCTGGCCGCTCCCTCCGCTATTTTTTCCCGCCTGAAAATCCCGCCTTGTGTTCAATGCCCCTCGGCTTCTAAAAAGCGCTCCGCTTCGATGGCCGCCATGCATCCGGCGCCGGCCGCGGTGATGGCCTGGCGGTAGACGCGATCCTGCACGTCTCCGGCGTGAAAGACGCCGCTGATATTGGTGCGCGCGCCGCCGTGGCTGACGATGTATCCTTCCGGATCGAGATCGATCTGGCCGCGGAACGGTTTGGTGTTGGGGATGTGCCCGATGGCCACGAAGAACCCGTCCACTTGCTCATCCCAACTGCGGCCGTCTTCCAGGTTGCGCAGCCGCGCGCCGGTCACTTCGTTCTTGGAAACGTCGTAGACTTCCTCCACCACCGTACTGAGCAGAAACTTGATCTTCGGATTCTTGCGGGCCCGCTCCAGCATGATCTTGGACGCGCGGAAATCCTTGCGCCGGTGGACCAGCGTCACCTCGCTGGCAAAGCGCGTCAGAAAATTGGCCTCTTCCATGGCCGAATCGCCGCCGCCGATCACCATGACCTTGCGGCCGCGATAGAAGGCGCCATCGCAGGTTGCGCAGGAGCTGACGCCGCGGCCGATCAGCTTCTGCTCGCTCGGCAGTCCGAGCCAGCGCGCCGAGGCTCCGGAGGCGATGATCAAGGTCCGCGCTTCGTGCCACTGTTCGTCGATCCTCAACCGGAAGGGGCGGCGGGCGAGCTGGGCTTCCTCCACGGCGCCATAAATATATTCAGCGCCAAAGGATTCCGCCTGTTTTTTCATGTTTTCCACGAGCAGGGGTCCGTCGATGCCTTCGGGAAATCCCGGAAAATTTTCGACCAGCGAGGTAATCGAAAGCTGTCCACCCGGTTCGTGGCCCATCACCACCAGCGGCTGGAGGTTGGCTCGCGCGCTGTAGATGGCGGCGGTGTTTCCGGCGCACCCGGAGCCAATGATAATCACGTTACGCACGACTGTTATGGTAGCAATCGCGCCAGCGTGGCGACGACGTGCCGGATCTGCGCTTCGCTGAGACCGGGATGAACCGGCAGCGCCAGCACGGTCCGCGCCAGTTCCTCGCTGACTGGAAAATCGCCGCGCTTGTAGCCCAAATCGGCAAAGCAGGGCTGCTCATGCAGCGGAAGGGGATAGTACACTTCGCTGGCGATGCCGTGCGATTTTAGCTGTTTTTGAACTTCATCGCGGCCGCGCGGGCAGCGCACCACGAACTGGTGAAAAATATGGCGGGTCTGATAGGGAGCCGGCCGCGGCGGGACCAGGGGGAGATTCTGTTCCTCGAAAAGCCGCCGGGAAAGCGCCGCGTTGCACGCCCGCTGCTCGCTCCAGGAATCCAGATACTTGAATTTTACGGCCAGCACCGCCGCCTGAATGGCGTCCAGGCGCGAAGCCAAGCCGACCCACTCGTGAAAATAGGCGCCGGTGCGGCCGTGGACGCGGAGGGCGCGCAGCCGTCCGGCGAGAGCTTCGTCGTTGGTGGTGCATAAACCGCCGTCGCCGAACGCGCCGAGGTTCTTGGTCGGATAGAAACTGAAGCAGCCGATATCGCCGAGACTGCCCGCGCGCCGGCCCTTGTATTCGGCGCCGATGGCCTGCGCCGCATCTTCGATCAGCGCGATCCTTCTCGCGCGGGCGATTTCGCGGATGGGATCCATGTCCGCGCAGCCGCCGAACAGATGGACGGCAATGATGGCCTTGATCTTGGGGTGCCGTTGCAGCGCGCCTTCGATCTGGGATACGTCGAGATTGAAGGTGTCGCGGTCCACATCGACGAACACGGGCCGCGCGCCCGCCAGCGCCACCGCTCCGGCGGTCGCGAAGAAGGTAAACGGCACGGTGAGGACGGCGTCGCCGGGGCCGGCGCCGGCGGCTTTCAGCGCCAGCAGCAGCGCGTCGGAGCCGGAGGCGCAGCCCACCGCGAAGCTGGTCTGGCAGTACCCGGCGGCCTGTTGTTCGAAGCGGTGGACTTCCTCGCCCAGAATGAATTTTTGCGAATCCACCACCCGGGCGATGGCGGCAAGAACCTCGCCGCGGATTGCCGCGGTCTGCGCCGCCAGGTCGAGAAAAGGGACATCCATTCACATCTCAGCGTAACGTAACCCCGGCGCTGTTTAACAAAGGCGCGATTGGCGGCTTCGGAACGTGATAAGCTACGACGCAAGTCCAATCTGGAGGGATTGCACCCATGTCGAAAAGATTCGTTCGCCTGGCGCTTTGCGCGTTTGGATTTGCGCTGGCGGCGCCGGCCCAGGCGCCGCAAATGAGAACGCGCCTGCTCACCAGCCTGACCAACACCGAGATCGAAGATTACCTGAAGCGGAACGATATCATCTTTATCCCAGTCGGCAACGTGGAAGTGCACGGGCCGTTTCCCACCGATTGCGAGTACGTCGGCCCGCTGGCCTTCGCGGAAAAAATGGCGGAGGAAGCCGACGGGCTGGTATTTCCCTACCTGGCCTACTTCTTTCCCGGCGGAACGGTGGTCGGCAAAGGCACGGTTTACGTGACGCCGGAGCAGGGACTGGCGTATATCAAGGCGATCGCCCATTCGCTTTTGCGCCAGGGCTTCCGGCGCCAGATCTATCTCACCGACCACGGCCCCTCGCCGCAGACGCTCAGCCCGCTGGTTCGCGAGTTTTTCGACGAAACCAAGGACCCAATTCTCTATATTGAGCTCGGCACGCTGATGCGCAAGGCGCACGCCGATTTCAACAAGGTCCTGTTCGGCGCTTATTCGGTGGTGGGCCGGCTCGACGATATTCCGCTGAACGTCACGCAGGTGATGCCCGATCATCCGCGTGATGCGAGCCTGGAAAAATTGCAATCCCTGGGACCCGGCAGCGGCGCCATCGGCGCCTACTTCGGCGATCCTGGCGAGCACGGCGGCCTCGCGAAACCGATCACCGCCGAACAGCGGGCCGCTTACGCCAGGGAAGGCGTGGCCATGATCGAAGCCACGGTGAAGATGGCGGATATCAAAGGAATCGTGCAGGCCATGCGCGACCACGACAAATTCACGCAGGAAGTGATTCTTCCCAAGTACGGCGGCATCCTTCCCAAATAGGCCGGAAAGATATCCGGCGGCCGCCCGCTTCTCTGCTATCATCAACAAGGAGCGTTCCTGCTTGGTTTGTGTGCGGCCTCTAATAAATTGATCCAACAGTCAATGTCATGGGGTCCGACTCGATCTTCGCGCTGGTGTGCAAGCTCCGGCGGCGGAAGCCGCCAGGGAGAAGCCTGAAGGCGCGCGGGGGATCCCCCCTGTTAGAAGTTCAGGGTCAATGACGGAGGCTAGGACGGCTGGAGTGGTGCGCTCCTTAGAAAGCTTCTCCTGACCAACATCCTTTTCATCGGCGATATATTTGCTTCTTCCGGCCGCGGCCTGGTGGCGCGGCATCTGAAAAGCATCGTCGCGGCGGAAAACATCCATCTGACGGTGGCCAACGCGGAAAATTCCGCCGGCGGATTCGGCATCACGCCTGCGCTCGCCGATGAGCTGTTCGGCTATGGACTCGACGTCCTCACCAGCGGCAATCACATCTGGGATAAGCGGGAAATTTACGACTATTTCGCGCGCCAGCCGCGCCTGCTGCGTCCGGCGAATTATGTCGAGGATCTGCCGGGGCGCGGTGTGGTGGTGGTGGCCGCCCGCAACGGCGTCGATTGCGCGATCCTGAATCTGCAAGGCCGGACCTATATGCCGCAGACCGATTGCCCGTTTCGCAAGGCCGATCGACTCCTGGCGGAACTGCCGGAAACCGTACGGGTCCGCTTCCTCGATTTTCACGCCGAGCTGACCAGCGAGAAGATGGCCCTCGGCTGGTATCTGGACGGCCGCGTCTCGGCCGTCATCGGCACGCACACGCACATCCCGACCGCCGATACGCGCATTCTGCCCAACGGCACCGCCTATCAAACCGATGTGGGAATGACGGGTCCGTATCATTCGGTGATCGGCGTCGAGAAGAGCATCGCGCTGCAAAAATTCCTGACCCAGATGCCGGTGCGAATGGAAGCGGCCAAACACGGCGCGGAGCTGCACGCGGTGATCGTCGAAATCGACGAACAAACCGGCCGGGCCGCCGCCATCCGGCGCTACACTGTCCATGATTGAGGCCCGCTCGTAAAAGGGCGGGCGATCGACGATGGCCTTAACGTTCGAACAAGCGCGCCAGAAGGTTCTGAGCGAAGTTACCCAGCTTGGCGCGGCGGAACAGGTCGCGGCGCTGGCCGCCGCCGGACGCGTTCTGGCCGAAGCGATTCTGGCCGACCGCGATTATCCGCCGTTTGCCCGATCGGCTCGCGACGGCTACGCGATCCGCGCCGCCGATGTTCCCGGCGAGCTTGAAATTATCGGCGAGGTCCGCGCCGGAGAGATCTTCCCCGGTGCCGTGGGACCCGGACAAGCCGTCGAAATCATGACCGGTGCGCCGCTTCCGCCGGGCGCGGACGCGGTGGCCATGGTCGAGCACACCAGGCGCGAGGGAACCCGCGTGAAGATCGGCCGCACGGTCCATTCCGGCGAGAATTTCAATCCCCGCGGCATCGAAGCAGCGCGGGGCGCCAGGCTTCTCGATCCCGGACGAAGGCTCACGCCGGCGGAAATCGGCCTTCTTGCGATGACCGGACGCGAGCGCGTCCTCGTATATCGCCAGCCCCGCGTGGCCATCGTTCCCACGGGCGACGAGCTGGTGGAGCCTGGCCGGACCCCGCGCGACTTCGAGATTCGCAACTCCAACGCCTGGTCGATCGCCGCGCAAGCCGCGCGGGCCGGCGCAATCCCGGAGATTCTGCCCATCGCGCGCGACAATTACGGCGATACGCGCCAGCACATCGAGCGCGGCCTCGAAGCCGATCTGCTGCTGTTGAGCGGCGGAGTCTCCGCCGGAAAGTACGATATCGTCGAGCGCGTGCTCGCCGATCTGGGGGCGGTGTTTTTCTTCGACCGCGTTCTGATCCAGCCCGGCCAGCCAGTCGTGTTCGGCAAGGCGCGGGGAAAATTTTTCTTCGGTCTTCCGGGCAATCCGATCTCGACTCTGATTACGTTCGAATTGTTCGCCCGCGCCGCCATCGACCGGCTGAGCGGCGCTTCTGATTCGCCGCTTCCGCTGCTGCGCGCCAAGCTCGCCTGCGATTTTCGGCACAAGCCCGGCCTGACGCGATTTTTGCCCGCGCGGTTGAGCGGGGACGGATCCTCGGTCGCCCCGGAGCCATGGCGCGGTTCCGGCGATCTGGCCGCGGTGGCGCGCGCGAACGCGTTCCTGGTGGCCGATGCGGACCGCGAATCGTGGCGGGCCGGCGAGGATATCCAGGTGATGCTCAAATGACCTGCCCGCTGTCTCATTACGACGAATCCGGCCGCGCGCGGATGGTGGATGTCTCCGCCAAAGCCGATACGCGCCGCACCGCGGTGGCGCACGCGTTCGTGAAAATCAGGCCGTCGGTGCTCAAAAAGCTGCCGCGCAACCCGAAAGGCAATCCGCTGGAAGTCGCGCGGATTGCCGGCATCGGCGCGGCGAAGAGGACCGCCGAGCTGATCCCGATGTGCCATCCTCTGATGCTCACCCATGCCGACGTGGAAGCCACCATCGAGCCGCGCGGCGTCCGCATCCGCGCCACCGCCGCCACCACCGGACCGACCGGTGTCGAAATGGAGGCGCTGACGGCGGCCGCCGTCGCCGCCCTGACGATTTACGACATGACCAAGGCGCTCGATAAATCGATCGAGATTCAGGACGTGTTCCTGCTTGAAAAAACCGGCGGCAAGAGCGGGGATTTCAAGCGATGATCCGGGTCGCGATTCTCACCGTCAGCGACGGATGCGCGGCCGGAACGCGCGAGGATGTTTCCGGCGCCAGACTTGCCCAAGCCGTGCGCGAGCTCGGCTGGAGCGTGGTGGAATCCCGGGTCGTTCCCGACGAGATTCCGGCGATCCTGGTCGCGCTCGAAGATCTCAGCGGCGCCGACGTGGTGTTGACGACCGGCGGCACCGGAGTGGCTCCGCGCGATGTCACCCCGGAAGCCACCCGCCAGTTTTCCTCCCGCGAAGTCCCCGGACTCGCCGAACTGATGCGCGCCGAAGGGCGGAAATCCACGAAATTCGCGCCGCTCAGCCGCGGCACCGCGGTCACCCGCGGCAGGACTCTGGTGATCAATCTCCCCGGCTCGCCCCGCGGTGCGCTAGAGTCGTTACAGGCGGTGTCGGAACTGGTTCCGCATGTCGTCGATTTGCTCCATGGACGAACCGAACACTCCCGGAAACCATCAACTTAAGCGAGGCATCTAAGTGTCAAGGAGCGCAATGCTGAGGACAACACTGGTTTTGTTTCTGGCCGGTCTGCTGAGCGCGCAGGAGACCGGCAAAGCGCCGCGGCCGCAGCCGGAGAACAGCTCCGATCAGCCGATCTTCCGTTCCACTTTCCAATTCGTTCTCGCTCCGGTGACGGTCACCGACCGCGACGGCGATTTTGTTCCGGGGCTCACAGCGCAGGATTTCCGGCTCTTCGATAACGAAACGCCGCAGCGCATCACCGAGGACGTCGCGCAGCATCCGCTATCGGCGGTGGTCTGCATTCAAGCCAATAACGACGTTTCGGCGATTCTTCCGCAGATCAAAAAGCTGGCGAGCGTGTTTGAAACCCTGGTGATGGGCGACGACGGCGAGCTGGCGGTGATCGCCTATGATCATCGCGTCCAAACCCTCACCGGCTTTACCTCGGATAATTCGCAAATCGATAAAGCGTTCGCGAAATTGTCCCCCGGCAGCTACACCGCGGAGCTCAACACCGCCGCCCTTGCCGGAATCAACATGCTCAAGACCCGGCCCAAGGAACGGCGCCGCATCCTGATCATCATTGGCGAGAATCGCGATAAGGGTAGCGACATCAAAGTGCGCGAAGTACTATCGGAGGCCGATTTCGCCAACGTTTATATCTATTCGGTGGACGTTTCCCAGCTCGTGGCCGCGCTCACCTCCAAGGCCATGCCCAACGCGCCCAGCAACCTTCCGCCCGGAGCCGACGGAGTGATGGCCGCGCGCGGCTATGTGAACAATCCGACCACCCAATCACAGAACGACTTTGGCAACTGGGCTCCCGCCTTCAAGGATATTTTTCTGGCCATCAAGGGCGTTTTTGTTCCCGATCCGCTGGACGTTTATACCCGCTACACCGGCGGCCGGCAGTTTTCCTTCAAGAGCCAGAAAAGTCTGGAACACGATATCGCACAGCTTGGCGAGGAACTCCACAGCCAGTATCTGTTGACCTACAGTCCCAACAATCAGAACGAAGGCGGCTGGCATCACATCCGGGTTGAGGTGATGCGCCCGGGTTTGCGCGTGCGCACGCGCGACGGCTATTACATGGCGGCGCGGACGCAGTAGCCTAACGGATCTCTGGTTTTTCGGCTCCCGAACCCCGCAGATAGGGGCCGCGGCGGCCGCTCGGCAGCGTGGTGGATTCGTCGGTGATGGCCTGCGCCAGTTGATCCGGGGTGAGCTCGCGGGCGCCGGTCAGATCCGCGCCGCGGAGATCGGCCATGGCCAACTGCGCGCCGCCGAAACGCGATCCGGCCAGGACGGCCCGCGAGAAGTCGCCGCCGCGCATCCGCGCCTCGCGGAAATCGCAGCCTTGAACGTCGGCGTAGCGGAACAGGCACTGAATGATTTCGGCGCGCGCAAACCGCACTCCCGCCAGCCCGGCGCGGGTGAAGTCGCAGTGATCGATCTTGGCGCCGCCGAAATTCCCGTTGACGATCGAGGCGCCCGGGAACCGCGTGTGATGCATCCGCGCGTGATAGAACGCCGCGCGCGCCAGGTCGCATTCGGTAAAGTCGACCTCATAGAGGCGCGCCTGGTGAAAACTCGCCTCGCGCGCCGAAGCCTGGGCGAAGCTGGAATCGGTCAGGGAGGCTTCAAGGAGCCGCGCCTGCGGCAGCCGGGCCTGCTGGAACTTCGCGCCGATCGCGCGGATCTCGCTCAGATTCGCGTGAGCCAGAAATGCGCCCGCGAAATCGGCATTGGTCAGCACGGCCGCGCTCAGGTCCGCGCCGGCCAAATTGGCGCGGCGCAGATCGGCCCGCTCCAGTTGCGCTTGGCTCAGATCGGAGCGGGAAAGATTGGCATCCAGAAGCGTTGTGCCGGCCAGGATCGCACGCCGCAGCACGGCGTCGGCCAGGTCCAGGTCATTGAGCGTCATGCCGCTCAGATCGGCCTGCCGCCCGCCTTCGGCCTCCTCCAGCCATGCGGCGTGTGCCCGCAAAATACTTTCGATGGGGATTTCGGTGGACACCATCGTTTTACCGTCACCACGCATATCGGCGCGGCCGCGGCCCTTTTTAACCAGGACGCTGCTGGGCGGGAACGGGATGATGGCGGGCTAACCGGCTGCGGCCGCGGCCGGTTTGATTCTCACTGGGAGGCCGCGGGTTTGCAGGCGGCGGAACAGAAGGGGAAGCTCCAGCAAACCGGGGATGGGATCGTCGGCGGCAAAGCAGGCGAATTCGACGGGCGGGCGAAACGAGCGTAGATAACTCCGCAGGGAAATTCCAGAGCGGCGCAGTTCACCGATCGCGGCGGGAAGATCCCGCGAAAAGTGCACCCATCGGGCTTGCGGCCGCGCGCGGGTTGGCGATACCGGCAGACCGGTTGCGGCCCGCCACATGATGTAGGGAAAGTCGACGCCCGCCGCGCGGCCGAGCGAGATCCAGGCCCAGGTGCGCGCGTTCACGTCGAGGATTTTGTAGCGATCGTCGCGGGCGTCGTGCTTGAATTCGACTTCGACCAGGCCGGTATAGCCGATGGAGCGGAGAAAGCGGCAGGCCGCTTCCTCCACGCGCTCCTGCGCGGCGGATTGCACGAAGGTGCTGGTATAGCCGAACTCGATGGGATATTGACGCAGGCGCCGGGCAACCAGCGAAGCCAGCGGCCCGTTCTCATTCCACACCGCGGCGTAGGACCACTGCGCCGTTCCCGCGCCGGGTATCATTTCCTGAAGCACCACGCCGCCGTCGCCCATCAGTTTTGAGGCCTGGTCGAAGCGCGCCATCAACTCGGCGCGTGTGTTCACGCGCCACGCCTTATCGGCGGTCAGCGGATTTGATTCCAGCCGCTGCGCCGGCTTGAGGATGGCCGGCAATGGGATGTCCAGCTCCGCCAGCCGGCCGCGGTCCGCCGCGTGGCAGGTGCGCGGATAATCGATGCCGATCTGTTCGGCGCGTTGATAGGTGAGCCGCTTGTCGGCGGCCCAGCGCATCACCTCCCAGGGAGGCGTGATCAGACGGAAGACCTTCGACAACGCCGCATGATGACGCGAAAGCAGGTGCGCCTCGGCGTCGCCGCCGGGAAACACCACCCAGCCTTCCAGGCCCTGGCGGCGGGCCAGATCGAGCAGAAAATCCGCCGCGGAAGAATCGTTCGGGCCCGGCCAGGCCACCCTCTTTTTCGCGTAGCGCGAAAGGGCGGCGATCGGATGATCCTTGACGGCGACCCACACGGGGATGTCCTTCCGGCCGAGGCTGCGGACCACCGCGAGCGATCCGTGCGCGCCGCCCAGAATCAGCGCTCCGATCATCTATGGCTGATCTTCGGATGCCGGGGGGCACGCCGTCAACGGTACTTGGGCGCCGCTGGCTGTGGAAAAGTACTGGAGCGGTACCTGCTCCCGATTCGAGCCGTACTAGACGCACTGCGCGATTCGCTCTATTGCCGGTGTTCGCCGGGGAACTCCATATTTGAGGAACATCATGCAAAAGAAAGCTCGGCTGGGGGCTCGGGCCGGATTTTGCCTGGCTTTATCGCTGCTCGTCTGCGGTCAGCCATCGGCCTTTCCGGATTATATTCTGGGCGCCGGAGATCTGATTCTGGTGCGCGCGTTGCACGTGCCGGAGATGCCGGATAAACCGATCCCCATCGCGGCCGACGGAACCATAGATCTGCCCATGGCCGGGCGGGTGAAGGCCGCCGGCGGCACGGCGGCGGATCTCGGCCGCAAGCTCGAAAGTCTGCTGGCGCGTGAGATTCGCGATCCGCACGTATCGGTGGAGCTGGCCGAAGCGCGCAGCCATCCGGTTTCGGTGCTTGGAGCGGTGAAGACTCCCGGCGTGTACCAGTTGCAGGGGCAAAAACATTTGTTGGAGATTTTGTCGGCGGCCGGCGGGCCCGACGCGGACGCCGGCGATACGGTTCGCGTCAGCCGCCCGCTGGGCCGCGGCGCCATCCCGCTGGAAGGCGCCCGGGAGATGGAAGGCGCCAGCGTGGTCGAGCTCAGCCTGCCGGATCTGCTCGAGGCCAAACATCCGGGGGAGAATCTGCTGCTGCAGCCGGACGATGTCGTGACGGTGCCGCGGGCCAAGCTGGTTTACGTGGTCGGCGAGGTGAAAAGAGCGGGCGGGTTTGTTCTGCACGACCGCGCGTCGATGCCGGTGTTGCAGGCCCTTTCGCTGGCCGAAGGTCTGACGCCGGTGGCCGGGGCGGCGCACGCCAAGATCGTGCGGGAAGGTCCGGACCGCCAGGAGATTCCGGTAAACATCAAGGATCTGCTCGCCGGCAGAGCGGCCGACCCGATGCTCCAGGCCGGCGACATTCTGTTCGTGCCGGACAGCCAGGCCAGGAACGCGGGCCTGCGGGCCATCGAAGCGGCCATCCAAATGGGGACCGGGGTCGTAATCTGGCGGCGCTAGCCGAAGCCGAGACAGCCATGAAGCGCTCGTCCGAGATCCTCCTCTACAACACGCCGCCAGCCGCTACGGTTCCGGCGGCGGCCGCGCCGGAGTACCTGGACTTCAGCAGCGCGGTGTCGCTGCTATGGCGCCGCAAGCGCACCATCGCACTCTGCCTGGGCGCGGGTCTGGCGCTGGCGGCGGCGTTCGCGTTCACCCAGGAAAAAGTTTACGGCGCGCGGGCCTCCATCGAGATCCAGGTTCCCAACGAGGACTACCTGAACCGCCGCCAGTTGAATCCGGTGAGCGAGCTGAACAGCATCATGCTGGAGCCGTTTCTGCAAACCCAGCTCCGGCTGATCCAGAGCGACACGCTGCTGTTGAAGGTGGCGCATGAGCTGAATCTGGCGAGCGTGCCCGAGTACCAGCCCGCGCCGCCGCTGGCGGTGCGCCTCCGGCTCGGCTTCCGGCACGCCGGCGGAAAACCGCCCACGGATCTGGAGCTGCTCGAGAGGATGCGCGCGCAGCTCAACCTGCGCCTGGCCGGGCAAACCCAGATTCTCGATATTAGCTACGAGTCCTCCGATCCGGCTCTGGCGGCGCGCGTGGCCAACGCCATCGCGGAGGCTTATCAAGCGGCTTCGCTGAGCGCGGCCAACGGCTCCGCCAGCCAGACCGCGGCGCTGCTGGCGACGCAGATCGCCGGTCTGAAGGCCGCGCTCGACCAGTCCGAGGCGCGGCTGCGCAGTTTCGTCGATGCCAACCGGCTTCCGGCGGGCGCCAATCAGGAGAGCGTGGCGCAGCTTCGCCTGAAGCAGCTTCAGGCCGATCTGGGCGCGGCGCACGATGCGCGCGTCGCCGCGCAATCGAAATACGAGATGCTTTCCAGCGCGCCGCCGGAGCTGCTGGCGCAGCAGCTCGACAGCGAAACGCTGCGCGCCTACCGCGTCAAGCTGACCGAGCTGCGGCAGCAGTACGCCGAAAATATTCAAATCTTCACGCCGGCGCACTATAAAATCCGGCAGCTTCAGGCCGAAATCGACGAAGTACAGCAGGCTTTCGACCGCGAGCGCGCCGGGGTTCTGGGCCGGCTGCGGAACGAGTATCGTTCCGCGGAGCTTCGCGAGAACGCGCTGGCCAAGGACTATCAGGAGCAGGAGCGGATCGTGGCGTCGGAAAACGGTGAGGCGATCCGGTACGAAGCGCTCAAGCACGACGTCGAGAGGAACCGGCAGATTTATGATGCGGCGCTGCAAAAGTTGAAGGAAGCGGATCTGGCGGCGGCGCTGGAGGCGAGCAATGTGCGGATCGTGGACCGCGCGGTGCCCGCCGAGCTGCCGTCCAAGCCGAACAAGCCGCTCTTTGCAGGGATCGGTCTGGGCGCGGGCTTTCTCTTCGGGATGGTGCTGGTGTTTGCGCAGTCGCGCGGGCCGCAGACCCCTCCGGCGGTGATCCAGGAACCGGCGCTCGCCGCGGCCGCGCCGTCCTGGACGAGCCTTCCCGCCGAGCCTGCCGCTGCGGTGGAGACCGGACCGCCGGATCCGCTGGAGAAGACCCGCCGCTGGCTGATGCGAACCAGCCAGAACGGAAGCGGGCAGGTGATTTGCGTGAGCAGCGCCTCGCCGCGCGATGGCGCGCTGGAGGCGGCCTGCGAGCTGGCGCGCCAGTTGGCCGCCGCCGGCCGCAAAACCCTGCTGGTGGACGCCGACGGGGTGAGTCCGGTCGCGCAGCCGTCGCTGCGGCTCGGCGGCGCCTTCGGATTTTTCGATCTCCTGCGGGCGCAATGGTGGAAAGATCCGGCGCTGCGCGAAAACGCGATCTGGATGGCGGGCAGCGGCGGATTTTTCATTATGCCGGCCGGCGCGGTGACCGATCCCGGTGAGGCGCTGGCCCACCGCGCCCGCGTGCGGATGCTGTTTGACGCGCTGCGCCGCGACTTCGATGTGGTTCTGGTCGTGCTGCCCCCGGCGCTGGCCGGTGGCGACGCGCAGTCGATCGCTTCGTTCGCCGACGGGATCGTCACCGCCTCGCGCGGCGGCGCGGCCCATGCCACGGCTGCGCAGCTTGGGGCGGGCGGAACTTCGCCCGGCGGGGAGTGCGGGGAACCGTCATGAGCTGCGCCGTTTCCGCGCCGCCCGCGATTTGCGGAGCCGCCAAGGCCCCCTCTCTCCGCGGCAACTTCGGCTGGACCGCGGCGGGCAACGCCGTCAACGCGGCGTGCCAGTGGGGAACCCTCAGCGTCCTGGCAAAGCTGACCAGCTCCGATGTGGTGGGGCAATACGCGCTGGCGGTGGCCGTCGCCACGCCGGTGTTCATGCTGGCCCAGCTCAACCTGCGGAGCGTTCTGGCTACCGACGTTACGGGTTCTCATGAGTTCCGCGATTATCGCCGCCTGCGGTTTCTCTCCATTCTGGCCGGATTCGCGGCGACGCTGGTTTGCGCCTGGGCCGGCGCCTCAGGCGGGGCGGGCTGGATCATCGCCGCGATGGGCCTGGTCCAATCGGCGGAATGGGCCTCCGACATCTACTTCGGCTGGTTGCAACTGCACGAGCGCATGGACCGCATCGCGGTCTCCCTGATGCTTCGCGGCATCGGAGCCCTGGCGGCGCTGTCGGCCGTGATGTGGCTCACGCGCAAGCTGCTGCTGGCGGTAGCCGCGTCCTTTCTGGTCCGGTTGATGTTGTACGCCGTCTACGATTCGGGAATCGCGGTGCGCGGGATGATCGAGCCGGCGCCGGGCAAGCCGCGTTGGACCGATCAGTGGCGGCTGCTGCGGACCGCGCTGCCGCTCGGGGTGGTGATGATGGCGCTGTCGCTGGCAAGCAACGTCCCGCGGTATTTCGTCGCGAACCGGATGAGCACCTCCGCGCTGGGAATCTTCGCGGCGCTGGCTTCGTTGACCTCGGCGGGCGGCATGGTGGTCAATGCGCTGGGCCAGACGGTGACGCCGCGGCTGGCGAAACTGTTCGCGGCGGGCGATTTTATCCCGTTCCGGCGGATGACCGTCCGGCTGGTCGGGCTCGGCCTGGCGATGGGCGCGGGGGGCGCGGCGCTGGCCTGGATTGCGGGGCGGCGCATTCTGCTGCTCCTGTTCCGGCCGGAGTACGCGGACCAGGTGAACGTGCTGGCGCTGCTCAGCGCCGCCTCCGGCATCGGATTCGCGGCGCAGTTTGCCGGATACGCGATCACCGCCGCGCGCCGCTTCCGCGAGCAGGTGCCGATTCAGGCCGCCTCCATCGCCGCCTCCGCCGCCACCGCCTATCTGCTGATTCCGAGGGCGGGCTTGTGCGGAGCCGCGCTCTCGCTGGCCGCCGCCTATGTGGCGCAGGCTGCCGCATCCTGGCGGGTGCTGCGCGGCGCGCTGGAGGCCCCGCGATGAAGCCGCGCTCCAGCGTCTTCTCCCGGCTCGCCTTCGCGCTGCTGTGGCTCTTTGTGTTCTCCATTCCGGTCGAGAAGACTATCGAGATTCCGGGATTGGGCACGATCGGACGGCTGGCCGGACTGCTGGCTCTGGCCGGCGGCGCGCTGGCCGTCGCCCTGGAAGGGCGGTTCCGCGTTCCCACCGCGACCCACGTCCTGATGTTCGCCTTTGTGTTGTGGGCCGCGCTCAGCTACCGCTGGAGCATCGCGCCGGAGTTCACCGCGGAGCGCTTCCTCACCAATCTGCAACTGCTGGCGGTGCCGCTGCTTATCTGGACGCTGTGCGGCTTTGAACAACGATGCCTCGCTTTGCTGGATGCCTATGTCTTCGGCGCGCTGCTCACCGCGGCGCAGACCGCCGGGCGGTTTCTCAGCGGCGCGCAGACGTATTACGAGCGTTTCGCGGCGGAAGGCTTCGATCCCAACGATCTGGCCCTGACGCTGGCGCTCAGCCTGCCGGCCGCGTATTATCTCAGCCTGCGGCGCGGCGCCAAGTGGCAGTGGGTGTATCTGCTGCACATGGCCTCGGCCTGTTTCGCGATCCTGCTGACGGCCTCGCGCGGCGGGGTGCTGGCCATGGCCGCCGGGCTCAGCCTGATCCTGTGGACGCTTCCCGCGATCCCGGCGTGGCGCCGCCGCTTGCTTGTGGCGGGCGGCGCCGCCGCGCTGGCCGCGGCGCTGATTCTGGTTCCGGCGGCGTCCTGGCAACGCCTGCTGACGCTCGCTTCGGAGATGACCGAGGGCACGCTCAACGACCGCAGGGTCCTGTGGCGTGAAGGCTGGCGGGTTTTTCAGCATTCGCCTTTTGTAGGCATCGGGGCGGGGGCGTATCCGGTAGCGCTGATTCCCGCCTTCGGCGAGCCGTGGCGCTTCACCCCGGTCGCCCACAATTCCTTCCTCTCGGTGCTGGTGGAAACCGGCGTAGTGGGATTCGTGTTATTCGCCGCCATGCTGCTGGTGATGGCCGCCCTGGCGCTTCGCCTTCCGTGGCTGGAACGGTGCTTCTGGCTCACCGTTCTGGCGGTCTGGTGCCTGGGGGTTTCCGCGCTCACCTGGGAATACCGGAAGCCGACCTGGTTTCTGTTCGGCATCCTGGTGGCGCACGTGGCCCTGCGGCTGGAGCGCGGCGCGCGGGGCTGGAGCCCGGCGCCGCCGGAAGGAGCCCTGGCATGAAGCGCATTCGCGTCCTGCACATCCTGCCCGACCTGGTGCCCTACGGCCTGGAGCGGATTGTCGCCAATCTCGCGCTGCTGGGCGACCGCGCCCGCTTCGAGCCCGCCGTCGCCAGCCTGTACGGCTACGCGCCCGGCAGCCTGGCCGACGATTTCCAGCAGGCGGGCGTTCCCGTCTTTCATCTCGACAAGCGCCGCGGCCCCGATCCGCGGATGATCCCGCGGCTGGCGCGGCTGCTGCGCCGGACCCAGCCCGAGATCGTGCACACGCACAACTACGTTTTACGTTATGTTCTGCCGGCGGCCGCGCTGGCCGGATCGCCGCCCATCATCCACACCGTTCACAATCTGGCCGACCGCGAGACGGACCGGCTCGGCCTGTGGATTCAGAGGCGCGCCTTCCGGCGGCGCGTTCAGCCGGTGGCCATCTCGGAGGAGTGCGCGGCCAGCTTCGAGCGTGTCTACGGCCGCCCCGCTCCCGTCATCCGCAACGGCATTACGGTAGAGAAGTATCAGCATCCGATTGTCCCCCGATCGGAGTGGAGGCGCCTTCACGGCTTCGCCATGCAGGATTTGCTGGTCACCTGCGTGGCGCGCTTCGAGCCGCAGAAAGATCACCGGACTCTGATGGAAGCCTTCGCCCGCCTGGCGCGTGAAGTTCCCGCGGCGAAGCTGGTGCTGGCCGGCAGCGGGCGGTTGCAGGATGCCGCCCGCCGGCAGGTCCGCGAGCTGGGCCTTGAGCGGCGCGTGTTCTTCCTCGGCCAGCGCGGCGACATCGCCGATATCCTGGGCGCCAGCGATATCTTCGCGCTGGCCTCGCTGTGGGAAGGCAATCCGCTCTCGGTTATGGAGGCGATGGCCGCCGGGCTGCCCATCGCCGCCACCCGCGTAGGCGCGGTTCCGGAGCTGGCCGAAGACGGCAGGCACGGTCTGCTGGCCGCCCCCGGAGACGCCGCGGGGCTGGCCGAATCGATGCTTGGCCTGGCGCGCCACGCCGGCCGGCGGCGCCAGTTCGGGCGCGCCGCCGCTGAACGCGCCCGCGGCTGCTTCGACCATCGCGGCATGGTCGCGGCTTATGAGGATCTCTACCGTCAGGCGCTCGGCGCGCCGGCGGAGGAAGGCGAGGAGGTCTGCCGATGAGCGCGCCGGCCCCGGCTCTTGCGCCCTTCATCGCGCCGCGCGAAGCCGCGCGCAAGCCCTGGCGCGTCCTGATTCTGGCGGACGCGCCGGAGGTTGACCGCTCCGCCTATCACCTGGCGCAGCGGCTGCGGTCGCGCCAGTGGCAGGTGACCGTCACCAGCGCGCCGCCCGCCCCGCTGCTGAAGAGCGAGCGGCCGCACATCCTGCACTGCCATGCGCCGCAGATCGCCTTCCATCCGCGAACCCTGGCGGCTCTGCTGAGAGTTCCCGTCCGCATCACCACGCTTCCGGCGGGCAAGGGCGCGTTTTGCCGGCTGCTGGAGTGGCTCAGCGACGCAAGCATCGCCGCCGGCCCGGAGCAGATGCGGGCAGGGGGGAAGCGCGCCATGATCCGCCCCGGGATTGATCTGTCCCGCTTCCGCCGGGATGGCCAACTGCGGCGGCGCACGCGCGAAGCGCTCGGCCTGGGCGCCTGTTTTGCCTGGCTTTCGGCGGCCCCGCTGCGCCCGCCGGAGGATCATCACGGCCTGATCCGGGCCTTCGCGCGCGTCGCCGCACAGCGCCGCGACGCGGTCCTTTTGCTGGCGGGAGACGGCGCCCTGCGCGGCGAGCTGGAAGAGCTGGCCGCCAGCTTGAACCTCGCGCCGCGCGTTCGCTTCCTCGGCGCACGGTCCGATATGCCGGCGCTGATGAACGCCGCCGACGCCTGCGTTTCGGCGTCGCGGGCCGCGGCGCTGCCGTCGGTGCTGCTGGAAGCCGGCGCCGCGCGTCTGCCCCTGGTCGCCACCGATGCCCCTGCGGCGGCGAGTGTGCTGGCGCACGGCGTCAGCGGCCTGGCCGCGCCGCCCGCCAATCCGGAAGCGCTGGCCGACACCATGCTCCACTTAATGACGCTCCCCGATCCGGAGCGGGAGCAGTTGGCCGCCAACGCCTTCGCTCACGTGTCCCGTCATCACGACCTCGAAAAGATCGCCGGCCAGTGGGAGCGGCTTTACGAAGCGCTGCTCGCCGGCAAGAGGATCCGCCCATGATTCAGTACTCCAAGTCCAGCGTGCGCATCGCCGAGCTGCATTACGACGAACCGGCCGGCGGCGCCGTCAACGCCGACGTGATCCGCTATCAGTGGCGTTTGGAAAAGGTGCGCGGGACTTTTTCCTTGGCGATTCAGACGCGCGTCATCGACCTTTCCGAGGACCCCGACCGGATCTTCGGCGGGATGAATGCGATGGCCCGGCGCCATGTCCGCAGAGCCGCGGCCGATCCGGTGGCCACCATCTTTGATTCCCGCCCGAGCGCGGTGCTGGCCGGGCAGTTCGAAGCGTTTTTCGACCGCTTCGCGCGGTCCAGAAAAATTCCCCGCGCCAACCGCGCCCGCCTCGGCGCCATGCGGGCTCAGGGCCGGCTGTGCCTGAGCCGCGTCGACGACCGCGAGGGCCACGCGCTGGTCTGGCATGCCTACTTCCGCGACCGCGGCTGGGCGCGCCTGCTCTACTCGGCCAGCGTCTATCGCTTGGATCACTCCAGCGAAAAGGAAGCCGAGCTCGCCCGCGCCAACCGGCTGCTGCACTGGCGCGACATGCTGGCCCTGCGCGAGCTCGGCGTGGCCGCCTACGATCTGGGCGGCTGGTATGCCGGCGGCGAAGACACGGCCCGCTTGAAGATCAACCGGTTCAAGGAAAGCTTCGGAGGCCGCGTGATCGATCTTTTTAACACCTACGACGCGGTGACCATGAAGGGCCTGGTGGCGGTGCAGCTTCACCGCTGGAAAGGGGGCGAATAGGCTTGGCGGCGCGCTACCTTCTCCGCATCGACGATCTGTGCCCGGCCATGAACTGGTCCGTGTGGGAGCAGGTCGAGCGCATTCTCGACCAGGCGGGAGCGCGGCCGCTGCTGGCGGTGGTGCCGGCCAACCGCGATCCGCACCTGGAAGTGGATGCGCCGGATCCGGATTTTTGGAGCCGCGTACGCGCCTGGCAGCGGCGCGGCTGGGCCATCGGCCTGCACGGCTACGAGCATCGCTACGTCAGCCCATCGGCGGGTATCATCGGCCGCAACGCCTACAGCGAGTTCGCGGGCCTGCCGGAGGCCGAGCAGCGCCGCAAGCTCGAAAACGCGCTGGCCATCTTCGCCGCCCAGGGGGTTCGCGCCGACGCCTGGGTCGCGCCCGCGCATTCCTTCGATAAAACCACCGTCCGGCTGCTCGCCGCACTCGGCGTCGATTGCATCAGCGACGGCTACGCGCTTGCGCCGTTCGTTGATCCCCAGGGCTTGCTGTGGGTTCCGCAGCAGCTCGGCAGATTCCGCTGGATGCCGGCCGGCACCTGGACGGTTTGCCTGCATCTGAACGCCTGGCAAACCGCAGATATCGCGCGGTTCAAAGCCGATGTCGGGCGATATCGCGGCCGTCTGGTGAGCCTGGCCGAACTGAAATCGCAGTTCCGCTCGCGCCGGCGCTCGCTGGAAGACACCGTGTTTGAAGCATGTTTTCGAAAACTCCGCGCGGCGGCGGGGGCGGGGAAGTAGCGATGCACGTCGTCTATCTGATCACGCGCGGCGATGCGGTGGGAGGGGCGACCATTCATGTCCGCGATCTGGCGCGCGAGTGGATCCGCCGCGGAAACCGCGCCACTATCCTCACCGGCGGCGCGGGCGAAGCCTACCAGGAGTTCCGGCGTTACGGCATCCCCTGCGAAGTGGTTCCGGCGCTGCGGCGCAGCATTCATCCGCTGCGCGACGCGGCGGCCGTCGTGCGGATCGCGGCCGCGCTGCGCCGCCTTGAACCCGATCTGGTTTCGGCGCACACCGCCAAAGCCGGCCTGCTGGGCCGCGTGGCCGCGAAAATGGCGGGCGTGCCGTGTGTGTTCACGGCGCACGGATGGTCCATCGCCGACCGCGTCTCGCGCGCCGGCGGGCTGATTTTCACCCTGGCCGAGCGGCTCGCCGCGCCGCTGGCCGCCCGCATCGTCAATGTCTGCCAGGCTGAGCAGGATCTGGCCCTGCGCCGCGGCATCGCCGGCCCGGACCGCTTCGAATTGATTCACAACGGCGTCCACGACGTTCCGCCCGCTCTCTGCGCGCGCCCGGAAACCGAGCCGCCGCACCTGATCACCGTGGCGCGGTTCGAACCTCCCAAGGATCCGCTGTTGCAGCTCGAGGCCCTGTCGCGGCTGCGCGGGATCCCCTGGAGCTTCGAATTTGTCGGCGCCGGCCCGCTGCTGGAGCAGGCCCGGCGGCGCGCGGCTCAGCTCGGCCTGGAAAACCGCGTGCTGTTTTCCGGCTCGTCGGCCCATGTCGCCGAGCGTTTGAGCCAGGCCCAGCTTTTCGTTTTGAGCTCGCGTTCGGAGGGTTTTCCCCGCAGCATTCTGGAGGCGATGCGCGCGGGCCTGCCGGTGGTAGCCAGCGAGGTGGGCGGGGTCGCGGAAGCGGTGACCCCGGAGACCGGTTTGCTGGTCCCGCGCGGCGATGCAGGCGCGCTGGCCGCCGCCCTGCGCCGCCTGATCGCCGATCCGGGCCTTCGCGTGCAAATGGGCCGCGCCGCGCGAGCGCGCTACCAGCGCCACTTCACATTTTCGATGACCTGCGCCAAAACCTTCGATCTCTACCAACGCGTGCTGGGCGCCGCCATCGCGCGGCAGATTCCGGCGGAGGAACGGGTATGACCCCGGCGCTTGCCTTGGCCCCGCCGTCCGCCGCGAGGTTCCGGCCGGGCCTGCGCGCTCTGCATCTTCTCTTCGCCGATCTGGCCGGCGCGGCCCTGGCATTGCTGGCCGCGGTGCTGCTGCGCTCCGCCCTCGGCGGCCGCTTCGATCCGGCTTTCTATGCCCGCAGCGGCGGCGCGCTGCTGCTGTTCCCGCTGGCTTACGCGCTGTTCGGACAATATTCTCCGGTGGCGCATCATCCGGTGCGGGAAATCCGCCGGCTCACCGCCGCCACCACGCTGGTTTTCGTTCTGTTCGCGGTTCTGCTGTTTCTGTTCAAGGCCGGCGTCGATTATTCCCGCGCGGCGTTCCTGGGGGCCTGGCTGATGACTCTGGCCGCCGTTCCCTGCGCCCGTGCTGTGGCCCGCAAAGCCGGTTCGAGCGCGCCGTCCTGGGGATATCCGGTGGCGGTCTTCGGCACGCGGGAAACGGCGCGGCGGTTGATCGAGGGATTGCAGGCGCAGCCGCAGGCCGGCCTGCGGCCAGCCGCGGTGTTTCTGGCGGAGGCGGGGGCACCCGAAACAATTCTGGGTGTTCCTGTTTTGGGCACGTACGCCTCCGCCCCGCTCTACGCCAGCCGTCTGCGGATCCGCCGGGCCATCGTGGCGTTCTCCGATCTCCAGGGCCACGGCCTGCCGCGCCTGCTCGAATCGCACGCCAACGTGTTTTCCAAAATTTACCTGATGCCCGGCCTGGACGGATTTTCGAGCTTCGGCGTCGAGACGCGGGACGTCGCCGGCGGCGTGGCCCTGGAACTGCGGCGTGATCTGCTGGTCCCCAGCCGCCGCCTGGCCAAGCGCGCCTTCGATCTCGCCGTGAGCGGCGTGCTGCTGGTTCTCCTGTTCCCGCTGATGCTGCTGATCGCCGCGATGATCCGCCTGGAGTCGCCCGGCGGCGTGCTGTTCGGCCACCGCCGCATCGGCCGCGGCGGACGGAAGTTCAAAATGTGGAAGTTCCGCACCATGTATGCCGACGGCGCCAGAATCCTCGAACAATATTTCAGGGATCATCCCGCCGAACATCGGTACTGGCGGGAGAACATGAAGCTGCAACGAGATCCGCGCATCACCCCGCTCGGCCGGCTGCTGCGCAAAACCAGCCTCGACGAGCTGCCGCAGCTCTGGAACGTGCTGCGCGGGGAGATGAGCCTGGTGGGACCCCGGCCCATCGTCGATGACGAGGTGATCAAATACGGCGACGGCTTCGGCCTCTATTGCCGCGTCACCCCCGGGCTCACCGGACTATGGCAGGTTTCCGGGCGCAGCACCACGTCGTATTCCAAACGCGTGGAGCTGGACGCCTACTACGTGCGCAACTGGTCGGTGTGGCTCGACATATATCTGCTGGCGCGCACCGTCCGCACCGTGCTCGCTGGCGAAGGGGCGTACTGACCAACCCATGACTCCGGTTTTGGCGATGAAGAAATATGTTCTCCTCCTGGCGGTGATCCTGGCCGCTCCGGCAAGCGCCGCCGTATATTATGCCGATCGCGTCAACGGATCGGATCTGGCCTCCGGACGCTCGCCGGATCAGCCCTGGCAGACGCTGGCCCGCGCGGCCGCGCAGCAGCTTCAACCGGGCGACTCCCTCCTGCTCAAACGCGGCGATGTGTGGAATGAACCGCTGATCCTGGCGAGTTCCGGCGCACCGCTCGCTCCGGTCACCATCGGCGCCTACGGCGATGCGGCCGATCCGGCGCCAGTCCTCGATGGCACCGGAGTCCTTTCGGCGGCCTCCAACGGGCTGCTCAAAGCCCACGGCCTGCACGACCTGGTGATCTCCGCGATCGCCGTCAGAAACTCCTTGGGCGCCGGCATCAACGTCTACGGCGGAACCAGCATCCGGATCCGCGACGTGACCGTGAGCGGCTCCCGCACCTTTGGAATCCTGGTTTACAACTCCAACGACGTCGCCATCGAGGATAGCCAGATCTTCGGCAATGCGCTGGACACCACCGCCTCCTGGGACGGCATCCGCATCGACGGCGACGCCAACACCTACCGCCGCTTCCTCATCCGCAACAACTCGATTCATCATCAGATCGGCGGAGCCGGCTGGAACTCCGCCAACGGCATCTTTCTCGGCCACACCACGCCGGCCTTCACCACGCTTCAAGACGTCCGCATCGCGGGCAACGATGTCTACGCCAACGGCAATCCGGCGCAGAACCAGGCCGGACGGGGCATCACCGGCACCTTCCACGGCGACGTCAAGGTGATCGGCAATTACATTCATGAAAACGCCTCCGCCGGACTCTATCTGGGGAACGAAGGCATGCGGCTCGACATTCTGCTGGAGAACAATACGTTTTACGACAACGCCCTGCGCCAGTACGGCGGCTATACCGCCACGCGCGCTTGCGCGCGGCGCAATCTGGTGCTGGTCGATCGCCCGGCGATCACCGCGATGGGGGTGGAGATCGGCGGCAGCGGCTCCTGGCGCATCGAGCAGAACACCTTCTGCTATCTCACCCCGACCTCCGATACGTTCCGCGGCTACATCCGCCTGAATGACGCCGCCACTCAGCCGGGGCTGATCTCCAACCATAATTTGTTCTATTCCGTCACGCCGCTCGCCTGGGTGCTTCCCAGCGGCGCGCGCGTCACTTTTTCCCAGTGGCAATCGCTGGGTTTCGACCTGGAGAGCCAAAATCCCCAATGAACATCGCCACCAACGGGATCCCAAAAGAACTGGACCGTTTTCCGGCCGGCGTTTTCACCGTCAGCCTCGATTTCGAGCTCATCTGGGGCACCATCGACCGCGCCGGCCGCGACTCGTTCCGCCGGCTTTGCGCCGAGGAGCGCGCGGCCATCGTCGACGGGCTCCTTGATCTGTTCCGCGAGTTCCGCCTTCCGGCCACCTGGTGCGTGGTTGGCCAGCTCTTTCTCGATCCCGAAGCGGCCCTCGCCGCGCGGCGCCTGCTGCGAACCGGAGCGCGCTCCAACGACGTGCGCCTCGGCGATCTCCGCGAGCTGGCTCAGCAAGAGCTGTGCGCCCGCGACCTGCTCCGCCGCATCTGCGACTGTCCGGTTCCCCAGGAGATCGGTGGACACGGCTTCACCCACCTGCCCTTCACCGATCCGATGTGCACGGCGGAGGCCGCCGCCGCCGAACTGGCCCAGCTCCAGGCCAGCGCGCGCTCGATGAGCCTGGTTTTGAAATCCTTCGCCTTCCCGCGCAATCGCATCGCGCACACCGGCCTGCTGGCCGGCTTCGGATACTCGATTTTCCGCTGCCAGGACGCAAGCTGGCATCATCAGACCAACCGCCGCGGCTGGAAACACCGCCTGGGCCATGCCTGGGACATCCTGCGCGCTGCGCCGCCGCCGGTGGTGATGCCTTCGCGTCATCCCGATGGCCTCTGGCAGGTCCCCGGCTCCATGCTGTTTACGCCGGCGCGCGGCGTGCGCGGCGCCATCCCGGTGGCGTGGCGCGTCGAGCGGGCGGTGAAAGGACTGGAGGCCGCCGCCGCCAGCGGCCGCGTATTCCATCTCTGGTTTCATCCCACCGATCTGGCGCCAAAATCGGCGGAGATGCTCGGCGGCCTGCGCCAGATTCTCCAGCGGGCAAGCCGGCTTCGCGAGCAAGGCAGGTTGGAGTTCCTGAGCATGCAGTCGCTGGCGGAAATGGCCGCGCTCTTCAGCCAGGAAAGCTCGCCGGCGGTGGCGGCGGCCGGCGGGAGGAGCCGATGACCGCATCGTTTCCCATGTCCCACCGCAACGCCGCCGGCGCCGGCCACGGCCGCAAGGTTCTGCTGCTTGCGACCAATCTGATGACGCACGGCGGAGCCGAAGTCCAGGTGATGCAGCTCGCCGCCGCGCTGCACCGCCGCGGCTGGAACGCCTTGCTGGTTTCCATGCTCCCGCCCGGGGAGCTCGCTCCCGAAGTCCTGGCGGCGGGCATCCCCGTCCGTTCCCTGTCGATGAAGCGCGGCGTACCCGATCCGCGCGCCGTGCTTCGCCTCAAAAAAATCGCCGATCAGTTCCAGCCCGATGTTCTGCACAGCCATATGACGCACGCCAATCTGCTGGCGCGCGCGGTCCGCCCGCTCACCCGGGTTCCGGTGCTGATCTGCACTTTGCACGGATTGCGCATGAACGCCGTGCGCCGCGGATCGCCCCGCCTGCGCGAAATCGCCCACCGGATTACGGACCGCTGGGCGGACCTGACCACCACCGTGTGCGGCGCCGCCGCCGAGCAGTGCGTGCTGAACCGATCCGTGCCCGCAGGAAAGGTTTTGCCGCTTCCCAATTTCGTCGATACCGCTGTTTATCGCCCCGATCCGGAGACGCGGGCGCGCCTGCGCTCCGCGCTGGACCTTGCCGGGCGCTTCGTCTGGCTCGCCGCCGGACGCCTGGAGGCGGTCAAGGACTACTCCACCATGATCGACGCCTTCGCCGGGGTCTGCGCGCGCCAGCGCCAGGCGGTCCTGCTCATCTGCGGGAATGGCTCGTTGATGGACGCCATCCGACGCCAGATCGCCGCCCGAGGCTTGAACCAAGCGGTCCGCCTGATGGGAGTTCGCCAGGATATTCCCGATTTGATGGCCGCTGCCGACGCCTATGTCATGTCCTCGCGCAGCGAAGGCCTGCCAATGGCCCTGCTGCAAGCTTCGGCCGCGTCGCTGCCCATCGTCGCCACCGATGTGGGCGGCAACGCTGAAGTGGTGGAAGACGGCGAAACCGGTTATCTGGTCCGCCCGGCCGACCCGCACGCGCTCGGCTCCGCGATGTTGCGGCTGATGGATCTGCCGGCCGGCGTCCGGCAGGCCATGGGTGGCGCCGGCCGCGCCCGGACTCAGGCCCGATTTTCCGAGCAGCGCGTGGTCTCGCGCTGGGAGGAACTTTATATCCGCCTTTTGGCCGCCAAGGCCGCGGCTCCAGTTCTGAAGTTCGGTGCCGTACAGTACCATCGTTAGATTTTCAACATGAGTCTCCTTCGCCCATGATGTTGCTTGATCGAGTTCCGGCGAGACCCTCGGCCCCGCGCGGCCAGGGGCAACCGCAGCACCCACATTTCAGCCAAAGAATGAGCAAGATCCCATGAACGCCAGCCTGACACCCGTAAAACCCGCCGCGGCCAGCGCCAAGGCCCGCGCGCCGAAATCCGCCTGCCGGATGACGGTCATCGGAGCCGGACCCTCCGGCCTGTCCGCAGCGGCGCACCTGCGCGCCGCCGGCATTGAAACCCGCGTCTTCGGCGAGCCCATGTCGTTTTGGCGCGGCCACATGCCCGCCGGCATGAAGCTGCGCTCGGCCTGGAACGCATCCAACTTTTCCGCGCCCGGCGGCCGGTACTCGCTCAACGAGTACGCCTCCACTGGCGCGATCCGCCGCACCGCTCCCATCCCCATCGAGGACTTCATCCACTACGGCGAGTGGTTCCAGCGCCAGACCGTGCCCGATCTCGACCGCCGCAAGGTGCGGCGCGTCGACGGCGCCGGCGGCCGGTTCCGCATTCTTTTGCAAGACGGCGAACGCTTCGAAAGCGAAAACGTGGTGGTCGCCACCGGTCTTCTCAATCAGGAGTTCATCCCGGAGGTGTTCCGCGGCTTGCCGCCGGAGCTGGCCAGCCACACCGCCGATCATACCGATCTGGGCAAATTTAAAGGACGCCGCGTGGCGGTGATCGGACGCGGGCAGAGCGCGGTGGAGTCGGCCGCGCTGCTGGCTGAAGCGGGCGCGGAAGTCGAGCTGATCTCGCGCGGCGAAATCCGCTGGATCGGCTGGGAGGGAGCCAAAGCCATGACGCATTGGATGCGCGCTCCGAGCGGCGTCGGGCCGTTCCCGCTGGACTGGATGGTGGAGGTCCCTCAACTGGTCCGTTTGTGGCCGCAGGCGCTGCGCGAAAAGTTCAGCAAGCGCTGCCTGCGTCCGGCCGCCGCCGGATGGCTGGCGCCGCGCATGGGCGGAGTACGCCTCCGCCCCGGACGGATGGTCGCCTCGGCGAAACCCGAGGGGAGCGGGATCGCGCTGGTTCTCGACGACTCCTCGCGCGCCTTCGCCGATCACGTCCTGCTCGCCACCGGATACGCGCTCGACATCGCCAAGCCCGGAATCCTCGCGCCGGACCTGCTGGCGCGCGTGCGCCTGCAGGAGGGCACCAACTGCCCGGCGCTGTCGGCGCACCTGGAATCTTCGGTTCCGGGACTGTACTTTACCGGATCAAGCGCGGTGCCCGCGCACGGGCCCCTGCTGCGGTTCGTCGCCGGAGTGGGATACTCCGCGCGCGCCATCGCCGCGGGCGCGGCCGCGCGCAAGCGATGATCCGCGGCGGCAACGGCAGCCGTCCCCGGCCTCACTCCGGAGGATCGCCGCTCCCGGCTTCTTCCACCCGGCGCTGATAGCCGCCGCAGGCCAGCACCGGCAGGCGCGGATATTTCGGATACGCCGGATCGTGGAAGGACCGCTCGCACAGATAGAAGAGCGAGCCGCGGTCAGAGCGGATCCGCCTGCAAAACGCGCAGCTTTCACAAAGCCCGGCGGTCACGGATTGGAGGGCGGAGGGGCGGCCGCTTCAAAAAACTCCCGCGCGGCTTCCACGGTCCTCCGGATATCCTCCTCGCTGTGCGCCGCCGAAACAAAACCCGCCTCGAACTGTGATGGCGGCAGGTACACCCCGCGCTCCAGCAGGTGATGAAAAAATCGCGCAAACCGTTCCGTGTCGCACTGCCGCGCCGATTCCCAATCGGTCACCGGCCGGCCGGTGAAGAAAAACGTGAACATCGATCCGGCGCGGTTCACCGTCACTTGGGGCGGCGGACAGGCGCATAACTGCGCGGCGCGCCTCTCCAGCTCGCCGTAGATCTCCGGATGGTCCCGTAGATAGCGCAGCGCCGCCAGTCCGGCGGCCACCGCCAGAGGATTGCCCGATAACGTTCCCGCCTGATACACCGGCCCCAGCGGCGCGACGCGCTTCATCACGTCGGCGCGGCCCCCGTATGCCGCCAGGGGCAGTCCGCCGCCGATAATTTTTCCGAGCGTGGTCAGATCGGGCCTGATGCCGAATCGCTGTTGCGCGCCGCCCAGCCCCAGGCGGAACCCGGTCATCACCTCGTCGAAAATCAGCAGCGCGCCGTGGCGCGCGGTCAGTTCGCGCAAGGCCTCCAGAAACCCCGGAAGCGGCGGAACGCAGCCCATGTTGCCGGCCACCGGCTCGACGATCACGCAGGCGATCTTGCCGCCGTGCCGCTGGAACGCCTGCTCGGCGGCCGCGACCGAGTTGAACGGCAGCGCGATCGTGCTCGCGGCGAATCCGGCGGGCACGCCGGCGGTGTCGGCGATCCCCAGAGTCGCCATGCCCGAACCCGCCTTGACCAGCAGCGAATCGACGTGCCCGTGATAGCATCCTTCGAATTTGACGGTCAGCTCGCGGCCGGTGAAACCCCGCGCCAGCCGCAGCGCGCTCATGGTCGCCTCGGTCCCGGAGTTGACCAGCCGCGACATCTCCATCGACGGCATGATCTGCGCGATCAGTTCCGCCAGCTCCACTTCGCGCTCTGTGGGCGCGCCGAAGCTGGTCCCGTCTTCTAGCGCGGCGCGCACCGCTTCGCTCACCGCGGCATGGCCGTGCCCTAAAATCAGCGGCCCCCACGATCCCACATAGTCGATGTAGGCGTTGCCGTCGATATCGAAGAGGCGCGAGCCCTGCCCGCGCGCGATAAACCTCGGCGCGCCGCCCACGGCCTTAAAGGCGCGCACCGGCGAATTCACCCCGCCCGGGATCCGCGACTGCGCCCGCGCGAACCAGGCCTCCGAACGCGCGGTGTTCATAGGCCCGGCGAGCGTTCCGGAATCACGCGGTTCAGAAAGAAATTCATCAGCACTTCCTGAAGCGTCCCGTTCAAATTGCGCAGCAGCCGGCTTTTGAGCGTCAGATAAGGCTGCGTGCCCGCGAACAGATCCTGCATCAGATCGCGAAAACGCGGGCTGCGGCGGATGAACTGGATCATGCGCGCCGGAACCGTGTTGAACATGAAACGGCCCAGAAAGACACGCTTGGCAAGCATCGCCGCGAACTCCAGATCGAGCGCGAATTCGCGGCGCAGAAGCGCGCGGTAGGCGGCGGCCTTTTCGCCGAAGGAATGCGTCTCCCCCAACACCACGCGGCTGGCCAGATCGCCCGAACGCATGGCGTAGTACAAGCCTTCGCCGGTGATCGGATCCACCAGCCCCCCGGCGTCGCCCACCGCCAGCCAACCGTCGCCCGCCACACGGTTCTGCTTCCATCCCGGAGTTTCCAGCGAGGGCAGCATGTGGCTGTAGAACGCCGATCCCTTCCAGGGAATGCCCCGCTCATCCATATACCGCTCCAGCCGCGCGCGCAGCGACTGCGCCGGCTCCCCCTTGCCGCAGATGCCCACCGAAAGGTGGCCGCAGCGCGGAAACACCCAGATGTATCCTTCCAACTGCTCCAGGAATTGAATGTCGATGCGCTCCCGCGAGGCCGGGACATAGTAGCCGAGCGCGCTCATGGTATCGCCGGCGCGCCACTCGGTTCCCACCTCCCGCAGCGGATTCCGCGCTCCTGTCGCGATGATGCAGAAATCGGCTTCGGCCGCGCCGGAGCGCGTGCGCAGCCTCCAGCCGCGGTCCCGCCGCTCGATTCCCAGCACCCGCGTCTTTTCGACCGCGGCTCCGGCCCGCGCGGCGCGCTCCAGCAGCATGCGGTTCAGATCGAAGCGCGAGTAAATCACCAGCGGGCGCCGCAGCGCCATCTTCACTTCGCCGGCCTTCGGCGCCGCGATCGACGTCTCCGTAATCAGCCGCTTGGGTGTGTCGTTTTCGATCAAAAACGGATATTCTTTGTACGCTTTATACGTCAATCCGCCGCCGCAGGGCTTTTCCCAGGCGAGTTTTTCATCGAATACGATGACGCGCAGGCCGGCGCGCGCCAGTCTTTCGGCCGCGAACGCACCGGCCGGTCCTCCTCCCAGCACGGCGACCGTTTTCATGGCCGCGGGCCTTCCGGAATCGCCGGATGGCCGGGCGGCAGCGGCTGGCCGTCTACGCCGCCGGCGCCGGGATGGCCCGGCGGCAGCTCCGCCCCATGTGGATTTCCGCTGGAAGCCGCATGCGGGCGCACCACCCATCGGTTGCCCTTGCGGTCCAGCACGTAGGTGATGCTCAGCGGCTGCGGATCCGGCTCGTTTTTCGGACGAAAGATCACCGCTGCGCGCGCTTCATTCCGTTCAAAGGAAACCGAGCCGATATCGATCTGCATCTGCGCCGGATCGAGGCCGGTCTGCGCCTTTCTCTCGTCCAAGTATTGCAGCACTCCCCGCTTAACGGCCTCCGGATTCTGGATATCGCGGGAACAGGCCGCCGCAAGCGCGGCCACCGCGATCGGCAATATTTGGCGCACATCCCGATTATACTCTCTGGCCCGATCGACCACCGCTTCCCGCACCGCCGGAATCCGGCCGGAGAAATAAAATCAGTCTGGCGTCAGCCACAGCACCATGTGATCTTCATCCACGTAGTCGTCGCCGATTTTCAGCGCGTGGCGTTCGTGCCCGAAGCATTCAAAGCCAAGCGACTCATACAGGCGCCGGGCGGCGACCTGGGTGGTGGAAACGGTCAGGTAAATCTGCTCCAGGCCGGACGACTTTTTCGCCTGGCGGATCAACTCCGTCAGCAGCGCGCGCCCCACGCCGGCGCCGCGCCAGCCCGGCCGGACATAGACGCCCCAGATCACTCCCTTATGCCGGCTTTTCAAGCGCGAATTGCGCGCGAATCCCGCCATTCCGATCAGTTCCGCCTTCGGCGAAAATGCGCCGACCACGAAGTTGTCGGGAGAACGGGACAGACGCTCGGCGATCTTGGAAAGGGGCAGGGAATCGTGCTCGGCCAGCGATTCGGCGAAGGCGCGTGGGGAGTCTTCCAGCCGCTCGCGCCGCAGTTTTGAAAAAGCGACGGCGTCTGCCGGCGTGAGAACGCGGATCAGCACACGCCCATCTTAGGGCATTTGCACGGCCGCAACCGTTCCATCGATCAGGCGCACCACGCCGACGATCGTATCCTCCGCCATATAGCGGTAAATTTCGAGCAGGTGACCGTCCTCAAACATGGTGATGCGCACCGCCGGCGGCCCCATTTGCAGCAGCGCGTCGCGACTCATTCCCGTTTCGGCCTTTCTGAGATCGTCGCGGGTGGGCTGCGGCGCCGGAGGCGGAGGCGCGGCAGGCGCGGCGGGCGCAGCGGGGACGGGCGCCGGAGTCCGCGCCACTTTGCGAACCGCGGCGCGATGAAGAGGCGGAGGCGGGGGAACCGACGGCGCGCTCCTGGGCACGCCGGGTCCGACTTCCATAAACTCATCCGCGGCTTCCCCCAACGGCGTCTTCGAGGCCCCGCTTTTGGCGGCTTTCGCCGCGGATACATCGACTTTGTTGAAAATGCCGGCCAGACCCTCGCCGACTTTCTTGCCCGCCACCCCGCCGATGCTGCCTCCGGCCGCCGCCGCGGCGTGTTCGACCAAAGACTGCGCGCTTGCCGCAACACCGAGCAACAGAACCAGCATTAGCCGCCGCATACCATACCGCCGCTCACATACTAGCAGGAGCCGCGCGGCCAGGGTACGGGGCGAATCGCTTAGATTGCTTGCAAAAAGCCCCCGATCGTTGCGCCGGCAAAGCGCGTGTTGCGCGCGAATTTGGGCCGTTTTTTCACCAAATTGACGCTTTTGCCGGCCTTTTGCGGCACGCCGGCCGGGATAAGATCCGCGCAGAGGAGATTTTCATGAGTTTTGATCTGGCCAGAACGCCGACCCTCGAAGCGGTGGCCACCGAGGACGAGCAACGCCTGGCGCAGGAGTTGCAGAAACGGGTGGAGGAATCGATCGCCGCCGCCGAGCAGCGGCCCGAGGTGGCCGAAGCCGCCGCGGCGCAGCAAAGCGCCGAGGATCATCTGTCGAAACTGAAGAAAGCGGAGCGGGTGTTGAGCGGGCTGGCCCGCGAACTGCGCGAACAGGCCGCCGCCGCGGCGCGGATCGCCATCGAAACGCTGGTGGCCAGCGCCTGCGCCGGCGAAAAGCCCGACTTCAAGAAGCTGCTGGCGGAGATCGCCCTGGAGAGCCAGAACGGGCTGGTGACCCGCGCCATCGAACAGATCGTCGAGCATCTGATCCCGCAGGCGCAGATCGCGGCCTTGCGCGGCGAATCGCACGCGGCGATGTCGCGCGCCCGCGCGCTGGAATCGATCGCGCAGGAGCGCGCCGAACGCGTGCTGGGACAGATGCGCCAGGCGGTCACCGAAGAGATGGTGCTGCCGGTCGATCTCTCCAGGGGCGTCTCCGGCGCGCTGCTGGCCCGCGCGGCGGCCCTGAAGAAAATGGCCGTCCAGATTTCCGCCAACGCCGACGAAATCGAACGGGCCTACAACGAAAGGAACAGACGATGAAAGCGAAATTCAAAGCCTTGGTGCGGGAGCTGGACGCGGCGGCGCTCGAGGAGCTGCGCCGGTCCGTGGCGCAGGAGGTGGAAGGGCGGCGCCGGCGCGACGCCATCAAGATCGAAGACATTCATCCGCTGATGAGCGCGGAGGAAAAGCGGCGCGCCATGGAAGAGATCGCCCGGGCGTTGCGGGGCGGCGGCGATGCGTGATCTTAGAAAGTACTGGCAGGATCTCCACGCGCTCGCGGCGAGCCTGCCGGCCGATGTCTGGCTGGCCAGCCGCGACGGCGCCCTGGTCGAGGCGCCGCCGCGCATTGCCGCAAAGATGATTCTCGCCAAGTCGCACCGGCTGGCGACAGAGGATGAAATTCGCGCCCGGCAGGAGGCCGAAGCGGACCGCCGGCGGCAAGCCGCCGCCGAGCTTCGCCGCCGGCGCGGCGTCGCCGTGATCCCGCTCGCGGGGGAACCGCAATCGCGGCGGCTCAATGATAAACCAGCGCGTTGAACAGCAGCTTGAAGTTCTGGTAGCTCTGTCCCCGATACTGCGGCCGCATCCCGAAAAGAATCATGCGGCCATGCCCCACCGGCACATCCAACAGCGCGGCCCGGCCGGCCAGATATTTTTCTCCGAGCAGCCAACCCGAAGCCAGCACATGGTCCGGGGGATAACGAGCCACGACCTGCTCGGGCGGGGCGTCCCAGGCCGGGCTTTGCTCGCTCCACAACGTGATGCGCTCCGGCATTCCGTAAGCGAGCGGGCTCTTGGGATCTAAGCTCACGTTCAGCAACGATCCGGGCGAATAGAAGTCGCGGCTGGCGACTCCGGCCAGCACGTTTCTGGCTTTCACGCCCAAGTCCTGGGTGGCGTAGTCGGAGGCATGATTGAGCAGAATCAGAGTGCCGCCCTGCTCGACGAATTCCTTCAGCGCGGCCGAGCCTTTTTCCCCGATTCCCCCGCAATATTCGGGGGGCATGGTGCCGGGACGATGGCCATTGACGATCTGGCCGCGCTGCTGATCCGGAATGATGATCGTATCAAAGCGCTGCCGCAGCCCGCCGGCCTGAATATCGGCGTTATGCAGCGAGGTGTGAACGAATCCGAAGTCGTCGAAGAGCCAGCGCGTCCAGCCCTCGTCCATGCTGGGATTGTAGCTTTGATACATCCCGATGCGCGGCGCCGGGATCTCCTTGCGGCCGTTGCCCGGAGACTGGTAAAAATCGCCAGTGGCGGTGTCGCGATAGACCGGCTTAGCCGACTTCCATAGGCGGGCCACTTCCCTCCACGAATCCACATCGCTTGCCGGCCAGCCGTCCAGCGGTTTAGGATGGTCCAATTCAAAGCTGAAGCGGGCCGCGGGCTTCAGATTCGCGGTGAAGCTGTCCTTCACGGTGGCGACATCGACGCCCATCAGCAGCGGCAGCGTCTGCGCGGTTACGTCGTAGGGGCGCTTGGGCGGGCCGCCGGGATACAGGCGCAGATCGGGATAGTTTTGCACCTCAAGCAAGGTCTTCGCCCAGCCGGAAAACGGCTGATGCATGCTGATCACGTAGCTGCCGGCGGGAAACGGCTTTCCGTCGGCGGTGAAACTATCGGCGGCGCGCTGAATTTCGATATCGCCGAAGGCCAGGGTTTCGAGCATTTTCCTGGCGGCGCCGGGATCGTTTTGCACTGCGGGGATCACGAACGCGTTGGGGTTGGAGCGCTCCACGTTATCCTTGTTGATCTGATAGAAGTAGCGAAGCAGATCGCTGCGCCGGGTGGCGGCCTGATACAGAACCGATTCCCAGGCGATCTCCTGATAATCGATGATGTCGCGCAGATGCCAGGTGCCTTCCATCCAGGGAACCAGGTAGTTCCAGCTTCTTTCGCGGGGATTGTAGCCCAGCGCGTTTTCGGCGATATCCTGGGGCCGGATCGTGATCGGCGTGGCCAGCCTCGCGCTGGCCGATTCGGTCAGGATTCTCGCGCCGCCGTGATAGGCCTGATACTGCCGCGCGGGGGACCAGAAATCGTAGACGCCGTTGATGGCGATGCCGGTTTTTCCGGCGGCATACAGATCGGTGGCCACGCCGGTGCCGATCATGTTGCAGATGCTCGCCAGGATCGGATCGATATTGGGGTCCACCGGATCCATCCATGGCGGAACGAACAGGCGCGCTCCGTTGGGCGCCATCTGGTGAACGTCGTAGACGATCTCGGGATGCCACCGGTTTTCGAGCGAAGCCGTGTTGCGCGTTTCCGGCTGCGTGAAAATGTACCAATCGCGGTTATCGTCGTGGCCGACGTAGTGATGATAAAGCTCCGGCGGGCTCGATCCGTCGTAGGGCGTGCCGCGCGTTTTCCGGTACCAGCGGGTGACGATATCGACGCCGTCGGGATTTTGCGACGGCTCCAGAAGCAGGATCACGTTGTCGAGAATCGCGCGGAACTTCGGATTCTGCTCGGTCAGCAGGCGATAGGCGAACTCGACCGCGGTGTGGGTGGAGGCGACTTCGGTGGCGTGGATCGAGCAGGTGATCATGACGATCGCTTTCCCTTCGGCTTCCAGGCGCGCGGCCTCGGCCGGGGTGGTCCGGCGCGGATCCGAGAGGCGGCGCTGGATATCGAGGTAGTGATCGAGATTCTTGAGATTGGCCGCCGAGGAGAGGATCGCGGCGATCTGCGGCCGGCCCTCCACCGTTTTGCCGAGCTCCTGGAGTTTGATCCGGTCGCTCGATTGTTCAAGCGCCTGGAAATAGCTGACGACCTTGTCCCAATCGAGCAGCTCATTATCCACGCCGATCTTGTGTCCGAAGTGGCTTTCCGGCGCCGGCGGCGCGGCGAAGGCGGGCAGCAGCAGGAAAAATGCAAGCGTCCGTTTCACGTACATATCTTAACGGAACCGCGCGGGCGGAACGCCCGGCACAGGCGGGCAAGGATCCGGGCCGCTTCAGGCTCCGGTCCGCGCCGGGGGCGTCTCGGTTTTCGTTTCGTGATAATCCTGCTCGGTGTTGACCGCCCAGATGTTGGATTTGTCGGTCCGGCCCGCGACGATGTTATCGACGGCGGTCATGGCCGTGAGCATGGAATGGTCCTGATTGTTGTAGCGGTGCATGCCGTTGCGGCCGATCAGATAGAGATTTTCGAACCGGTCAACGTAATCGCGCAGCTCCGGGAAACGGTCGTAGGTGCCGAAGTAGGCGGGGTAGGTTTTGGGGACCCGGATGACCACGGCGTCCAGCAGATCGGAGCGGGAAAAGATCCCGATGCGCTCCATCTCTTCGGCGGCGAGCGCGATCATTTCCGCGTCGGGTTTCCGCCATAGTTCGTCGGTTTCGTTGCAGAAATACTCCAGGCCCATCCACACCTTTTGCGGATCGGAGACCATGTAGGGGCTCCAGTTGTTGAAGATCTGGATGCGTCCCACCAGCACGTCGGGCTCCTGCACATAGATCCAGTTGTCTTTGAGCAGGCGCGCGCCGGCCGAATCGGCACCGTCCCGGTCGCTGATCTTGAGCTTGTTGACGAGCATGCCGACGGTGATGAAATCGCGGTAGATCAGCCCTTCGCTGACCTGCCGGACGTTTTCCGGAACGACGGCGCCGAGCGCGCGGATCAGCTCCTTGACCGGCATGGTGGAAAAGAAATAATCTCCGGCGAAGCGTTTCCGGGCGCCATCCTGGCCCACGGCTTCCACTGCCGTCACCCGGCCGTCCTGGGTCAGGATGCGGTCCACGCACCAGCCGGTTTCGATGACGCCGCCGCGATCCCGGACCATTTGCGCCACGCACTCCCAAAGCTGGCCGGGGCCGAATTTGGGATAGAGAAATTTTTCGATCAGCGACGTCTCCACGTTTTTCTGGCGCAGGCTTTTTTCTCCGCCGCCCAGCTTTTTGAGGAAATGAACGACGGCCTTGGTGATGGACAGGCCCTTGACCCGCTGCGCGCCCCACTCGGCGCTGATCTGGTTGCAGGGCACGCCCCACACCTTCTCGGTGTAGGATTTGACAAACGTGAGATAAAGCTGGCGGCCGAAGCGGTTGATGAAAAAATCCTCCAGCGTCTTTTCCGGCCGGATCTGGCGGAGGGCGCTGCGGGCGTAGCTGACTCCGATTTTCACGGTGCGCCACATTCCCAGGTTGCGCAGCGTCTGCGCGCTCAGAGTGATCGGATATTCAAAAAACTTGCGCAGAAAATAGATCCGCGATTTCCGGTTGCGGATCAGCATGACCCGGTCCTCCAGGCGGGCGTCGGCGGCGCGCCCGCCGCTGGAGGAGATGCTGCGGCTTTGATTGTGGTAGGTGATGAAGGTGGCCGCTTCCGAAGTGGCTTCCAGCGGCATCACCTCCAGCCACCAGTTCATCACCCGGTCGGACTTGGAGAAAAAGCGATGCCCTCCAATATCGATGCGGTTGCCCTTATAGTTGACGGTACGGGAGATGCCGCCCATGGCGGAGCTCTGCTCCAGCACGATGGGCACAATATCGGTACGGCGCAGAAGCTCCAGCGCGGCGGTCAGGCCGGCCGGACCCGCGCCGATGATGACCGCGCGCCTCAATGGTTCGGGCATTCAGGGCTGGCGAGCGTTCGACCGCGGAGGGAACCTCGCTTCAGACATCGTAGCGGCTTGCGCGGCGCGGTGTCCAGCGCGCCGGTGCGGAGGAACATCCGCCCTCCGCGCTCTCATCGGCTAGCGTGCGGGTTCGATGACCAGAAGCGTAAACGTTCCCGCAAGCACCGGAGGGCGGCGCGCGCCGCCGGCCGGACCGAATTCGGCCGACGGAACGAAAATCTGATGCGTGCGCGGATCGAGTCCCATGTTTCGCGAACGCTCCGGAGTGGCGATCTCCTGGACGACGCGGTACCGGTCCGGGCTGTCCTCATGAATTACAGTGAGTTTGCCGTCGGCCGTCGAGGCGAAGGCGTCCCCGGTGGCGGGATCGAAGCCGGCGCCGTCAACGCCCGCGCCGATGGGGATGCTGGCGACGATCTTTCCGGCCTGAGAATCGGAAACGGCCATCAACCCGCTGCGGCAGCCGCTGAACAGGCGGTGGTGCGCAGCATCGATCGCCATCGACACCGGCTGCCGGCACGGCGCCGCCGGCCAGCGCCGCGTCACTGTGGCCGCCTTGGCGTCGATTTCCACCACTTCGCTGACGTCGGTCAGGTTTGCGTAAACCTTGCCGTCGCCCGCCGAGACGCCGTACTCGGGCTTGCCGCCGAGCGGCACCGTGGCGATGCGCTTTCCCTCCACCGGGTCGATCACCGTCGAGGAGTGGGCGTCGCCGTTCAGCGTGAACACCCGGTTGGAGGGCGCATCGTACAAAATGGCGTCGGCGTCTTCGGCGGCCGGGATGTGGCGGAGGACTTGGTACGTCTTCAAATCGAACATGGCGACGGATTGGCCGTGTCCCTCGGTGGCGAATCCGTGGCCGGTCTTGGCGGCGATGGCGGTGCCGTGCGCGCCGTCGATGCCGGTCACCTCGCCCAACAGCTTGCCGCTGCTTTCCTCCACCACCATGAGCCGGTTTTCACGGGCCAGAAATACCCTCCCGCTGGGCGGATCCGGCACCACGTAATCCCAGCCTCCCTCGCCGCCCAGGCGATAGCGGTGCGCGATCCGGTAGGCGGGTGGCTGCGCGCACAAGCACGCGGCGGCGATCGTCAGAAAAACAGCGGTGCGAGGCATGGCGGCATTTATTATATATCCTCCACCAGCGGCGGCCCGGCAAAGGAGTTTGTCTTGCGGAAACAATTTCGCGGTCTGCTATCCTGAAAGCGCCAACACCGCTGTTGTTCCCGTTCTGCGCGGCCGGCGGCGGTGGCTGCCCCGCGCGCGAAATCCCTTCCGATCCAAGGAGGCCGTATGGCCGGACGTGGCCCGCAATCATTTAAGAAGCGCCAGAAGGAGCAGCAGCGCAAGGAACGCCAGCAAGTCAAGCTGGAAAAGCGCCTGCGACGCCGCCAGGCGAGGGAAAGACAGGAACCGCCGGATCAGGAGATTGGGCCCGCTCCCGGCAGTTAGCCCGCCGCAGGCCGGGCGCAGGGGGCGCCGCCATGGCGCGGTCGTAACATGATAAAAATGCCCCGCCTCTTCCTGATCGATTCCTTCGGATTCATCTTTCGCGCCTATCACGCCCGCGCGCGCACCGGCGCCCCGCCGATGCGCACTGTCTCCGGCATGCAGACCGAAGCGGTGTACATCTTTCACAACATGGTGCGAAAGCTCAGGAATGCGTACTCGCCCGAGTACCTCGCCGCGATCTTCGAAAGCGAAGGGCCCACCTTCCGCGACCAGGCCTTCGCTTCCTATAAAGCCAATCGCGCGGAAACGCCGCCCGACCTGTTGCAGCAAATCCCGCTCATCCGCGAAACGCTCCAGGCCATGCGCATTCCAATCCTCGAATATCCCGGCTTTGAAGCCGACGACGTGATCGGCACCCTCGCCTGCCGCGCCGTTGAGCAGGGCCTCGACGTGGTGATCGTTTCCAGCGACAAGGACATGCTCCAGCTCGTCAACGATCATGTCCGGATGCTCAATCCCATGAAGGACGACGCCTGGTACGACGCCAAGGCCACCGAAGAATTCATGGGCGTCAAGCCGTCGCAGGTGGCGGATCTGCTGGCGCTCAAGGGCGACACCATCGACAATATCCCCGGCGCGCCCGGCATCGGCGACAAGGGCGCCAAGGACCTGATCCGCCGCTTCGGCTCGGTCGAAGCCGCGCTCGAACGCGCCGCCGAAGTCGAGCGCAAGACCTACCGCGAAAGCTTGCAGCAGCATCGCGAACAGATCCTGCTCAGCAAACGCCTGGCGGAGATCCATTGCGACGTCCCCATCGAGCTGCGCCTGGAGGCGGTCGCGGCGCAGGAGCCGGACCTCGCCGCGCTGCGCGAGCTCTATAAAAAACTCGAATTCTCCAGCCTCCTGCGCGAACTCGGACCGGCGCCGGCGGATCCGCGCGGCCGCGATTATCAAATGCTCGAAAACGAGGCGGCGCTCAACGGCTGGCTGGCCGCGCTTCCGCCGGAGGTGCCGGTCGCCGTCGCCGCGGGCCAGATGATGGAGCAAACCGTCCTCGGATTTTCGGCCATGAAGCGGCAGGCCCGGGCGGCGGCGATGCAAAAAATCCCGGCGCGGGCCGCCGTCGCTCACGACATCAAGTCCCTCATCCGCCGCTTCGGCGACGCCCCTTCGCTCCAGCACGACGTGATGCTTTATGGCTTCCTGCTCTCGGCCGATCCCGGCCGCTGCGACCTCGCCTCGCTGGCCGAACGCTATCTGGACGCCTCCATCGAGAACGATCCGGCCGGCCAGGCCGACGCCGTTCTTCAGCTTTTTGAAAAACTTCTCCCGGAAATCGAAGCCGCCGGTTTAGGCGAGCTTTACCAGACCATCGATCTGCCCCTCGTGCGTGTCCTGGCCGCCATGGAAGAATGCGGCGTGCGCGTCGATCCCGCCCAGCTCGCCGCGCTCAGCCGCCGGATGGAGGAAGAGATCGCGGAACTGTGCCGCGAAATCTACAGGCTCGCCGGCAAAACCTTCAATATCAATTCTCCACAGCAATTAGGTAAAGTTTTGTTTGATGAGTTGAATCTGCCCGCGCCCCTCAGATACGGCAAGGGAAAGATCGCCTCCACCGCGGCGGACGTCCTCGAAACGCTCGCCGCCGAACACGAAATCGCACGTAAAGTACTGGATTACCGCCAGCTCGCTAAGTTAAAAGGAACATATGTCGATGCGCTTCCAGCGCTGATCGATCCGAAGACCGGCCGCCTGCACACCACGTTCAATCAGGCCGGCGCGGCGACCGGGCGGCTTTCCTCCTCCAATCCAAACCTGCAAAATATCCCCATCCGCACGGAACTGGGCCGCGAAATTCGCGCCGCGTTTCTCCCCCGTCCGGGATGGAAGCTGATCGTCGCCGACTACTCGCAGATCGAGCTGCGGCTGCTGGCGCATCTGTCCGGCGATCCGGTCCTGGTGGAGGCGTTTCGAAACGGCGAGGATATTCATACGCGGACCGCCGCCGAGGTTTTCGGCATCCCGCCGCTGATGATCGGCCCCGAGGAGCGGCGGCGCGCCAAGGCCGTGAACTTCGGCATCGTCTACGGGCAAACTCCCTTCGGGCTGGCGAGCTCGCTTGGAATCGAGCGGAAAGAGGCCGAGCTCTACATCCGCGCCTATTTCGAGCGCTATGCCGGCGTCCGCCGCTGGCTCGATCAGACCATCGCCGAAGTCCGCCGTAGCGGGGTTTCGATCAATCTGTTCGGCCGCCGCCGCCCCATTCCCGACATGCAAAGCCGCAACCCGAACGTGCGCGGATTCGCCGAGCGCACCGCGGTCAACACCCCGCTGCAAGGCGCCGCCGCCGACCTGTTCAAGCTGGCCATGATCCGCATCGCCGAAAAACTGCGCGGCCGCCGGACAAAAATGCTGTTGCAGGTGCATGACGAGCTGATTTTCGAAGCGCCGCCGGAAGAAGCCGAGGAGATGCGGCAGATGGTCAAGTCGGAAATGGAGTCGGTGAAAAAGCTCGCCGTGCCGCTGGTGGTGGATGTCGGCGTCGGCGAAAACTGGCGCGACGCGAAATAGCGCGGAAAGGTGCTAGTCTCATACGAAAGCTTGCTCGCTCTACTGCTCTCTTTCGGACTCTTTGCGCTGTTCTGCGCTCTCGGCGCGGCCTTCACCGCGATCCTGTCGCCGCGGAGGGATTCACTGCGCGGTGCGCTGATGGCGCCAGGCCTGGGCGCGGCCATGCTGGTGCTGCCCGTCTTTGTGCTGAATCAGATGAATGTTCCGGTGGGACGATTTGCCTGGCCGTTGACCATCGTGCTCTGCGCCGCCGCCGCCGCGGTTCTCTGGATGCGCCGTCCGCGCGTTTCGCCGCGCCGGCTCGCCCCGTTCGCGCTGATTCTGGTTTGCGCGGCGCTTCTGGCCGGCTATCCCATGCTGCTCTACGGGTTCAACTGGATCAGCTACGGCAACAACGATATGTGCAGCTTCGTGATGATGGCGCATCGTTTCGCCTCGCACGGCTACTACGAATTGCCGGATGCCGCCGCGCTGCTGAATAACCGCGACCTCGGTGCGAGCTACTGGTTTTCCTACGCCATCGAAGGAACGCGCTGCGGCAGCGATCTGCTGATCGCCTGGCTGATCAGCCTGACCAGACTGACCGGTTTTCAAGTGTACATGCCCCTGCTCATCGCCTTGCACCTCAGCCTGATCGCGGCGGCGGGCGCGCTGGTACTCGCCGAAGATCGTTTTCCAACCGCGGCGATCGTGACCTGCGCGTGGCTGGCGGTGTCGCCTTTAAACACACTCGGCGCGATGTACCAATTAATGCCTCAGGTGTTTGGACTGGCGCTGCTGTCGATCTGCGCCGCCATTCTGCTGGAACCCGTCAAGGGCGGCGCCGCGCGATTTTCCTTCTACGCGGGCGTGCCCGTTGCGGCGCTGATCGTGGCTTATTACGAAATTCTTCCGTTCCTGATTGCCGCCGCCATGCTTTACCACGCCTTCGAGCTCATCTCGCCTTCACCCTCCACGCGGCGGATGGAAAAATTGCGTTCGCTGATCCTGCCTTACCTGGGTTTGTTCGCGGTGGTCGCGCTTTTTCTGCGGAGCTGGCTGCTGGCGATCCTGCCGTTCCTCGATCGCCAGGCGGCGCGAAGTTTCGAACGCGCCGATCCCAATTCGAGCAAATTTCCCTATTATCTGGTCCCCAGCGGTCTCGCCAATCTGTGGGGCTTCGTTCCCATCGGCGGCGAGCAGGGCCCGGGCTGGATGATGAATGCCGCGATCGCCGCCGGCGGGCTGCTCCTGCTCCTCGCCGCGGGCGTAATTCTGTGGCGGGCATGGAAAAGGAGCCCGGCGGCGCTGATCGCGCTGGCCATGCTCGCAGTTGCCGCCAAGTTGTACGCCAGCGGCGGCGATTTCGGCTTGTTCAAGCTGGCCATGTACATTCAACCGTTCCTGCTCGCCTCGCTGGCATCCGGCGCCCTGAGCCTGCCCTCTGCGCGCATCCGTAAATTGTCACTGGCGGTCTTCCTGCTGATTGCCGCCCTCGGCCTGCCCAGCCAGATTTATTACGTCCGGCGCAGCTTGGGCGCCCCGGGCAGCTTCGCCAACCTTCCGATGGCATCTTCCCGCGGTCTGCTTGAGCAACTGGCGCTCTTGCGCCGGCAGCCGCTCCGCTCCATCATTTCCGACAGCGATAACGTGATCCTCTCCAGCCTTGAGGCGGTGTACTTCAATCCCGCGGAACTGAATCTCCCCGCCGGCGATTTTTTTCAGCACGCCGCGAATCTGCATCCCGAACAGGATGAATTTCGGATGGGGAACTGGCTTCGTCCCAACCTCGCGCAAAGCGCGCTGCGCCTGGCCCGGGCGCGGCAGGAGCGCGATGGAATGGCGGTTTTCGATATGAAGACCGGGCCTGTGGGTTCGAGCCAAAACGTTTTTTACCGCTGGCGCGGCCCGCGGCAGGCCGATGCGCGCCTTCTCGCCACCGGTCCGGATGCGGGCCCGCTCAATCATCGCCATCCTCAATCCGCCTTCGTCGCCTTTGCCGATGCCGGGCAGGCCCGCGATCATCTCATCGCGGTCGTTTCGCGGTTGGGCGGAAGCGAGGCCATCTCCGGACCGTTCGGGACGCCAGGGAACATCGCGTTCTACTCCGCCGAGCCGGATTATTTCTTTCCGGGCATGATGGCCTCCGCCGGGCGCTATCTGCTGTTTCAAATCCTGCATCCTTCGGCGCGGGCGCGTCTGGTGGTCGAATATACGGCGACGCTTAACAGCGACGGCGAGAACCGGATTCCGCCCATTACGGCAATCGGATCGGAGCGTATCGGGATCGCCCGCGGCGCGCGCGGCGCGGGAAGATTTTTTTCGCCGGTAATCGAGCCGCAGCGGATCGAAGGGGACGATTATTTGATGCTCGACATGGGGCGGGAGCCGTTTCAAATGCCCAACGACAAATCCGGCCTCATGGGACTCTACGGGCGGCCGGTGCGGCTCGACCGGCGGCGGATCACCGGATTTGTGCGCGATATTTCCGCCATCTCCGATGAGGAGTACAACGCGCTCAGCGCTCCGCGCACGGTGGAACATTTTCCCTCCGATCTGGCAAATCCGAATCTGGAATTTGCGGGCGTTTATGAGGATGGATGGGCGTCGGAGGACGCGTTTTTCCTGCTGCGGGGCTCCTCGCGGTTGCGGCTCAAAGGCGCCGCTCCGTTCGGGCCGGTCGAGATTACCCTGCTTGTGGACGGGCGGGAATCGGTGAAGCAAAAAATCGAGCCGGGCGATTTCGAGCTGCAATCGGGCGAGCTCGCCGGCGGCAAGCATCGCATCGAGATCCGCGCGTCGGCGGCCGCCCGCCTGCGCCCGCCCGACAGGCGTAAAGCATCGTACCTCATACGCGGCATCGGATTTTGGTAGAATTTGGCCCGTACCAATGCGGCGGCAAATCGCTCGTGCCCCATTCGTTCTTCCCGGCTTGCGGCCGCGGTTTCTTTCCAATCCGAAGCGCGGCGCGAAGCGGCCCCCGGGGACGAAATTTTTCCCCGCCGGCGCCTTGTTTTTCGCCCTGGCCGCCCTCGCCTTCGCCCAGACGAATCCCTTCGCCGGCAACCCGCAAGCGATCGCGGACGGCCAAAAGCTGTTTCTGCAATCCTGCGCCCCCTGCCACGGCGCCACCGGCGAAGGAGCGCAGGGCCAGGCCGAGGGCATGCATCCGCCCGATCTGACCCGCGGCCAGTTCAAGGCCGGGCGCACCGATGGCGACCTGTTCCGCGTCATCTCCGAGGGCGTGCGCGGGACGCTGATGCCGTCGTTCCAGTCGCTCGGATCGGATCAGATCTGGCGGCTGGTGACTTTTGTGCGGTCCCTTTCCGCGGTCAGCATGTCCTATACCGGCGATCCGGCGGCGGGCGAAAAACTGTTCTGGGGCGAGGCGAAGTGCGGCCAGTGCCATACCCTGGGCTCGCGCGGCGGGAGGCTGGGCCCGGATCTGAGCCGCGGCAGCCGGCGCAACAACGCCGACCGTATCAAGCAATCCATTGTCGATCCGAACGCGGACATCACTCCGGGATTTGCGGTCGTGACCGTGGTGACGCGCGACGGGCAGACGATCACCGGCGTGGAGCGGTGGGTCGATAATTTTTCGGTGCGGCTGATTGATCCATCCGGCAACGAGCGCAGCTTTCTGCGCGATGAAATCAGATCGGTGAAGCGGGAGATGCGATCGATGATGCCGGGCGATTACGCCAGGAAATTCAGCCCGGCGCAGATCGACGACATCGTCGCCTACATTTTGAAATCGCAAAGCAAGGCCAACATGCAATGAGAAAACTTCTCTGGATTTTCGTGGCGGCGTTGGCCGCAAACGGGCAGGTAACCAGCGACGCGCTGGTTCATGCCCAGCAGGATCCGGACACCTGGCTCACCTATGGCCGCAATTATCAGGGCTGGCGCTTCAGCCCGCTCGCTCAGGTGACGGCGGCCAACGTCGCGCAGCTTGCGCCGGCCTGGATTCTGCCCACCGGCGTTCCCGGCAACAACGAGACCACGCCGCTAGTGGTCGGCGGAATGATGTATCTCACCGGCCCGTCGAATAACGCCTGGGCGGTCGATCTGCTGACCGGCCGCAAGATCTGGAGCTATTCGGATTACGTGCCCTCGGGCCTCGGTCTGTGCTGCGGGACCGTGAATCGCGGATTCGCGATGCTCGGCGACAAGCTGTTCAAAGTGAACATTCAATCCACGCTGGTTGCACTTGACTCAAAATCCGGCAGGGTGATCTGGGAAACCCCCATCGACGATTACAAAAAGGGTTATTCCAACACCATTGCGCCGCTGGTGGTGAAGGATATGGTGGTGGTTGGCACGGCGGGCGCGGAGTGGGGAATCCGCGGCTACGTAGACGCCTACGATGCCAATACGGGCAAGCGCCGCTGGAGATTCTATACGGTTCCCGCACCCGGCGAGAAGGGCATTGAGAGCTGGGGTGGAAATTCCTTTAAGACAGGTGGCGGATCTACTTGGATCACAGGTACTTACGATCCGGAGCTGAATCTCATTTATTGGGGAATCGGCAACCCCGGCCCGGATATGGATGGCGACGTCCGGCCGGGCGATAACCTCTACACCTGTGCAATCGTGGCCCTTGATGCGGATACCGGAAAATTAAAGTGGTACTTTCAAATGACCCCCCATGACGTCCACGATTGGGATGCGGTGGCCGATCCGGTACTGATGGATGTGACCGTCGACGGCAAGAGAATCAAGGCTGTAGGGCAGGCCAATCGCAACGGGTTCTATTATCTGCTCGACCGGGCGACGGGAAAATTCATCACCGCCAAGCCGTACACGAAAATTAATTGGACCGACGGGCTGACCGCTGAGGGCCGGCCGATTCTGATCGCCAATCGCGAGCCCACGCCGGAAGGCACGCTGGTTTGTCCGGGGCTGGGCGGCGGGCATAATTGGAACGCGACGGCCTACAGTCCCCAGACAGGGCTTTACTATTTTTCCTCCACCGACGGCTGCCAGTTGTTCGATCTTGAAAAACAGGAATACGTCGAGGGCAAGCAGTATCAGGCCGGCGATGCGTTTCGCGTTCCGAAGGATCCGCAGACGGGGTCGGTGGTGGCCGTGGATCCGGCGACCGGCGTCACGAAATGGAAGCACGAGCTGGTGAGCACGCCATCGGGAATGCTGGCGACGGCGGGCGGGCTGGTGTTCACGGGCGATTCGGACGGATATTTTATGGCGCTGGACGCAAGGACCGGAAAAACGTTGTGGCATTTCGCGACGGGCGCTCCGATCCGCGCTCCCGCGGTCAGCTACACATTTCGGGGGAAGCAGTACATCGCGGTCGTTTCGGGGCAGAACCTGATCGCGTTCAAGCTGCCCTGACTGGCTTGAAGTGCTGGATCTGATCCGGGCCACGGTTGCGCGATACGCGATGCTGCCGGCCAATTGCCGCGTGATCGCGGCGGTATCGGGCGGGGCGGATTCGGTCTGTTTAGCGCACGTTTTGCGCGAAATTGGCGCAAATTTGAGCGGTTTGGCGCATTTTAATCACAAATTGCGCGGCGCGGCCTCCGATGAGGATGAGCGGTTCGTGGCGGAACTGGCCGCGCGGATGGATCTGCCGTTTTTTTGCGCCTCGGGCGAGCTGCGCGGGAATATCGAACAAGCCGGGCGCCGGGCGCGTATGGAATTTTTGAGCGGCTTGATCCGGGATGGCGCAGCGGAGCGGATCGCGCTGGGGCACACCCGCGACGATCAGGCGGAAACGGTATTGTTCCGCATTCTGCGCGGCTCCGGATTGGCGGGGCTGGCGGGGATTCATCCGGTGAACGGCCCGTGGATCCGGCCGCTGATTCAGATCACGCGGGCGCAAGTCGAACAGTATCTGAAATCGCGCGGTATTGGATGGCGCGAGGACGCCACCAACCGGGAGCCGCGGTTTGCGCGCAATCGCCTCCGCCACGAACTGCTGCCGCGTCTGAAGCGCGATTGGAATCCGCGAATCGGCGAGGCTCTGGCGCATCTGGCGGATCTGGCCTTTGAGGAAGAGCGGTGGTGGTCGCAACAGGCTTTGCCGGAGGGCGAATTTCGGGCCAGCGAGCTGGCGGCGCTGCCGCGGGCGATCGCCCGGCGCGCGCTGCGCCGAGCGATTGCGGCGGCGAAAGGGGATTTGCGCGGGATCGAGTTCGATCATATTGAACAGATCCTGGCTCTGGCGTCGCGTCCGGACGGCAGCGGCCGGATCCGGCTGCCCGGCGTGTGGGTAACGCGGTCGTTCGACTCGATTCGCCTGCATCGGCCGGGCGATGAGCTTCGCGTTGAGGCGGTAGCGGTCGCCGTTCCGGGAGCTTACCTCACACCGGACGGGGCGGGAGAAATCCGGTTCGAAATCGCTGAAACTCAATCGCCATCGTGTGCTAACCTAAGGGTGGAATTGGCGGCGCGGATGGAGTTGCGCGCCTGGAGACCTGGTGACCACTACCGTCCCGTGGGGCGATCCCGAGATCAAAAAATCAAGGAAATGTTTCAGATCGCGCGGGTACCCTCCTGGCGGCGGCGAACGTGGCCGATTGTCGAAAGTGAGGGAAAGATCATGTGGGCCCGCGGGTTTGGCGCAGCCGAGGAGTTTTCCGCGGACCCTGGCGCCGGTCCGGTCCTCCGCATCTGGGAAGTGGGACCGGATGTCTAACGTTTCCCGTCCAGCCATTGTTTTGGAGAAGTCATGAATTCAAGTGTCAGAAACGCCGTACTGTGGCTCATCATTTTATGCCTGGTGGTCCTGGTATGGGCCGTGTTCAAGGGCAGCAAGCCGCCGGGCGCGCAGCCGAAGTTTTCCGATCTGGTCCAGCAGGTGGAGCAGGGCAAGGTGGACAGCGTGACGCTGAACGCGACCACCGGCGACATCAGCGGCAAGTACAAGAATGGCGATGAGTTTCACTCCGTCGTTCTGACCAACTACAGCGATTTCACCAAAGAGCTGCTGGATCACGGCGTGGCGGTGAAGGTGGAAAAGGACAACGGCGGAGGCTGGGTAACCCTGCTGGCGAACTCGATTCCGTTCGTGCTGCTGCTGGGGTTCTGGATCTTCATGATGCGGCAGATGCAGTCGGGCGGGAACAAGGCGCTGAGCTTCGGCAAATCGCGGGCGCGGCTGCATTCCTCACAGCAGAAGAAGGTGACGTTTAAAGATGTCGCCGGCGTCGAGGAAGCCAAGGAAGAATTGCAGGAGATTATCGAATTTCTGCGCGAGCCGCAGAAGTTCCAGAAGCTGGGCGGGCGTATTCCCAAGGGCGTGCTGCTGATCGGCTCGCCGGGCACGGGCAAAACGCTGCTGGCGCGCGCGATCGCCGGTGAAGCCAATGTTCCGTTCTTCTCCATTTCCGGTTCGGATTTCGTGGAGATGTTTGTCGGCGTGGGCGCCTCGCGCGTGCGCGACCTGTTCGAGCAGGGCAAGAAGAACGCGCCCTGCATCATTTTCATCGACGAAATCGACGCCGTAGGGCGGCATCGCGGCGCGGGCCTGGGCGGCGGGCACGATGAACGGGAACAGACGCTGAATCAATTGCTGGTGGAGATGGACGGCTTCGAATCGAACGAAGGGGTGATTTTAGTCGCTGCGACCAACCGGCCGGACGTGCTCGATACGGCGCTGCTGCGGCCGGGGCGGTTTGACCGGCGCGTGGTGGTGGGCCGGCCGGATGTGAAGGGCCGCGAGCAGATTTTGAAGGTCCACACGAAGAAGACGCCGCTGGCCGATGACGTCGATTTATCGACCATCGCGCGCGGCACGCCGGGATTTGCGGGCGCGGATCTGGCGAATCTCGTAAATGAAGCGGCGCTGATCGCGGCGCGGCAAAATCGAAAAGTGGTGACGCAGTTCGATTTCGAGATCGCCAAGGACAAGGTGATGATGGGGGTGGAGCGCAAGAGCCTGATCATCAGCGAGGACGAAAAGAAGAACACGGCGTATCACGAGGCCGGCCACGCGCTGGTGGCGGCGCTGATTCCGGAAGCCGACCCGGTGCACAAAGTGACGATCATCCCGCGCGGCATGGCTCTGGGCGTGACGCAGCAGCTCCCCATCGACGACAAGCACAGCTATAACAAGGCGTATCTCGAAGCCCAGCTCGCCATTCTCATGGGCGGGCGCATCGCCGAAGAGATTTTCATGCACCATGTGACCACCGGCGCGGGCAACGATATCGAGCGCGCGACGGAGATGGCCCGCAAGATGGTTTGCGAGTGGGGCATGAGCGAGCTCGGCCCGCTGAGCTTCGGCAAGCGCGAGGAGCAGATCTTTTTGGGCCGCGAGATCGCGCAGCATCGCGATTATTCCGAAGCGACGGCGATCCGCATCGATGAGCAGGTGAAGAAGCTGGTGGAAAACGGCTACAACCGCGCGCGGCAGATTATCGAACAGCGCGCGGATGCCCTGGAACGGATCGCTATGGCGCTGCTGGAGCGCGAAGTGCTGGATGGCAGCGAAGTGAACCAGTTGATCGAAGGCAAGACGCTGTCGGCGGTGCAGCCGCCCTCGCCGCCCAAGAGCGACGGGACGCAGCAGGTGATCAAGCCGGAGACGGGCAAACGAGTCCCCAGCATTCTCGAAGGCGGTCCGCAGCCGGCGTAATCAGCCGATTTCGAGGCGGATTTTCCAGAACACGCCGCTGGCGCGGGCGCTGCGATATCGAGTCGCGCCGAACTTCAGGCCGCGCGCGTAGCGAAATCCGCTAAAGCCCGTATAGCCGGAGACCAGCTTCACGCCATCGACCGAGAATTCGGCTTCCGCCGATGGGGTCCACTTCATCACCATGCGGCGGCGCGCGCCGGCTTTGCCGGGCAGAAGCCGATCGATGCCCTGGTGCGACGGCGCGACGAGAAGAAGGCAGCCGGCGGTCTCCGTGTTATCCGCGTTCCGCTCGAGATAAGGCGAGTACTGGCGTGGATCCTGTGGATTATCGAGCCCCCAATAAATCCGTCCCTGTTCCAGGGCGGCTTCGACGGTCAGGATCCAGCCGCGAAGGTGGGCTTCGCGCGCCTGCGCCGCGCTGAGGGGATGAAAAAATTCCCCCTGGTCGCCGCTTGAAACGCGGATCGAATCGATCATTGTGCCGTCGGCGTTTTGCAGCGGACGGGAATCGATGTCCAGACTTTTTTGGAAGCCATGCTCGAGGATTTCGCTGCCCATGAGGACCTCGATCACTCGCTCGGAGGAGTCGAGCGGGCGGAAACGCGGCCAGAGATAGAAGCCGCCCGCGGCGGAAACGGCCGCGCCGCTTGCCAGGACCGCGGCAATCTTCCGCCGGGACCATTCTTCGGACAGCCTGCCTTCGAGCCCCAGCGCGATCTGCTCGGCGGCTTCGTGGGCGGACGCGGCGCGATTTTCGGGGCGGAAGGAGAGCTGCTTTAAAATCGCGCGCACGGCCGCGGGCGCGACTCCCGGAATCGCGCCGCGCTTGATCCCGGCGCGCTGCTGCTCATAAAGCTCCACCGGACTGGCGGCTGCGAACGGACGCCGGCCGCTCAACATTTCGTAAGCGATCACGCCCAAGGCATAGATATCGCTGGCGGCTTGCGGGCGGCCGGCCAACTGCTCCGGCGCCATGTACGGCGTGGTGCCGGCGAAACGGGTGGTGCGGGTCGGGGCCTGCTCCTCGGGGCGATCCAAGCGGGCGATGCCGAAATCGATCAGGCGCACGATTTCCTCCGGGGTTCCCGGGCGCTCGAGCATGATGTTTTCCGGCTTGAGATCGCGATGAAGCACGCCTTTTTCGTGCGCCGCCGAGACCGCGCCGCCGATTTGGCGGATCAGCCGGGCTGCGCGCGCGGCTTGCACTGGCCCGTTCTGGATCTCGTAGCGGAGGGTGACGCCGTCGATGAATTCGATGACCAGAAAAGGCAGTCCATCCCCGGTTGCGCCGGCGTCGAGGATGCCGACCACGCCCGGATGATCGATCCGGGCCAGCGCCTCCATCTCCTGGTGGAATTTGCTTTCGAGCCAGGCGTCGCGATGCTCCAGAAATTTGATCACCACGGCGCGCCCGGCGATGGGTTCATCGCGGGCCAGATAGACCGCTCCGGCGCCGCCGCGGGCGAGGAACCGCTCGATGCGATAGCGGCCGTTGAGGATCCTGCCGGTCCACCGGTCGTCTGCGGCAGCGGGAAGATCCAGAACGCCGCTGGCTTCATGCTCGGCGAGCAGGCGCTCCACCTCGCGCCGGATGTTTTCCTCTTCGGTTTCGAGCAGGCGCGCGCGTTCGTCGGGGTCCAACTCGGCTGCGCGGGCGAAAAGGTCGCTAATCCGCCTCCACTCGGTGGGATTCATGGCTTTCGAAGAATTCTAACAGGAAAGCTTACGAAAGCTGACCCCATCGCGGCGCGCTTTTCGTTTACACAAATAGACGACGTGCAGAATCGATCCGGCCTACATTTTCTCATCCGGCCGCGCGCGCAACTCCGCGTGCAGCCAGGCTCGCGCGGCGGCCCATTCACGCTTGATGGTTTTCGGCGAGAGCTCCAGGGCGCCGGCGATCTCCTCGATGGTGAAGCCGGCGAAGTAGCGCATCTCGACGATTTGCGCCTGCCGTGGGCTCATGGTGGCCAGACGGTCGAGCGCGTCGTTCAAAGCGAGCAGTTGCTCCGCGTCCGCCTGGGGAAAACCGGCGGGAATCTCATGGTGAGGCGGCGACCGCTTGCCGGCGCGGCGCATCCGGGCGTGGTCGATCACCAGAGCGCGCATCAGATGAACCGCCGCGCCGAGGAAATGAGAGCGATCCTGAAATTCGATGCGGTCGCGCCGGAGCAGGCGCACCCACAATTCGTCGACCAGATCGGTGGGGAACCAGGTGTGGCCGGACCCCTCCCGGCGGAGGCAAGCCGAGGCCAGGCGGCGCAGCTCCGGGAAAGCGACGCTTGCCAGATCGGAGATAGCCGCGCGATCTCCCTCCTGAATTCGCCTCAACAGAAGTGTCACTTCGCCGTGCTCGATCATCGCGGGCCTTGCCTCCGGCAACGCCGGAGCGTGCTCCGCCCTATTGTAACGTCTCAGCGATGACGAAAGGCATCGAATCTATGCGCCGCTTCTCCACAATTTCCGGCCTTTTGTTGGGAGGCCTCATCGCGCCGGCGCAAAGCTCGATGAATTTCAGCGTCAATCTCACGCTTGGTAACGGCGGCCCGAACTGGTCAAATACGCTGATTCTGGCGCAGACCGGTTCTGTAAGATCGCTGGGCAACGCAACGCTGGTGATGACCGGCAACTCCGGGCCGATCGGCAGTAGCGGCATCATGGGTCCGGTGCAGGTCACTTTCGAGCTGGCCTTTAACGAAATCGACACGATCACGATCGCCTATACCATGAGCGATCCGAATTTCGCGGATCAGACGCATACGACGGTGGCAATGACGGGCGGGACGATCACCGGCGGCACGGGGGCATACGCCGGCGCGACCGGTTCTCTCGACTTAACCATCACGAAAGACAGCGCCGGTGCACTTTGGTCGACGTCGACCACCACGGGCTCCGGGACGTTGACGGCCGCAGGCAGCACTACGCCGCTCACGCTGACCAATTTTCGCGGCTGGTGCTGCGGCTGGCCCACACGGGAGGAGGACTATTTTGCGATCCCGCTCACAGCCAGTGGAAACCTGGGAAACGGAACAGGGATGCTGAAGGAGTACTACTATTCCAACACCAACATTCCGAACGGCACGCCCAATGTGTTGGGCGCCGTGATGATAAGCTTCAACAGCACGGATTCGCTGATTCTCGGGTATAGCTATAGTCCTGCTTCGAGCACCGATATCAGCCCGCCGAATACATTCAGCGGCAATTTGATCGGCGGGACCGGAAAATACGCGAACGCCATCGGGGCGATCACCTGGACGAGCACGAACAAAGGCTTTTCCGCGGTCGGCACAATGACCACGAATCCCGGGCCGGTAATTACTCAGGTGAAGACGATCTACGGGCTTCCGCAGATCGCCCTGAACACCTGGCTGGAGATTCACGGCCATAATCTTGTGCCGGCCGATACTCCGGCAACCGGAGTCGATTGGAGCAACGCTCCGGATTTCGCCAACGGCAGGATGCCGACGCAGCTCGGCCCGGTCGGCGTGGGTTTCGGAGGGGGGATGCTGCCGGGCTACATTTACTGGTATTGCAGCGCGCAGACAAATCCGAACTGCGCCGACGACCAGATCAATGTGCTGGCGCCGGCGAGTTTGAGCCTCAATGATGCGGCTCCGGTGCCGGTTACCGTACTAAGCAACGGCGCACCCATCGCCAGAACGTTATCCTTCCGCAGCGGGTACTCGCCCGCGTTTCTGTCGTTCGATACGAAGGGCCACATCGCGGCCCGGCACCTGGATGGGAGCATCATGGCGCCGGCCAGTCTTTATCCGGGGTCCAGCACGCCGGCCAAGGCGGGCGAGACGATCGAGCTGTACGGAACGGGCTTCGGCCCGGTGCCCGGCGGGATCGTTGAGGGATCGGCCACGCAAAGCGGCAATTTGGGAGGGTCGCTGAGCTGCTGGATAGCAGGAGTCAATGCTCCGGCCGTTGGCGCGTTAATCAGCCCGGGACTTTATCAGATCAATCTCACGGTTCCCAAAGGCACGCCGAGCGGGGACAACCCGGTGAGTTGTATTTACGCCTTCTATCCGACGTTCCCCGGAGCGCTGATCGCGGTCCAGTAAACGATGGCTTTCAACGGAGAAACAGAAAAATGAGGAAAATCGAAACACTACTTCCGTGTCTTGTATTGATCGTCCTGTCATCCCGGGCGGCCGGAAATACGATGGTCGTTCCCAATAACAATCTCACCAGTCAGGGAAGATCTACGATTCCCTTTCCCACGACGGCGCAGTCGCTGGAGTTTCAGGAACTGCTCGGAGCCGGGCAGTTTCATTCGAGCCCGATTACCATTACCGGCATCTCCTTCCGCGCCGCCCCGGGGACCGGCCCGGTCAACGCCACCATCGGCAACCTGACCGTGACTCTTTCGACCAGCCCGAACTACCCGAACACCAACGGCGGCGGGACGCTGATGAGCTCGACCTTCGCCAGCAATGCCGGCCCGGACAAGACGGTGGTATTTTCCGCGAGCAATGTCGCCTTGAAGGATCCCGGCTGCGCCGCGGGCGCGCCCTGTAATTTCAATTTGAGCATCGTCTTCAAGACGCCGTTCGTGTACTCCGCGTCGAAGGGGCCGCTGTTGGTCGATATGATGGAAACGAATATCAGCGGGAGCGGGGCTCTCGATGCGATGATGTTTTCCGCGCCCGGCGGCTCGGTCGCGACGGTCGTCGGCCCGGCCGGTTCGGCGACCGGCACGTTCGCCTACTCCGGACCCATCGTGCAGATCAGCTATACGACCACGGCGCCCTTGATCAGCGGCGTGGTCAACGTGGCCAGCAACATCCCTCCGGGAATGCCGAACTACGCCATCGCGCAGGGATCGCTGTTTGCGGTCTACGGCGGCGGCATGGGGCCGGCGGCCCTGGCGGTGTCGTCTCTTCCGCTGCCGGCGTCCGGCCTTTCCGGGACCTCGATGACGGTTGCGCTCACCTCGTCCACGGGCGCGACGGTGACGGTGACTCCGCTCGTCTACTTTACCCGCCAGGATGTCGTCGTCGCGGTGATGCCCTCCAATGCGCCGCCCGGCAGCGGGACCTTGACCCTGACCTACAACGGCCAGACCGGAAACACACCGATTACGGTCACACAAACCGGCTTTGGCATTTCGAATAACGTGATCCCCTTTGCGAGCAACACCGTGGGAGTGTTGAATACCGCGTCGGTGACCTTCCCGAATTATCAAGCCGTGACCACGACCAACACAGCCAAACCCGGCGACATTCTGACTCTCTGGGGTACGGGCCTGGGGCCGACGCCGAACGGAGACGACACCAACGGCCCGCCCGCCGGCAACATCGGTCCCGCGCCGCAGGTGTTCATCGGCGGCATTCCGTCGCCTTCGGTGAGCTATTGGGGCCGCGCTCCGGGCACCATTCCCGGGCTCGATCAAATCAACTTCCAGGTGCCGCCCAACGCTCCTTTGGGCTGCAATGTTTCGATCGTGGTTCAGACGATGAACGGCTCGACACCCATCGTGAGCAATGCGCCCACCATCGCTCTGGCGGCGTCCGATGGCGCCACCTGCTCCGATCCGACGCAACTGGTTCCGGCCTCCGTCCTCGGCTTGAGCAGTGGGAAGGTGCTTCTCGTCTCGGTTAAACAGAACATCGATATTACGGGCAACGCCGGCGGGCCGGCATCAGGGACCGTATCCGGGAGGGCGGAAGTTCTTACGTTTCAGGTGAGTCAGGCTCAGGCCGCCGCGCTAGCGCCAGGGGCCAACGCCGAGTCCAGTTTCGGCAGTTGCTATGTGGGCATCAATGCCAATCCTGACGCCAACGGCCCCTTCAATCCCACGCCGTTGGACGCGGGCCCGGCGATTACATTAACTCCGCCCGGGGCGAGCGCGATCACGCTCACCGATCAACAGAGCGGCGCCGCCGGTTTTTATCAGGCGGACCTGGCGTCCGCGGCCCTTACGCCCAATGGGACCTTCACCCTTCCGGGAGGAACCTGGGGCTTTTCCGATGGCGCGGGCGGCTCCGTGGTCGGCCCCTTGAACTTCAGCTTCCCGGTTCAACAGCCGATTCAATGGATGAACCGGGGCTCGCTGATCGGCAGCAATGTGAGTCGGACCAGCCCGCTTACGATTTCATGGAGCGGCGGCGACTCGAACGGCTACGTCGATATTTCGGGCTACACCAACGCGGGGAGCCCGCTGAGCGGCTTTTACTACGTTGGCTTCGAGTGCGCGGCGCCGGTTTCAGCCGGACAGTTCACGATCCCGTCCTCGATTCTCTTGGCGATGCCGCCGCTGAACGGGACCCTCCAGGTCAGCACGAATTCTCTGCCGAACATTCTCGGAACGATTTCCGGCTTCGACCTCACGATCCACATCTCCAGCTTTCAAGTGTCGATCCCGGTGACATTTCAGTAGCAACGGAGGAAATTGAAATGATCGCGCACACATTGCATAAGCGGATGGGCGTGCCGGCGCGGGCGGCGGGCGCGCTGGCCCTATTCTGCCTCGCTCAGGCGGCATCACGGGCGGACACGATTCAGCCGTATAACGTCAATGACAACGGACTGATCGTCGGAGAGATTTACAACGGGACCAGTTCCACCGGTTTCGTCTATAATCCCGCGGGCGGCTCCTTCACATTGATCGTCCCGCCGGGCGCAACCAACAGTGAAGTGGTCGGAATCAATAATAACGGGCAGCTCGTGGGCGGCTATACGACCACCTCCGGCAACTTCGGATTCCTTTACAGCGGCGGCACGTATACCACGATCGGCGTGTCCGGTGCTTACCAGTCGACGTTCCTGAATAGCGGCGGCACCACCGCCGAGGGGATCAACAACAACGGCGAAATCGTCGGGCATTGGTACACCTCGGCGGGAGCCGGGGACGGTTTTGTTTACAGCGGGGGGACGTTCACCAATACCGGCGTTTCCGATTCCCCCACATTCACCAGTCTCTATGACGTCAACGATTCGGGCGTAATTTCGGGATATACGTTCAGCAGCGGCCCGGGACGCCAGGGGTTCATCGACAACGGGGGCGTATTTACCGCGATCGCGTATCCCGGCGCGACGCAAACGGTGGTGCAGGGCATCAACAACAGCGGCGAGGTTGTGGGATTTTATTTCCTGGGCGGCACATCATGGGGGTTCATCTACAGTAATGGGATCTACACCTCGATCGCATACCCCAACTCGAGTTCCACACAGTTGTTCGGGATCAATAATCTTGGCGAGATCGTGGGGACCTACACATGCAATTCGTGCCCATCCTCAGATCCGGCGTTCTTCGCGACCCCGGCGGGCAACGGCTACGCGTTCACCACGTTTGATGCGCCGGAGCCGGCGAGCATGGCCCTTCTCGGCAGCGGTTCTTTGGCGATTCTGGGTCTTTTTGCGGTGCGCGCCCGGCGAAAAGAGGGATTTTCTGTTTCGTCGCGTCCTTGAAAGAAGCGCGGTCTCAGCGCGCGGCGATCTGCTCGACGCGCTTCAGCATCGCATCCAGATTTTCGCGCGAAAAGTATCGCCCGCGGAGCACCACCGCCTCGATTTTTTCCGTATTGCGGATATCCTCGAGCGGATCGGCGTCAAGCAGGACCAGATCGGCGGATTTATTCACTTCGATGGTCCCGAAATCGGGATCGCCGAAGTATCGCGAGGCGTTTCGCGTGGCGGCTTGTAGCGCCTCCAGATTCGACAGGCCCGATTTGACCAGCAGCGCCAGCTCGTCGTGCAAGCCGAAGCCGGGATAGACGGGATTGATGCCGTTGGCATCGGTTCCGGCGAGAAACTCGACTCCGGCGCGGTGCATATCGCCTACCAGCTTTTCGTAGCGGTCGAGCAGCGCGTGAATGCGGGCGTTCAGCGCATCGTAATCGGCGGCGGAAAGGTCGTGCAGGAAAAAATTGCGGCGCGGATCCCACTGCTCGCGCCAGGGGCGAAGCAGATACTTGCGGCGCGGATCGTCGAGGAAGTCGGCGTCGCGCATCCGCGCAAAGCCGCTGAGCAGGGCCAGGGTCGGCGTTTGCCAGGTTCCGTTGTTGACGAATTTCTGGAAGAGCGCGGCGGCTTTGGCCTCGCTGTAGGTATCGAAAAGTCCCGCGGGATCGGGAAAAGCCAGCTCCCGCATCCGCTCCTCGCCCGAGAGATTCCGGTCAAGCATCATGGCCACGCGCGCCCGCCGCAGCGCGTCTTCGTTGGTCGAACACGCTTCGAGGATGCCGATCAGGTGCTCCTGGCTGCGTTGTCCGGCGTCGGAGGCTTCGGCCGCGCTGACTTCCTCGGGGACGTGGCCGGCGAACGGAATCCCGATCGCACGCGCTTCCTGGGCGATCGCGAAATAGGCTTCGCGCGGAAGGCTGGTATAAACCTTCAGAAAATCGACGCGGCTCGAAGCCAGCGCCCGCACCGCCATCCGCCCCTGCTCGGCGGTAGCGACCGCGATCGCCCCGGGCGGCGGCGGACCGGACCACGCCAGCGGCGGGCCGTCCAGAAATCCCGGCGCGAAGATGCGCGGAACATCGGGACGCGACCGCCATCCGTTGATCACCGGCATGGGGATGCCCGTGAACATCTCGCGCACGCCGGTGATCCCGTTGGCGAGCAGCAGCGGGAAAAAAATTTCCGGCGGCCCGAGGTGAATGTGCATGTCCCACAGGCCGGGGATCAGGAATTTTCCCTTCGCCTGGATGACTTCGTCGCCGCGGCGCGCGTGAATCTTTTTCGCAATGGCGGCAATGCGGCCGCGGCTGATTTCGACGCTGGCGCGGTGCGGCCTGCCGCCGTTGGCATCGATCACGACAGCGTCTTTAATAATGAGAGATTGCCCCGGCAGCACGGCCGCCGCGAGCAGCCATAGCGCGAGCTTCAAAGAAGTTTTTCGATCGCCGCCTGAATGTCCTTCAACGGTGTTTCTCCGATGAACGACTTCACCTTCCGGCCGCGGCGGTCGTACAGAAACATGGCCGGCACGGCGCCGCCCCAATCCTTGTCGATGGAGTCGTAGAACTTGTCGTCATCGGCGGCCTTTTTGATATACGTTGTCCCGCTTACGTGATCTTCGGCGAGCACCTTTAGCGCGGCGGCTTCGTTTGATCGCTCGTCGGTGGAAACCGTGATCAGTTCGAATCCGCGCGGCCGCAATTTCTCAGCAAGCGTGGCGAGCGCCGGCGTCTGCGCGCGGCACGGCTTGCACCAGGTCGCCCAAAAATCGACCAGCACCACTTTTCCGCGATGCGCCGCGATCATTTCCGGAAATGCGGTCTGATCGATGGGCGTCAGCTTCGGCTGGGCGAATAACGATGCGGCGAAAACGGCGGTCAGGGCGATGCGGGTCATTGTTTCTTCTCCGGTTTGGCGAGTTTCAGATTGATCACCGGCTCTTTCCGCGTATCGAACATGCTCAGCGTTTTCCAGCCGCTGGTCATGCCGTTATAGTCGCTTTTAAGTTGATAATCGTTATCCACCTTCAGCCCCGAAAAGTGATACTCGCCGTTGTTCTGGGTGATGAAGGACCGCACCTGCAAGCTGCGCATATCCTTCAACTGAACGATGGCGCCGTTCACCGGTTTGTCGTCGGAATCGGTGACGCGGCCCTGAACAACGCGCTCCGTGGCGGCTTCTCGTTTCTCCTTTTTGGTCGGCTTGGGCGTGTCCTGCGCCGCCAGCGCAAATCCGCACAGCAAAGCGACGGCGAGCCCGAGAAAGAACTTCATTTTTTAACCGGAGACAACACCAGGTTCACGTCCACGTGCTCATTGGCGGAATGAACGGTGGCTTCCTTTTCCGCCGGGCTGAATCCTTTCAGCGAGGCGCGGACCAGATAAGTGGAACCGACTCCGGGCACCCGGAAAAGAAACTCGCCGCGATAGTTGCTTTCGGCCTCCTGGAGCTTTTTATTCTTGACCGTTCCTTCCAGGAAAATTTCCACCTTGGCGCCGGGCAGCGCCAGACCGGGATCGCGAAATACGGTGCCGCCGACCTCGGAATAGGATTTCTTCGCCGCCCCAGCGGGCGAGGTGAAAACAAGGGCGGCGAAAAGAGCGCCGGCGGCGATGCTACTTCCATTCATCCTCTTCCTCGTCTTCTTCTTCGTCCTCTAGCTCGTCTTCGTCTTCGAAATCTTCGTCCTCGAAATCTTCATCCTCTTCTTCGTCGTCGTCCTCGGCCGAAAGTTCCAGCGGAGAAACCCCGCTGACGCTCAGATTCGCGCCGCACTCCTCGCAAATCAGCGAGTCGCCTTCATCCAGTTCTTCCTCATCCACATCGATGACCGCGTCACACATTGGACAATTGACCATCTGTATCCTTCCTTCCGTCGGGCGCTGTCAAACCGCGCGCCGCCGCTCCACTATTTTATGTACCACGACGGCGGCGGAACGAAGGTTACGCCGGAACGCGGATTCCGGCGGCCCGCTCCAGTTCTTCCTTGGTCAGCGTCACCAGCGTTTTTTCCAGATCCTCACCCGATTCGATCATATACGTTAAATGCCTGGCCGCCAGTTTCAGGCACCAGGCGTCGGTAAGCTCGCGCCGGGCTTCCTCGCTGAGCTCAAGCAGCAGGGCGTGCGGCAGTGCGATCACCTTTTCCTGCTTGGGCTCATCGCGTGTCCAGAGGACGAACTTCACGTCGACGGTATCGGCGTGGCGGATGGAGATGGCGGTCTGAAGCCAGCGGAACTCCACTTGCCAGGTGCGGCCGAACGGATCGGGCCCGGCTTCGAAGAAACGGAAATTTTCGGCCATTCGTTTTTTTTAGATTAGCAGAGCGGTCTCCGGCGCAGACAGCGCGGCATCGGGGCCCATTCAGGACAGTTCGGCGATCACCGCTTCCAGGCTGGCGGGCGGCACGCTTCCCTGAGCGAGGACGGCATTGCCTCCGCCGCGCCCGCCCGCGGCGCTGACCGCCCGTTTCACCCGCTCGCCGGCGTTGACGCCCGAATCCGGCGAAGCCGCCAGCAGCACCGCCGGCGGGTTTTCACTGATCGCCAGAAACACCGCCTTCGCGCCGCCGGCGAAGGCCTGCGCGCGGGCCCGCATGGCTTCGTCGATGGCGCCGCGCTGCGTCGCGCGCCGAAGGCCGGAAGCGTCCGGCGCGGTGGCCTCGTACAACTCGCGGCCTTCGCGCCGCGCCAGGTCGGTCAAGGCGCGCGCCAGATTCTTTTCGAGCGTCCTGGCTTTGTCCATCTGCGCCTGGATCAGCGCCGGCGTTTCGTCGAACGGCGCCGAAACGATCCTGCTGATTTCGGCGAGCGTGCCGAAGTCCCGCCGCGCCTGCCGGAGGGCGCGCCTTCCGCACACGAACTCAAGACGCGTGTTGCCGCGGATTTTCTCCTGCTTGCGCAGCAGGATGGGGCCGATCTCGGCGGTGGACCGGAGGTGGGTTCCGCCGCAGGCGCTGCGGTCCAGCGCCTCGATGGAGACGATGCGCAGCGTTCCGGCGCGCGCCGCCGGTTTGCGCAAGCCCAGATCCGCCGACGAGTCTTCGTAGGCGATGGTCACCGGCCGGGCTTCCCCGACGATCTCCGCACAGCGCTCCTCGACGCGCTCCCACTGCTTCGATTCGAGCGCCGGCGCTTCCACGTCGATGGTCGATGAGGCCGCGCCCATGTGGAAACTCACGGTGCGGATCCCGTACAGCTCCACCAGCACGGCCGAAAGCAGATGCTGGCCGGTGTGCTGCTGCATGTGATCGAAGCGGCGCGGCCAGTCGATCTGCCCGCGAACCTGCGTACCGGCCAGCGGCGCTTCCAGCAGATGGGCGACCCGCTCCTGTTCATCGACGATCTCCTTCACCGCGACGCCGCCCAGCGTGCCCAGATCGAAGGGCTGGCCGCCGGAGGCCGGATAAAACGCGGTGCGGTCGAGATAAATCCGCCGCCCCTCATCGGCGCGCTCCACCACGCGCGCCTCGAATTCGCGCAGATAGCAGTCGTTGTAATAGAGTCTTTCGGTCATTGTGGCGGCGGGGGCGACACGATCTCGAACTGCGCGCGAAGGAACTGCCAGTCCGGCAGTTCGTAGATGCGCAGCTTGGTGGGCGCGGCCGCGGTGACCTCCTTCATTTCCTGGGGGCCGAGATTGGGGATTTTCGCCTCGAATTCGGTGACCGGCGGCTCGTCCGGTTTGGCGGCGGTGGTGGTCAGGCGGATCTTCAGCACCAGGTCTCCCATATCCGCCTCGGAATGGTTCACCACGGCGAAGGTCACCTTGAGTTTTCCCGGCGTCTCCTCGGCCAGGCGGAAGCCGGAGACCTCCAGATATTTCGCCAGCGGATGTTTTCCCGCCGCGATTGCCGCGCCCGGCGGCTCCGGCGGTCCGGTTTTCTTTGCCGCGTTCGTATCCGGCGAGGAGCAGCCGGCCAGCAGGAGCACTGCCGCGATCAGCGTGTTGCGCACAACATCAGGATAATATACGTATGGGCGCGATCCGCGAGCAGATCGAGACCGTCTTCCGCCGCGATCCCGCCGCGCGCAGCGTTCTCGAAATTATTCTCTGTTATCCCGGTTTTCACGCCATTCTGCTGCATCGCGTGGCGCACCGCCTCTACAAAAAGGGATGGTTCACGCTGGCGCGCGTGATCTCCCAGATTTCGCGCGCCGCCACCGGCATCGAGATTCACCCCGGGGCCACCATCGGCCGCCGCTGCTTCATCGATCACGGCATGGGCGTCGTCATCGGCGAGACCACGGAGATTGGCGACGATGTTTTGATGTATCAGGGCGTGACCCTGGGCGGCACCGGCAAGGATACGGGCAAGCGCCATCCCACCATCGGCAACGGCGTGGTGATTGGAACGGGCGCCAAAATTCTGGGCAATATCCGGGTGGGCGATTATGTGAAGGTCGGCGCGGGGTCGGTGGTGGTGCACCCGGTTCCCGATCATTCGACGGTGGTCGGCGTCCCCGGCCGCGTGGTCGGGGAGGAAGACGCGACCGAGCCGCTTGAACACGGCAATCTGCCCGATCCGGAAGGGCAGGCGATCAACGAGCTCTCCCACCGCGTGGCGCAGCTTGAATCCATGGTGCGCGCGCTTGCGGAAAAGATGGCGGATGAAAAAATTTCTTCTGAGCGTTAGCTTCGCGCTCACGCTCGGCGCGGCTGACCTGCCGTATTGGATCGAGCCCTGCGAGCGCAAGGAAACCGGCTGCTCCGCCGGCGACGTCGAGCTTGGCCGCTGGGCGCTGGAAGCCTGGCAGAGCGCATCGGACGGGCGGCTCCGGTTCGTCGCGGCGGACCGCGATCACGCACGTCTCCGCATCGTTTGGGCGTTGCCCGAGGAAGGTTTGTATGGCGAAACCGTGCCGATCGAGGTGCACGGCCAGGCTGGCGCGCAGGTGAATGTGCGGATCGTCGATCCGGGCGGCGGCGACCGGCTGCTGCGCGACACGATCGTTTATCTCACCTGCCTTCACGAATCCGGCCACGCCCTGGGTCTGGCGCACACCCGGAATTTCGCGGACATTATGTACAGTTTTCAATTCGGCGGCGACATCGCCGAATATTTCGGGCGTTACCGCCGGCAACTCGCCACACGGCAGGATATCCGCAAATACAGCGGCCTTTCCGCCGCCGACCGCGCCCATCTGAGGGACGCGCTGCGTTCCCGCTGACGCCCCCGCTGGCGTCTCCGCGGCGGCCAGGCGGGAGGGAAGGCCGGCTCGCGGTACCGCTCCGGTTCAGGCGATCCCAAACGCCGCGCGATATTTTTCCGGCAGTTTCCGCGGCTTCAAATCGCGGCCGCTGAAGACGTGTTTGGTCTCGCCGGTGGCCAGCACGCGCGACGTCGCCGCCTCGATCATTTCGTAGGCGAAGCGGACCATGCGTGGGTGCGCCTGCTCGATCCAGGTGCGCACGATCACTTCCTCGTCATACCGCGCCGGCGACGCATACCGGCAGTTCACCTCGGCCACCGCCAGCAGGATCCCGTCTTCCTGCTCCATGTCGCGGTAGCGGATTCCCGCCGCGCGGCAGTATTCGGCGCGCCCCAGCTCCATCCAGACCAGATAGTTCGCGTAATAAACAATTCCCATCTGATCCGTTTCCGCGTAGCGGACGCGCAGGCGGGTCTCAACGCGCCGCATTCAGCAGCTCCTCGGCGTAATGCGCGCCGGCCGCGGTCTCTTCATGCTTGAAAAACACATACACATCCCGCCCGCCGCCGAGCAGCGAGGCCACGCGCTCCTGAATTTCAGCGCGTTCCGCGGCGCTATATTCCCCCTTGCGCAATCGCGAATAGACGAAATCCGCGGTGATCACGCGCGGGATCTCCAGCTTGTCCGATTCGGCCAGGCACAACGACACGCGGTGCTTCTCCAGCAGCCGGTACACTTCCTCAGACAGCCAGGACGGATTGCGAAATTCGAAGGCATAGCGCAAATCGTCCGGCAGCTTTTCGAGAAACGCCTCCAGCAGCGGCGCGTTGCATTTGAAATTCGGCGCGAGCTGGAACAGCACCGGCCCCAGGCGCCGCGCCGAGCGGAGCGGATCGATGGCTTTAAAGAACGCGCCGGTAAACTCCGATTCCTTCAATCGCAAAATGTGCGTGATCCGCTGATGCGCCTTGCAGGCGAAAAGGAATCCGCCCGGCGTTGCCTCCACCCACTTCTGGAGCGTCGAAGCGGAAGGCAACTGGCGGAAAGTATAGTTGATCTCCACCGCGTTCAGCCGCGCCGCGTAATGTTTCAGGAAATCTTTAGGCGCGGTTTTGGCGGGATAAAAGTCCGGTTTCCAGCTTGGATACGCGAATCCGCTGGTTCCACAGTAAAGCCGCGCCATAGGTGCAGGTTACACTGAAAGGAAGTGATCCCGAAAGGTTCCCAAGCCGAGCGGACGCCGCACAAGGCGCGCGAGGGCGACAAGCCGAAAAAATCGGCCTCGGAAAGCCTGCGCAGCGTCTGGCCCGATCTGCGCGAAATGATTCTGCCGCGCCGCGGCCTGCTGATCGCCAGCTTTTTCCTGATGGTGATCAACCGCGTGAGCGGGCTGGTGCTGCCCATTTCGACCAAGACCATGGTTGATCGCATCATCGGCGCGCATAATGAGCGCCTGCTGGGACCGATGGTTCTGGCCATCGTCCTGGCCACCATGATCCAGGGCGTCACCTCGTTTTCGCTCACCCAGCTTCTTTCGAAAACCGGCCAGCGCCTGATCGCCGAGCTGCGCCGCAAAGTGCAGCAGCACGTGGGTCTTCTGCCCGTCTCCTATTACGACGCCAACAAAAGCGGCGTGCTGGTGGCGCGCATCATGAGCGACGTCGAAGGCGTGCGCAACCTGATCGGCACCGGCCTGGTGGATTTCGTCGGCGGCCTGATGACCGCGCTGTTCGCGCTGGT
>JAJPIT010000073.1 GCA_021324615.1 Terriglobia bacterium | reverse complement strand
TGCGCATCTTGGCCTGGACGAAGCCGCGCAGATTGCCCGGCGTGCGGTGCTCCATTTTGAAGACGGAGTAGAGTTCGTTGTTGAACTTGATCACCATACCTGGGCGTAGTTGTGTTGCTGGAATCATAGAAGGGAATTTCCAGTCTATCAGAACGCCTGTGTATCATAAAGAATGGTTCCAGAAACAATTCCCGAAGGGCTTACTTTCGACGACGTCCTTCTTCTGCCGGCGAAAAGCGACGTCGTCCCGGCCCAGACCGATACGCGCACCTGCCTGACGCGCCGCATCGCGCTGAACATTCCGATCGTCAGTTCGGCGATGGATACCGTCACCGAATCGCACCTGGCCATCGCGCTCGCCCAGCAGGGCGGCATCGGGTTCGTACATCGGAATATGTCGATCGAGCGGCAGGCCGAGGAAGTCGACCGCGTCAAGCGATCGGAAAGCGGCATGATCGTCGATCCGGTGACCGTGGAGCCCGAGCAGAAAATCGCCGACGCCCTGGAGGTCATGAAGCGCTACCGGATCTCCGGCGTTCCGGTCACCAAAAACGGCCGTCTGGTGGGGATTCTCACCAACCGCGACCTGCGCTTTGAAACTCGCTTCGATCTGCCGATCGAACAGGTGATGACCAAAGAGAACCTCATCACCGTGGCGGTGGGCACCACGCTCGAAGAGGCGGAAGCCATTCTGCACCGGCATCGCGTGGAAAAACTTCTGGTGGTCGACGAGCAGTACAACCTGAAAGGCCTGATCACGGTCAAAGACATTCAGAAAAAATTGAAGTACCCCAACGCGGCCAAGGATGAGCAGGGGCGTTTGCGCGTGGGCGCCGCGATCGGATCGGGCGGCGATTTTCTGGAGCGCGCGAAAGAATTGGTCCGGAAAAAAGCCGACGTGCTGGCCATCGATTCCGCGCACGGCCACAGCCGCGGCGTCATGGAGGCGGTCAAAGCGGTCAAGCGCGAACTGCCGGAGGTGCAGTTGATCGCCGGCAACGTCGCCACGTTCGAGGCCGCGCGCGACCTCATCGCGCTGGGCGTGGATGGAATTAAAGTGGGCATCGGGCCCGGATCGATCTGCACCACGCGCGTGGTCAGCGGCGCCGGCGTCCCCCAGATCACCGCCATCGCCGAGTGCGCCCGGGCGGCGCGCGGATCGGGAATCCCGCTGATCGCCGACGGCGGCATCAAATTTTCCGGCGATATCACCAAGGCGATCGCCGCCGGCGCCGACAGCGTGATGATCGGCAGCTTGTTCGCCGGCACCGAAGAGAGCCCCGGCGAAACCATTCTCTATCAGGGCCGCACCTTCAAGAGCTATCGCGGCATGGGCTCGCTGGGCGCGATGACCGCCGGCTCGGACCGCTATCCCCAGGCCGAAAGCGGCAAGCTGGTGCCGGAGGGAATCGAAGGACGCGTGCCCTACAAGGGCATGCTGGCGGAGATGGTCTTTCAACTGGTCGGCGGATTGCGCGCCGGCATGGGCTATTGCGGCTGCGCGACCATCGCGGAGCTTCGCGACCGCGCCAGGTTCGTCCGCGTCACCTCGGCCGGCCTGCGCGAAAGCCACGTGCACGACGTGATTATCACCAAGGAAGCTCCCAACTACCGGTTAGAGTAACGGCGGCAAAAGCCGATTATTATAGGATGCGCACTTCGCGCGGATTCTGCCCCTCCTCAGCCCAAAACTCGCGATTGTTTTGCTCAAAAATGTCCGGTGGAAGGATGGTTGTACGCTCCCTCACCTCAACGCGTCCTGAAATGCGATGCAGCCCTCGGAAGACCGGAGAGGAAGTGAATCTTAAAGGGAAGCAAGCGCCAAGCCCGGCAGCCGGAGGGAGTGGTCCCTCATTGAGAATGCTGTGGAGCGAACTGTTCGTTGAGCTGGAACTCGCCCAAACGTACGTAGCGGGCGTCCGTACCAAGAAAGACGCCGTTCTCTCTCGCAAGAATGAATCCGGCTCGCAGCAAACCCGGCGGCGCTGAGGGGGGCGTCAGCCTGCATGGATTGATGATCGCTGAGAGCCATTCGATGATCGGTTTGCAGCGCGTTCGAATTCGAAAGGATCGCGCGGCGTGTCGGTTGTGCGCGAGCGTGGTCCTGCGCCCGCGCCGGAAACTGCGGGCGGCCCACCGCCCCGCCGCGATTTCCGGCGATCAGGAGCGATCGGCAGTCTCCGGACCCGCCCCGCTTAACACGCGAACCTCTAAGGATCCGGAGGAGAGGCGGACGTGCGCTTGGCTTCCTGCGGGAGCGTCGGCAGGCGATCGCACAATCCGGTTTCCCCGCTCGACAATCGCATATCCGCGCTGCAACACGCCCAGCGGGCTCAGTTGGCGCAGATGCGCCTCTGCCGAGCCGAGCGCGCCGCCGGCGCGGGCAAGCCTCAGGCGCGCCGCCTGCGCCAAAGCCGCGGCGCACGACTCCAGGCGCTTGCGGTCGCGCGCCAGGCGCATCCGCACATCGCGCTGCTTCAATCTTGACGACCATCCTTCCAGCGCCCGCCGCCGCGCCTCAAACAGCGCCCGCCACCGGTCCCGCAACCGGTAATCCATCTCATCCACGCGCTGCATCTGCCGCCCGATGGCGCGATGCAGCCGCGCGCGGTCGATGGCCAGCGCGTGCCACTTGCGCGCCGCCAGCGCAATGGTCAGCCGCGCCGCCTGCGTCAGTTTTCGTTCCACCGCGCCCAGGCGGTCCTCCACGCTCCGCCTGGTGCAGATCACCAGTTCCGCCGCGGCCGAGGGCGTGGGCGCCCGCAAGTCGGCGACAAAATCGGCGATGGTGAAATCCGTCTCATGGCCCACCGCCGAGATCACCGGAACCGGCGAAGCCGCGATCGCCCGCGCCACGCGTTCTTCGTTGAACGTCCACAGATCCTCGGGCGATCCGCCGCCGCGGGCCACGATCAGCACCTCGGCCCAGGCCGACCGGCCGAAGTATTCGATGCCCGCCGCCACCTGTTCCGCCGATCCCTCGCCTTGAACCTGCGCGGGATAAATTCGCACGTGGCGGCCGGGGAATCGCCGCTTTAGAATATTCAAAATGTCCTGAATCGCCGCTCCAGACGGCGAAGTCACGATGCCGATCCGCTCCGGCAGCGCGGGCAGCGGGCGTTTTCGCGACGCATCAAATAATCCCTCCGCCGCCAGTTTCTTCTTCAACTGCTCAAACGCCAGTTGCAGCGCGCCATGTCCCTGCGGCTCGATCGCCTCCACCAGGAACTGCACTTCGCCGCGCGCTTCATACACGTCAATCCGCCCGCGCGCCAGCACCGCGATGCCGTCCTGCGGCTTGAATCGCAGGTATCGCGCCGTCATTCTATAACAGACGCATTTCAGTTGCGCGTTCTGGTCCTTCAGCGTGAAGTAATAGTGCCCGCTCGGCGGAACGCGCGTGCCGGAAATTTCCCCGGAAACCCAGATATCGGTGAAGTTCCGCGCCAGCACGCCGCGCATCAACTCGGCCAGCTCGCTGACGGTGTAAACGTTGGGCTCCGGCCCCCAGCTCAGTGCGATCTGCTCCATCGCTTTGGTTCAAGCGCCCGGCCGGGGCGCTAAATCTCCAGAATCACCGGCATGATCAGCGGCCTTCGCGACGTCTGCTTCAGCAGAAATCTCTTCAGGTCTGCGCGGATCTTTTCCTGCATCACTCCCCAGTCGCCGCGTTCCTCCGCCGTGGACGCCTCCAGCGTCCGCTGCACCACCCTCCGCGCTTCGTTCAGCACCTCTGAACTTTCTTCCATCGACATGAACCCGCGGCTGACGATCTCCGGCGGCGTTTCGCTTCGTCCCGTATGTTTGTTGATGGCGATGATCGGCAGCACGAACCCGTCCTCGGACAAATGGCGGCGGTCGCGGATCACCATATCCTCCACCACCTCATCGAGCGTCCCCGAATCGATGCACACCCGCCCCACCGTGACCGGCGCGCCCTTGCGCGCCCCCGCCGCGTCGATCTCCAGCGTCTCGCCCGATTCGAGCACGAACGTTCCTTCCAGCCCCCAATGGCTCAAGTGCTGCGCAAGCTGCGCGTGCTTGGCGAGCTGCCGGTATTCCCCGTGAATCGGAACAAAATATTTCGGCCGGACTAGGTTGAGAACCAGGCGCAGTTCCTCCGAGCTGCCATGCCCGGAAACGTGGATCGGCGGATTGAGCGAGCCGTAGATCACATCCGCGCCGCGCCGCGCCAGATGATTCATCATGCGGTAAATCGCTTTTTCGTTTCCCGGAATAATTCGCGCGCTCAACGCCACCGTGTCGCCCGGTTCAATCGACAGCGATTTGTGATTGTCCACGGCGATGCGCGACATCGCCGACATCGGCTCGCCCTGCGTTCCCGAAACAATCGCCACCACTTTGTTGGGAACCGACTGCATGACGTCCTGCGGCCGCAGCAGAATTCCGTTGGGAATGGTCAGCAGCCCCAGATTGTGCGCGATCTCGGTGGTGGCCAGCATGCTGCGGCCGATGAACGCCACCTTGCGCCCGTACTCCTCGGCCAGATCGATAATCTGCTGCAAGCGGTGAATAGAGGAGCTGAAACAACTGATCACCAGCTTCCGCGGGGCGCGTACGAACAGATCTTCCAGCCGCGGCGCCACGGCGCGCTCGCTTTCCGTGTATCCGGGACGGTCCACGTTGGTCGAATCGGAAAGCAGCAGCAGCACGCCGCGCTTGCCGTATGCGGCCAAGGTGTGCAGATCGAACAGCTCGTTGTCGGTCGGCGTCGGATCCACCTTGAAATCCCCGGTGTGGATGATGACCCCGAGCGGCGTCGTGATCGCCACCGCCACGCACTGCACAATAGAGTGCGTAACGTGAATAAATTCGATCGAAAACGGCCCGATTTCGAGCTTTTGGCCCGGTTTTATGCGGTTCAGCCGCACCCGGTCCAGCATCTGATGCTCTTCCAGGCGCCGCTCCACCAGCGCCAGCGTGAACGGCGTGCCGTACACCGGCACGTCGATTTCCCCCAATAAAAACGGCACCGCGCCGATGTGATCCTCGTGCCCGTGGGTCAGAATCAGGGCCCGGACGCACGCCGCATTTTCCTGAAGGTAGCTGAAGTCCGGCGTGACGATGTCCACCCCCAGCAGCTCCGCGTCGGGAAACATCATGCCGGCGTCCAGCACCAGGATGTCGTCGCCGTAACGGATCGCCATCGAGTTCATCCCGAACTCGCCCAATCCGCCCAACGGAATGATTTGCAGTTTTTGATCGGCCAACTTTAGAGATTACGCGAAAATCGCATCGATTGGAAAGCGGGCCGCAAGCCAACGCTGCGCCGGTGCTTACCGCGGCAGCGTGGCCACCCCGCCCCAAAACTCGTAGGACATCTTCATGAACGCCAGAAAATCGTCCAGATTGCCGGGCTTGGTCAAATAACAGTTGGCGCCGAGCCGGTAGGCGCGGTGCACGTCTTCCCTGTTTTGCGAGCCGGAAACGATGATCACCGGAACCGTCTCCAGTTTCGGATCCGAGCGAATCCGCTCCAGCAGCTCCAGGCCGGAGAGCGGCGCCAGATTCAGATCGAGAAAGATCAGATCGGGGCGGGACTCCTTCGACAGATGGATCCAAGCCTGGCCGCTGTCTTCCAGAACGGTAACCGTCTCGCTCAACCCGGCGCGGCGCAGCCCTTCCACCATTAAATAGGAGTCGGCCGGGTTGGATTCAACCAGCAGCAGGCGTAGGGCGCGGGGACAGAGCGGCAATCAGCACCTGAATACGATCAGCTTAGCAAAGTGGCGGGCGCCGGCCTATACCGCCTGGGCGCGCTCCAGCGCCGCTTCCATCTCTTGCCGGTACTGCTCCAGCAGTCCGGCGGTTGCGGCTTCAAAGCGCATCACCAGCACCGGCTGCGTGTTGGAGGCGCGCAGCAGTCCCCAGCCGTGCTCGAACAAAACGCGCACCCCATCCACGTCGATCACCGGGTGCGCGGCGCGCATGCGCTCGGCCACCCGCGCGACCACCTCGAATTTCTCCTCATCCGGGCAATCGACGCGAATCTCCGGAGTGCTCACCGTCTTGGGCAGCCCGGCAAGCTGCGCCGAAAGCGGCTTCCCGCTGGCGGCGGCGATCTCCATCAGACGGCAGGCGGCGTACAGCGCGTCGTCGTAGCCGTAGTAGCGGTCGGCGAAGAACATGTGGCCCGACATTTCGCCGGCCAGCTCGGCGCGCTCCTGCTTCATCTTGGCCTTGATCAGCGAGTGGCCGGTCTTGAACATGATCGGATTGCCGCCCAGCCGCTTCAGCTCGTCATACATCACCTGCGAGCATTTCACTTCGCCAATGAACGTCGCCCCGGGCTTGCGCGAAAGAATTTCCCGGCCGTAGATCAGCATCAGCATGTCGCCGTAGATGGCCTCGCCGTTCTCGTCGATGGCGCCGATGCGGTCCGCGTCGCCGTCGAAGGCCAGGCCCAGATCGGCCTTGCTCTCCCGGACCGCCCGGCGCAGCGCCTCGAGATTTTCCGGGACCGTCGGGTCGGGATGATGATTCGGGAAGCGGCCGTCCATTTCGAAAAACAGCTCGGTCACCTCCACATTCAGCTGCTCGAACAGCCGGTGCAGCACCGGACCCGCGGTGCCATTGCCCGCGTCGGCCACCACCTTGATTCTTCTTGGAAACTGAAACTGCCGCGAAACCTCCTCGATATAAGGAGAAACCACGTCGTAATGGAAATGCGAGCCGCGGCCCGCCAGGAAATCGCGCGTTTCGATGATCCGCCGCACTTTCTGGATCTGTTCCCCGTACACCGAACCGGCGCGCGTCACCATCTTAAATCCGTTGAACTCGGCGGGGTTGTGGCTGCCGGTGATCATCACCGCTCCATCGGCGTTCAGATGCACCAGGGAAAAATAAAGCAGCGGCGTCGGGATCACCCCGACGTCGGTCACCTCGCAGCCCGAATCGATCAGCCCCTCCAGCAGAGCGCCATGCAGACGCGGCGAGCTCAGCCGGCAATCGCGGCCCACATTGACGCGCTTGCCGGCCACGCGCCGGATCAGCGTGCCGAGGCCGCGGCCCAGATCAGCCACGTCCGGCGTCTGGAGCTCGCCATCGGCGATGCCGCGAATATCGTATTCGCGGAAAATATTCGCGTTCAGCATACGAAGCCGTAGAGTAACGCGCTACCATGGACGCTTGCAACACGCGCCGGAGCTCAAACGGGAACTCGGTCTTGGCGATCTGACGCTGTTTGCGATCACCTGCATCGTGGGCGTGCGGTGGGTTCCGGCGGCCGCGCACGCCGGCCCCGGATCGTTGCTCCTCTGGCTGCTCGCGGCGGTCCTGTTCACCGCTCCGCTGGCCGTCTCGGTGGCCGCGCTGTGCGCCAAATATCCCGGCACGGGCGGGCTCTATCTTTGGACGCGCGGCGATTTCGGACCCTGGCACGGCTTCCTCTGCTTCTGGATTTACTGGATGGGCATCGCCTTCTGGTTCCCCAGCGCGGCGATGTTCTATATGAGCGTCGGCGTCTACACCCTGGGACCTTCCTACGCCCATCTTGCCGACAACCGCGCGTATCTGATCGTCGCTTCGCTCGCCGCCGTGTGGATCGCCCTGGGGACCAACCTGGCCGGCATGAAGATCGGCAAGTGGACCGAAAACGCCGGCGGCGCGGCGACCTGGCTGCTCGCGGCGGTTTTCATCCCGGCAGCGCTGCTGATTTTCCACCGCCGCGGCAGCGCGACGCCGATCCGTCTTCTGCCGGAATGGAATTGGGACACAGTGAATTTTTATTCGACCATCGCCTACGCCATGACCGGAATTGAAATGGCCGGACTGATGGGCGGAGAGATTCGCGATCCGCTCCGCACGCTGCCGCGCGCCGGCGGGATCGCCTCCGCCTTCGCCACCTTGTTCTATTGCGGATTGACGCTGGCCCTGATCCTGCTGCTGCCGCCGGCGCGGATCAGCGAGATGAACGGCTTCGCGCAGGCGGCCGCAGCGGCCTCCTCCACGCTGGGAATCTGGTGGTTCGCGCCGCTCACCGCCAGCCTGGTGTTCCTCACCGGGTTGGGCCAGTTCGGCGGGCTCGGCGCATCGGTTTCGCGGCTGCCCTTCGCGGTGGGCGTGGATCATCTGCTGCCGGCGGCGTTCGGGAAAATTCACCCGCGATGGCGCACTCCGTATGTATCGATCCTGGCGCTGGGCGGCGTCTCCTCCCTGATGCTGCTGGCCATCCAGCTCGGCGACACCGCCCGCGCGGCTTATCAGGCGATGGTTTCGCTGATGGTGATCGCGGGATTCCTTCCCTTCATTTATATTTTCGGCAGCGCGTGGAAAGCGGGATGCCGCCTCAGCGCAATGTGCGGATGGTCGGTCACCGCGCTGGCGCTGGTCTGCTCGGCCGCGCCGACCGCGGAGGTGCATCATGTGTGGCTGTTCGAGGCCAAGCTGGCCGCCGGCACGGCCGCGGTGATCGGATCGGCGTGGCTGGTCTATCCGGGGCAAAAATGACCATCCCCGCCGCGCCGCTGCCCGCCGCTTACCTCACCACCCCGGCCCACGGACTGCTCGCCGCCGCGTACAGCCTCTTCGGCATCCGGCCCGCCTGATAGGCGTGCCGCCCCGCTTCCACCGCGAGCCTCATGGCCCGCGCCATCTCCACCGAGTCCTCCGCCTCGGCGATTGCGGTATTCATCAGCACCCCGTCGTAGCCCAGCTCCATGGCCATCGCCGCGTCCGAGGCCGTGCCGACTCCGGCATCCACAATCAGCGGAACTTCGCTGATTTTTTCGCGCAAAATGCGCAGATTTGTCGCGTTTTGGATGCCTAAACCGCTGCCGATCGGCGCCGCCAGCGGCATCACCGCCGCGGCGCCTGCGTCAATAAGACGGCGGGCGTTCACCAGATCGTCGTTGGTATAGGGCAGGCAAACAAAGCCTTCCTTGGCCAGAACGCGGGTCGCCTCCAGCAGCCCCTGATTGTCGGGAAACAGCGTCTGCGGATCGCCGATCACTTCAAGCTTCACCCAGTTCGACAAACCCACCTCGCGCGCCAGCCGCGCGGTGCGGATCGCTTCGTCGGCCGTGAAGCAGCCGGCCGTGTTCGGCAGCAGGAAATATTTCGAGCGGTCGATGTAGTCCAGCAGCGATTCCTGGGTGGAGTCCGAGAGGTTGACGCGCCGCACCGCCACCGTGACCACTTCCGCGCCGGAAGCCTCGTGGCAGCGCGCCATCTCCTGAAAACTCCGGTATTTGCCCGTGCCGACGAACAGCCGCGAGCGAAACTCGCGGCCGGCGATCTTAAGCGTATTCATGCCTCCATTCTAAGGCCGATCCGCGCCCCGGCTACCGTGTACGGCGCCTCTCAAGGAAACCTTACGACTTGCCGATCTATCCGGTGAGGAAACCCCGTCCGTCATGAAAAAAAATAACTTGCTGAAGCTGCTGGGGATTGCCTTCGTGGTGGCGATCGTCGCCACGGGCGTATTCTACGGCCTGTTTGTGAACAAATTGAACAGCAGCACCGGCAGCGGAAAGACCATGGTGGTCGCGGCCCGGACGCTCAATCCGGGCACCGTCTTAAAAGCCGAGGACGTCGCCGAGATCCCGTGGTTCGGACCCACTCTGCCCAAGGGCGCCTACGAAAAGGCGTCGGATGTGGCCGGCAGCACCGTCTTCGACACCATCGGCCAGGATGAGCCGGTGCTGGCTTCGCATCTGGCGAACTCCCGCAATGGCGCGCCGGGGGTGCCGCCGGGAATGCGCGCGGTTTCGGTGCACGTCACCGATTCCACCGGCGTGCTTTCCCTGCTGCGCTCCGGCCAGAAGGTGGATGTGCAGGTGGTGGTGGGGCGCGGCAGCAATAGCGACGCCACGCTGGTGCGCACCGCGCTGGAGGATTTGCAGGTTCTTTCCGTGGCGCCGCAGCCGGAGCAAAGCTCGCAAGGCGCCACGCTTCCGGTGGTGACCCTGCTCGCCGATCCCCGCCAGGCCGATGTCCTGGCGGCGGCCGATTCCGGGGCGCGCGTCCGCCTGACCCTGCGCAATCCGCTGGACGATCAAAAGAACCGGGCCGGATCGCTGTCGCTGGGCGCGGTGATGCGCGCCGCCGACGCCAAAGCGGCGCAATGAACATGCTGCTGGTTTCGATCCTGGCGTTTTTCCTGGTGATCTTTCTGCTCGCCGCCATCACCGTCACCGTGGCGTGGATGGGGTTCCTCAAAACCACGGCCGAGGAAAGCGACGCAGCGCGCCGCGATCAGGAGGCCGAGGACCAGGATTCGAGCCTGTTCCGCAGCGAGCGGCTGAGCACCCTCAACTTCTGGGACAGCCTGCTGGCGCGGTTCGACTTCATCGACATTCTGGAGGCGCGCATCGCGCAAGCCGAACTGGACTGGTCCGTGGGCCGGGTCACCCTGGCCATGCTGCTTGTGGGAACCGTGGCCACCCTCATGCTGCTGAAGCTGGTGGCCTTCTGGGCCGCCCTGCTGGGCGGAGCCCTGGCCGCCTGGGCGCCCTACGGATACATTTTGCGCAAGCGGAACAGGCGATTCGCCCAGTTTCGCGAGAATTTTCCGGACGCGCTCGATTCGCTGGCGCGGGCGCTGCGGGCGGGCTATCCGTTATCGGCGGCCATGGAGATGATCGCCTCGGAGACCCTGCCGCCGGTGTCGGTGGAGATCCGCAAAACCTCGGCGGAGGCCAATCTCGGCATGGGCTGGCCGCGCGCGCTGGAAAACCTCGCCGCCCGCGTTCCCCTGCTGGAGGTCAACCTGTTCGTCGCCGCGGTGCAACTGCACGCGCGCACCGGCGGAAGACTGAGCGAAGTCCTGACCGGCCTGGCCGAGAACATGCGCGAGGCGATCGCCCTGCAAGGCGAGGTGCGCGCGCTCGCCGCGCACGGAAAACTGACCGGCGCGATCCTCAGCGTGCTGCCGGTCCTGATCTCCGCGATGATGCTGTGGGTCAGCCCGGGATACATGCAGATCCTGTTTCATCATCCTCTCGGAAAGACGCTGATCACCGCGGCGGCCGCCTGTCTGGTGCTGGCCCACCTGGTGATCCGCAAGATCGTGGACATCAAAGTATGATCGGGCTGCTGATCGCCTTCTTCGTGTTTACCATGGCCGCCGTCAGCGCCGCCGGATACGTCTTCGTGCTGCGGCCGTCGAGCCTGGAAGGTCCGGAAATTCCCGCGCCGATCGCCCTGGAGCGGCCCGAAATGGCGGGGCCGCAAGCCGCCATGGCTGGCATCTTCCGCCTGATCGGGGAAGCCATGCCGGGCAACGCCGCCGCGGCCGGCAAGATCCGCCGGGATCTGGTCGCCGCCGGCTATCGCTGGACGTCGGCGGTTTCGGTCTTCATCGGCATCAAGTGCGCCACCGCCCTGATGATCGGCGTGGCCGGCGTATGGCTCGCGCTCCAGTTTCAGAACAGCCTCGCCGGCGCGCTTCTGCCGTTCGCCTGCGGCGCGGGCTTCGGCTATCTGCTGCCGGACCGGGTTCTGGAGCGGATGGCCAAGCGCCGCGTGGAACGGCTGCGCCGCGGGCTGCCGGCCGCGCTGGACCTAATGGTGCTCGCCGTCGAGGCCGGACAGGGACTGGACGCCGCGATTCTCGATACCAGCCGCGGGCTGCGCGTCTCCTTCCCGGATCTGGCGGCGGAGTTCACGCAGCTTCAGCTTGAACTAAAAGCCAACACCACCCGCGCCGACGCCTTGCGCAACTTCGTCGAGCGCAGCCGCGATCTGGAGCTGCGCAAATTCGCCAATCTGCTGATCGATACGGACCGCTTCGGCACCAGCCTGGGTCCCGCGCTGAAAACCCATGCGCGCTATTTGCGCATCCGCTTCCGCCAGATCGCGCAGGAACGCGGGCGCAAGGTGGGCGTCAAGCTGGTGTTCCCGGTGTTCTTTTTGATCTTTCCTTCGATTGTATTGGTGACGCTCGGCCCGGCCGTGATCCTGATCATGGGACAGATGCGGAATCTGCTCGGCCAATAGCTTTTCCGCGCAGCGGCCTTCATGCGGCCTGTCCACTTCCGGGCGCATAATAATAGGTTTGAACATGGCAAACCTAGCCGACCTCATCAGTGCCTCCCCGGGCGATCGAACGGCGGTCATCCTGCCCGATTCCGGCCTCCAGATCACTTATGGCAAGCTCCGCGACCAGGTGTTTTCCCTGGCCGATTCGCTGGCCTCGCTGGGCATCGGACCCGGCGACCGGGTGGCCACCGTTTTGCCCAACGGCCTGCCCGCGATCGTCAGTTTTCTCGCCGCCTCCATCGCCGGAACAGCGGCGCCGCTCAATCCCGGCTACCGCGAAGACGAGTTCAGGTTTTATCTGGAAGACACCTCCGCCAAAATTCTGCTGTGCCCGCCCGGCGGCGCGCCGGAGGCTCGCAAAGCGGCGGAGGGAAAGATTCCGGTCTACTCGCTCGAAATGGACGAGACCGGTTGGGTGCGAATCGACGGTGCGGGCAACGGCCGAAAATCGCCCGCTCCTTCCGACGACGGCGTGGCGCTGATCCTGCACACCAGCGGCAGCACGGGACGGCCCAAGCGGGTGCCCATCCGCCATCGCAATCTGGCCGCCTCGGCGCGGAACATCGTGCATCACTACTCGCTTGCGCCGGACGACGTCGCGCTGTGCGCGATGCCCCTGTTTCACGTCCACGGGCTGGTGGCGTCCACCATTTCGACACTTGCCTCCGGTGGAACGGTGGTTGTGCCGTCGAAATTCAATCCGCTTTCGTTCTGGCGGATCGTCCGCGACTGCCGGGTGACGTGGTATTCGGCTGTGCCGACGATTCACTCGCTGCTGCTTTCGCGCGCCGGCCAGGAGCGTCCGGCCGGATGCGAAGGATTGCGCTTCATCCGCTCCTGTAGCGCGGCGCTGCCGCCGGAGATGATGGCGAAAATGGAGGCGACCTTCGGCGCGCCGGTGCTCGAAGCGTATGGAATGACGGAAGCCTCGCATCAGATGTGCTCCAATCCGCCTCCGCCGGCGGCGCGCAAACCCGGATCGGTGGGGCCGGGAACCGGCGTCAAGGTCAGCATCATGGATGCGCAGGGCAACCACCTGGCCGCAGGCGAGCGCGGCGAAGTGGTCATCCAGGGGCCGAACGTCGTCGATGGCTACGAGAACAATCCCGAAGCCAACGCCAAATCCTTCACCAACGGCTGGTTCCGCACCGGCGACCAGGGATTCCTCGATGGCCAGGGCTATCTTACGCTTACCGGCCGCATCAAGGAACTGATCAATCGCGGCGGCGAGAAGATCGCGCCGCGGGAAATCTACGAAGTGCTGCTGGCCCATCCCGCCGTCGCCGAAGCGGTCGCCTTCGGCGTTCCGCATCCGACCTGGGGCGAAGAAGTGGCCGCCGCGGTGGTGCTGCGGGAGCCGCAGCCGGAGGCCGCGATCCTGGCGTACTGCAAGGAGCGCCTCGCCGATTTCAAACGGCCGAAAAAACTTTATATCGTCGAAACGATTCCCCGCACCGCGACGGGAAAAATCCAGCGCGGCGCCGTCGCCAAAGCCCTCGCGGGAGCGGAAGGATGAGCGCAAGCCGCATCCCTGAGGCGGCGAGGTCGCAAGCATGCGATTTTTGATCGCTGGCGCCGGCGCGATCGGCGGATACATCGGCGCGCGAATGGCCCTCGCCGGCGCCGACGTCACGCTGTTCGCCCGCGGAGCGCATCTCGATGCGATGCGCCAGCGCGGCCTTCGCGTTCTCAGCGGCGGCGGCGATTTCCTGGTTCATCCGCGCGTCATCGGCGATCTGGACCACGCCGGCCAGCCGGACGTGATTCTGCTCGGCGTGAAGGCCCACGGCTTGACCGCACTGGCGCCGCGGCTAAAACCGCTGATCCGCCCGGATACCATCGTAGTCGCCGCCCAGAACGGCGTCCCCTGGTGGTATTTTCCCCAGATGCATCTGGAGCGGGTGGACCCCGGCGGGATCATCGCCGCGTCCATCCCGCGCGAAAACGTGCTGGCCTCCATCGTGTATTTTTCCACCGACCTGGTGGAACCCGGCGTGATCCGCCACAACGAAGGCAACCGCATCTCGCTGGGGGAGCCGGACGGCTCCCGCTCCGACCGCGCCCGCCGCGTCGCCGAAGCCCTGATCCAAGCCGGCCTGCGCGCGCCGGTCACCGCGCACATCCGCCACGAAATCTGGGTCAAGATCATGGGCAACGTCGCCTTTAATCCGCTCAGCGCGCTGACGCGGGCGACGCTGGCCGAAATGATCCACGATCCGGAAGTGAATCCCCTGATCCGGGCCATCATGGGCGAAGTGGAAGCCCTCGCCGCGAAACTCGGCCTGGATCTGCCGGTTTCTATTGAGCAGCGCATCGCCGGCGCGGAAAAAGTCGGCGCGCATAAAACCTCCATGCTTCAGGACCTGGAAGCCGGCCGCCCGATGGAACTGGAAGCCATCGCCGGCGCGGTGGTGGAGCTGGGCCAACGGCTGGAGGTTCCCATGCCGCATACCAGAACCGTGTACGCGGCCACCCGTTTGCTGGATCAAATCTCAAGAAAGCAGGCTAAAAAGTGAATCGCTGGTGGAGGCTCGCCTTCGCGGTCATGGCCATGATCATGATCGCGAATCTGCAATATGGTTGGACCCTGTTCGTCGAACCGCTGCGCGCGGCAACCCACTGGAAGTTGTCCGATATCCAGTGGGGATTCACGCTGTTTATCGCGTTCGAAACCTGGATGATGCCCTGCTCGGGCTGGCTGATCGACCGCATCGGCCCGCGCCTGTTTCTTTCCTTCGCGGGTCTTTTGTGCGGCGCCGGCTGGGCTTGGCTGGGACGAGCCACCACGCTCGAACAGCTTTATGTTTTTTATTCCATCGCCGGTTTCGGCGCCGCGCTGGTGTACTGCGGCTGCACCGGCATCGGATTGAAATGGTTCCCGGACCGGCGCGGCTTGGCCGCCGGGCTGATCGCCGCCTGTTTCGGCTCCGGCGCGGCGCTGTTTGTCCCGGTCATCGCCCATCTTCTGCACAAACAGGATTATCGCGCCGCGTTTTTCGACACCGGCATTGTCCAGGGATTGATCATCATCTTCGCGGCGCAATTTCTGCAAAATCCGCCGCGCGCGGCCGCGCTTCCCCCCTCCCGGTCCACGGTGCGCGCCCACACTGAAAACTTCAACTCCCTGGAGATGCTGAGGACGCCGCATTTCTGGATGCTGTTCGCCATGGCGCTGATGATGGGAATCGGCGGGCTGATGGTCACCGCGCAGGTGGGTCCGATGGCGCGGACGCTCAAATTCACCGCGGTGCTGACCCTGGTGGCGACGCTGAATCCGCTGGCCAACGGCGGCGGGCGCCTGTTCTGGGGCTGGGTGTCGGACTCCATCGGCCGGGAGCGCGCCATGATCATCGCCTTTTTGCTGCACGCCGGTATTCTGCTCGGCGTCGCCACCATCGGCCACGCCTCGCCGGCGCTGTTCATCGTCACCATCGCGCTGGTGTTCTTTACCTGGGGCGAAGTTTATTCGCTGATGCCTTCCGCTTCGGCGGACTTTTTTGGCGCCAAAAACGCCAGCTCGAATTACGCCTTCATTTATGCCGCCAAGGGGGTGGCCTCGATTATGGGGGGCGGCCTGGCGGCCAAGCTGTTCGAAAAAACCGGATCGTGGGACTACGGCTTTTACGTCTGCGCGGTGCTGGCGCTGATCTCCTCGGCGCTGGCCGTCCTTCTGCGCCGCATGCCGCTGCCGGTGAAAGCGCCGGCCTCCGCGCTTCCCTCCTCCGTACGGGCGGTGGGGCGCTAGCAGACGGCGGTCCGCCTGCGGCCGGCCAGGCGGGTCCGCGCTTCGCCGATCAAAAACAACGACCCGGTGATCACCACCGCATCGCCGGGCCCGGCGGCGGCCAGCCGCAGCGCTTCTTCGATGGAGTCCGCGGCATGCCCGCGTCCGGCGATCTCGCAAAGCGCCTCCGGGCGCAGCGCGCGCGAGGACTGCGGCGCGGTGAAAATCAGCTCGGCGGCCAGCGGAAATAGAATTCCGGCGATTTCCTCCACGGCCTTGTCGCGCATGGCCCCAAAGATCAGCCACAGCTTGCGGTCACGGTAAAAGCGCTCCAGGTACCGCGCCAAGGCGCGCGCGCCGGCGGGATTATGCGCGCCGTCCAGAATGATGTCGGGATTCGGCGAGACGTGCTCCAGCCGGCCGGGCCAGCGCGTTTCCGCGATGCCCGCCGCCGGCGCTCCCAGTGACTCCAGCGCCAGCGCCGCGGCGACCGCATTTTCCACCTGATGCTCGCCCGCCAGCGGAACGCGAATCCCGGAAAAACTGGACCCGCGCGCGTCGATCTGAAGATCGCGCACCGCGAAATCTTCGGCATGCTTCACCGCAATTCCCAGCTCGCCCGCGCGCCGCTCCAGCACCGCCGCCGCTTCCGGCCGCTGGCGCGCGAAAACCGCCGGCGCGCCGCGCTTCAAGATTCCCGCTTTTTCCCCCGCGATCGCCTCCAGCGTGTGGCCTAAGTAGGCCTCATGATCGAAATCGATCGGCGTGATCACGGCCAGCGCCGGATCGACCACATTGGTGGCGTCCAGCCTGCCGCCCAATCCCACTTCCACCACCGCTGTCTCCACCCCCAGTGCCCGGAACAGCCAGAAGCCCATTGCGGTGACCGTCTCGAAATAGGTCGGATGGCAGTCCAGATCCAGCCGGCAGGCCGTTTCGTGCACTACGTTGAAGGCTTGTTGGAACTGCGCGGGCGAGACCGGCGCGCCGTTGATCTGGATGCGCTCGGTCGGCTCGCTCAGATGCGGGGAGGTGAAAAGCCCGGTCCGCACTCCGGCCGCGCGGAGGCCCGCTTCGATCATCGCGCAGGTCGACCCTTTGCCGTTCGTCCCGGCGACATGCACCACGCGGAAAGCCCGCTGCGGGTTCCCCAGCGCGTCCAGGACCGCGCGAATCCGATCCAGGCCGAGCTTCGCCGTTTTGATTTCATTGCCGAGCGCGTAAAGGAAGCGCACGGAATCGGGGTAGCTGATCACGGAAGTTCTGATGTATCCGCCGGGAACCCTCGGGGCGACGGTGGCGGCCTTCCGGGTTCAGGCTTCTGAGGCCTGGCCGCGCCGGCGGCCGATCTCAGTTTTTGGCCCGCGGCGGCACATAACCCGGCGGGAACGCCGCTCCTTCGCCGAAGAAGTAATCCTCCATCTGCTTCAGCAGAAACTCCTGCGCCTCCCGCGTGCCCAGATTCAGACGATACTCGTTCATGATCATCTTCATCTGTTCCAGCCACAGCTTCCAGGCTTCCTTGGAGACGTTTTCGTAGATCCGCTGGCCAAGCGGGTGATTATCGAATGGCACTTCGTCCAGGCCCGGCATCTCGCGCTGGAACTTCACGCAGAAAACCTTGCGGCCCGCCTTGGTCTCCTCCACTTTGGGCGGGGTCATGCCCCCGCCGCCACACCCGCAACCCATCGGCAAACTCCTTCCGAACCCAGAATAACAGTTCCGGCAAAAAACAGCGGCCCGTGCCGGCCAAGGCGCGGGCCGCCGCCGGATCTCCTGGTAACCGCGAGAAGGGTGTGACTGCGTCCAGGCGATCCGATTCTTACTTCTGCACCTGTAAGTCGTTCTCCACCGAGAACACGTTCGGCACGCTGTTGGCCCGGGTGTAGGCGAGCTGTTTATCCATCTCGCTGGAGACCGTTCCCACCAGCTTCACGTGGCCGTTGTTGACGATAATGCGGATCGCCCGGTAGCTTCCCACGCCGTAGTGCTGCAGCGCGGGATAGCCGTAAATGGCGCGGTACTCGGCCAGCCGGATCTGGTGGTCCATCGGCGACAGCGGCAGAACGTTGATCTCATTGATTACCCGCGTCACGCCTTCCACCTGCTTGACGGCGTTTTCGGCGTCGGTCTTGAGCCATGGCTGGGTCACATCTCCGAAAAGGGTAACGGTGCTGCCGTCCACACGGAAGGAAACGTCGTCGAAGACCGTGTAGTAGGGCAGCATGTTCAGTTCATGCATGACCTTATCCGCCAGGCTCGGCGGCGTTTTCGGCGAACCGGCAAACACCGGCGAGGCGGCTGCCGCCAGCGCCGCCCACAGGAAAAACTTCCTCTGTAGCGTTTTCATCCTCTCCGTCCTCCTGCTTCATTCGACGCGCCTTGCAGGGCCGCCGTTGCAGGGCGTGGAACGTTTGAAAACAAGCGCTTACTGTCCCGGCAGGCGGCCGCCCATCAGCCGGTAAATGTAGGCCAGGATCTCCGCTACGGCGCGGTAGAGATGGCTGGGGATCTCCTGGCCCACTTCGACGGATTTATACAGAGCCTGCGCCAGCGGCGGATTTTCGATGATCGGGATCTGATGCTCGACGGCGCGCTGGCGGATGCGCAGAGCCAGATAGTTCTTGCCCTTGGCGATCACCTTCGGCGCGCCGGGCGAGTCCGCCACATAGCGGAGGGCCACGGCGTAGTGCGTGGGGTTCACCACCACCGCGGTCGCCTTGGGAATCTCCTTCATCATCTGGCGGCGGAACAGGTCGCGCTGGAGGCGCCGCACGCGCATCTTGGTGTGCGGATTCCCGTCGGTTTCCTTGGCTTCGTCGCGAAGCTCCTGCTTGGTCATGCGGAGCTGATTCCGGTAGCGCCGCCGCTGCCAGATCAAATCGATAAATCCGGCGATGAGGAACAATCCCGAAGCGCGCCACAGCAGCGTTTCGACCACGCCGCCCATGCGCGCCGCGGCCACTCGCGGTCCCATCCAGGAAAGGTCGAGAAACGCGCCCAGATTTTCCGTAGCCTCGTAATAGACCAGCAACCCGGCCAGCGGCAGCAGCGCCAGCGCCTGCAAAAACAGCGGAAAATTCCGCGCCGGCACAGCGGTCACGTTCTTGAGGAAGTTGAGGCGGTTGAAGCGCGGCGCAAGGTTGGAAAGCGACACCCCCATGCCCGTGGTGGCGAGCTGGGTCAGGGTCGCCAGCGCCGCCAATCCTGCCGCGGCCGCCAGCGCCGGCTCCAGCGGCGGCAGCACCACGCCGCGGAACAGCGCGGCCACCCCCGCCGCGGTGAGCTCGATATCGAAGGCCCGCGCCAGAAGAACGCGCATCAGCCCCGCCAGGCGCATCAGGAAAACTCCGCCGAAGCAAACCGCCAATGTGACGAATCCCGCGAAGTGAACCGCGGAGATGAACTCGCGGCTGACCGGAAAATTGCCTTCCCGGCGCGCCCGGTCGATGCGCCGCTTGGTCGGCTGCTCGGTGCGCTGCTCAGCCACCCAACAGCCCCCCGATCGCCGTCATCATCCGGCCCGCGGCGGCCTCCAGCAGCGCTCCCATCGCCGGCGCCAGCGCCGCCAGCATCGCCAGCGCCGCCAGCATCTTTACGGGAAAAGAGAGGGACAACAGATTCAACTGCTGCTGCATCCGCCCGAGCAGCGCCAGCGCGAGCTCCAGCAGAAACAGCATCGCCATCACCGGCATCGCCAGCCGCAGCCCGAGCGTGAACATCCCGCCGCCCAGCCGCACCATTCCGTCCAGGCTGGCAATCCCCGGAGCCCAGGAGCCCACCGGGAATTTTTCGAAGCTCGCCCCCAGAACGCGCAGGATCTCGCGGTGAATCCCCGCCGCGAAAAGCCACAGGCCGGAAATCAGCCCCATCAGGACCTGAAGCACGCCCGAATCCGCCTGGCTCGACGGATCGATGGTCGAGGCGAATCCGTATCCTGCCTGCACCCCGAGCACCTGCGCCGCCAGTTGAAATCCTTCCAGGAAAAACGCCACCGCCAGTCCGAGGGCCAGACCCAGCCCGGCTTCGCAAAAGGCGGAGGCCGCAAGCACGCCGAAGCTCGGCAGCACATCGGCTAGTTGCGGCCAGACCGGAAGCAGGCAAAATGTGACCGCCGTCGCCAGCGCGGCGCGGACGGGCAGGGGCGCCGCGCGAAAACCCGGAACGGGCAGGAACGCCATCACGCCAGCCACCCGGGCCAGCACCAAAAGGAACGCCAGCATCGACGCCAGCGGCAGCCCGAGCGTCATCTCAGCGCGCGAATCTACCCAGATCGCCGAACAGCGCCGCCGTATAGGCGATCAGCTTGCCCAGCATCCACGGCATCGACAGAACGAAGGCCGCCAGAAACACCGCCAGCCGCGGCACCGCGCTGAAGCTTGAATCCTGGATCGAGGTCAGAATCTGCACCAGGCTCATCACCAGCCCGATCACGAATCCGGCCGCCAGAATCGGCAGGCTCAGCCAGAACGTGGTCAGCAGCGCCCCGCGCATCAAATCGACAACACCGGCGATCGTCATCTAATGAAAACTCCTCACCAGCGAGCCCACCACCAGGTTCCATCCGTCCACCAGCACGAACAGCAGAATTTTGAACGGCGCCGAGATCATCGCCGGCGGCAACTGGATCATCCCGGCCGAGAGCGTGACCGAGGCAACCACCAGATCAATGATCAGGAAGGGCAAAAACAGCACCGCTCCGATCTGAAACGCCGCCTTCAATTCGCTCAACACGTACGCCGGCGCGAGCGCGCTGAGGGGAACATCGGACGGCCTGGCCGGCGCGGGCGAATGTCCCAGCTCGATAAAAAGCTGGATGTCTTTCTCCCGCGCGAACTTCAGCAGAAAGGTTTTCACCGGCACCGAGGCCTGCTCCCAGGCCTGCGCCGCGCTGATCTGTCCGTTCTCCAGCGGCTCCCACCCCTGGTGATATACCTGCACCGCCACCGGCTGCACCAGGATCAGCGACAGAAACAGCGCCAGCGCCACCAGCACCTGATTGGACGGCGCGGTTTGCGTCCCCAGCGCCTGCCGCAGGAAATGCAGCACGATGGTGATCCGCAGAAATGGCGTCAGCGCCATCAGAATGGCCGGCAGCAGCGTCATCGCCGTCAGCAGCAGCAGGATCTGCATGGGCACGCTCAAGGCGTGTCCCGTCTTGTCCTGCACCAGCGTCACGCCGAGCAGCGAGTCCGGCGCCGCCGCCCGTGCCAGCCCCGCGGCCAGTGCCGCTATCGTGAATATCTTTTTCACCGCGCTTCTCCGTTGTTGTTCTCGATCAGCAGCGCGCAGCCCTGCGGATGGGTCGCCACCACCACTTCCCGGCCGCCGATCCGCACCAGGTGCAGCGCATGGTGCGGCGTCAGCGCCAGCCGCTCGATCGGCTCCAGCCGCCGGAGTCCCACCACGCGCATCGCGCGAAACTTCACCAGCCCTCCGCGCCGCAGCGTCCATAGCGCCGCGCCCAGCAGCGCGAACACCACCAGCACCGGAAGAACCTCACGAGCCGTTTCCATGTCGGACGCTCCTGTTTTGCACGTTCACCTCCTCCGCCGAAGCGGAACCCGGTCCGTGCGGCCGCGGCACTAGTTGTCCTCCTGAAAGTCCGTGATGCGGACTCCAACGGTGTCTTCCATGATCACAATCTCTCCGGAGCCCAGCCGCGCCCCGCCGATCACGATGTCCATGTTTTCTCCGGCCGAGCGCGTCAGGCGAATGATGCTGCCCTCGACCAGCGAAAGGATTTCCCGCGCCTTCATCGTGGTCCGGCCCAGCTCGACATCCACCTCCATGGGGATGTCGGCGAGCGGTCCCAGTTCTTCGAGAACTGTCACGCCGCGCTAGGCCCCCTGGGTTAGGTTGATGGTGGTTTGACTCAACTGATTTTCGGTGGTCACCACGTGGGCGTTGGCTTCATAGCCCTGCTGATAGACGATCAGGTCGGTGAACTCCGTCGCGATGTTGACGTTGGAGGCCTCCACCGATCCGCCCACCACCGTGCCGCGCCCGCCCGTCCCCGGCAGCCCGATGGCCGGCAAGGCCGTAAGCGCGCTGGCCTGATAGTTGCTGTTCCCGGCCGCCACCAGCGAATCCGGATTCTCGATCTGGGCCATCGCCATCTGCCCCACCACCACCTGCTGGCCGTCGGAATACTGCGCCAGCACCTGTCCGCCGTTGGCCAATCCGACGCTCACCAGATTCGCCGCCGCCTGGCCGTTCTGGGACTGCGCCGAAGCCGCCGAAGACTGCGCGTACTGCGTAATGTCCGGCGTCGTTCCGTTGTACAGGCTCCAGGTAATGTTCATATCCGAAGCCCCATCGGCCAGTCCGGTGATCGGCACCTGAATCGGCGCATCCGTCGCCGCCGGGCTGATCAGGTTGCCGTTGCCGTCAAACGTCAGTGTTCCGGTGACCGGAGTATAGGGCGGATTCGCCAGATCCGAATTGGGAACGCTCACCGAATAATTCCACTGATTTGGCGTGCCCGATTGCGTGAACGTAATGGTCACCGTGTGGGCCGTACCCAGCGAATCGTACACTTGGATGGAGGTCGAAAACGAGGTTCCCGCCGCCGCCGCGGCGTTCAGGTTCAAACTCGCCGACATCGACGTCGTCGCCACCGGCGGCGCAAGCTGGCCCACCGGCACGCTGATATTTCCCGGCGCCTGATTCGTATCCACCACTCCGTTATTCATGCTCCAGCCCTGCACCAGATCGCCCGAGGCCGTCGTCAGGAATCCCTGGGTGTTCACCGAAAAACTCCCGCCGCGCGTATATTCGGTGTTGCCGGTGCCCTTGGCGCGGACGATAAAAAATCCGTCGCCCTGGATCGCCGCGTCCAAGGCTCCGCCGGTCGATTCGAGCGCGCCCTGCCCGTAATTGGTCAGCGTGATCGGCGTGCCCACGCCGAAGCCGACCTGCGTCGCGCCCAAATCCGCGCCGATCGACTGCGTCACCAGGTCCTGAAACTCAACGTTGACCGTCTTGAATCCCGTGGTGTCCAGGTTCGCCAGATTGTTGCCCACGACAGAAATCGCCGTGCTATAGGCGTTCAGTCCGGAAAGTGCGGTGGAAAAAGATGTAGACATAATTCGCTCCGTTCTAGGAATTGGAATTGGCGCCGGTGGTGGCCGGCGGCGCGGTCAGATCCGCCGTCAGGGTCGAAAGATTCTTGTTCATCGAATCCAGATCGCTGGTCATCTCCGTCGTGTTCGAAACGTTGGTGAACTCGGCGAGCTGCGTGACGAACTGCGTTCCGTCGGCGGGCTGCGTCGGATCCTGATACTTCAACTGCGCCACCAGCAGTTGCAAAAAAACATTTTCGTTGGCCAGCGTGCTTACTCCGCTGGCGTTCGTGCTCGCGGAGCTGCTGCCCGCCGCGCCGGCGTTGCCGCTGAAACCGATCGGTGAAGTGCTCATTTTGAATTCTCCAGTTCTTCCAGCCAATTTTTCGGACCCCGCCCGCGTCCCTGCTGCCGCTGCCGCGGATTCGACGAAGCGCCCGATCCGCCGCGCCCGCCCGGCGGCGTATCCGGGCCGCTTCCGCGCGAATGGGGCAACGGCATCGCCTCTTGCCGCGGCGCCGCGGCCGCAACGCCGCGCGGGGTGAAGGTTTCGGCTCGATAACCTGCACGTTCAAGCGAGTTCGCAAGCGTCCCCAAATCCTGCCGCAGCGAGCTTTGCAGCGCCGCGTCCGGCGTCCGGACCGAAACATGTATTTCTCCGCCGCGCTGGGCCACGTGCAGATCGACCGCGGCGCCGTTGTTGGGCGAGATCCGCACAGCGATCTGCTGCGCGGAAGCCGGCGGCGCGGGCGCCGGCGGCATCGTCGGAACTTCCGTCATCCGCGGCGCTGGCGCGGGTTCGGCGCCATCTTTTCTTTCCGCGGCCGTGTTAGCCGAAACCAGGCGTTCGATCGCGGTCGCCGGCTCCGGCGCGTTTCGGACGATTTCCGCAGCCTCCCGCCCCGCCGCCAGCGGCGCATCTTCGTCGGCTTTTTCCTCGCGCGGCTTTCCGGCGCTCGTCTCGATTTTTTTCACCGGCTCCATTTTTTCGGCCGGCGGGCCATCCTTTGAAGAGACGACGGCGGATTGCTCCGCCGCCGGTTTCGGAGCGGGAGGTGATACGGGAGGTAGTGCAGGAGAAACATCGGGTGGGGATAAGGTTAATCGGGCGGTGAACGCAATCGGCGCGCCGGTGGACAGAGGCGCGATCGCGCCTGGCGCGGGCGCGGGCGTCGCCTCCACCCGCGCGTCCGGCGGCGGCGCGGGCGAATCGGTTCCATCAGAGACGGTACGCGCATCCTGTGTCGATCCTTCACCGGCCGGCGATTCCGGCGCAATGTGATTGGCCGCGCTGTTTGGGCTATCGGAACCAGAACCGCCCGTCTGTTGCGTGTTCACCGCCGTTGCGGGAATCGCGTGAATATCTATCGTTTGCCGGGGGGCACCTTGGGCATCGTGGCGCGTTTGGGCGGGAATCTCGCGATTCGCCGCCTGTCTCCGATTCGGCGAAGCCTCCTGGCCAGCGCTGGCCTTCGCTCTGTGCGAAGGGATCGCGCCGGCGCGCCGCCCGGCGATCTGCTCGGCGGCCACCTGGCCGGCTGCCGTTTCTTCCAGGCGGCGATCCGGTGCAACGGGCGGTGTTGCCTCTTTCGCCCGCGGAGTAGAAAGCGTCGCCCGCCTTTGGATTGACGGAGCTTCAGGGCCGGCGATGGCCGCCGCCATCGCAAAATTCGCTGGCTTTTCAGCCCTCGCGACATGAATCGAAAGCGGCGGCGCTTGCTCCGTTTCTCCCTCACTCCGATCCCGCGCTGGCGCAACGCGCGCTGATTCTTCCCTCAGCGGGGCAGAAGCCCCCTCCTGGCCGGTGCTGCGGTTCTCGATTGGCCGGTTCGCAAAGACGGCGGGCGCGGGCTCCGTTTCCTTAGATCCGCGGGCTCGCGCAGGCGGAGCCGCCGCGGATTCTTCTTTCGCCTGCGAGACGGGAAGCTCCGCCTCATCGCCGGTGCTGCTGTTCGCCCTCGCCCGATTTGCGGACACACCCGCCGTAGCGAATTGGAGCAATGCCGGCCGCGCGGGCGGAGCCGCTGCGGGCTCGTCTTCCGCTGGCCGGGTGGAAAGCGCCGCTTCAGCGCCGGTGCTGCTCTTCTCGACCGCTCCCGTCGCGAAGACGCAATGAACCGGAGGCGGCGGCTCCGTTTTCTGAAGACCGCGATCCTGGCCAGAAGCGGCTTCTTTGGTCAGCGGAATCGGCAGCGCCGCCTCATGGCCGGTGCTGCTTGAGCCCATCTCGCGATTCGCAAACAAACGCGTCCGGGCGGGTACGTTTTCTTGCGCGACGGGTTTCTTCACTTCGCTCGGCAGGATTTGGGTCGATCCAGTCGCTTCCGGACGCTTGGTCTCCCCGCCCGGAGTCACATTCGCCGGTTCTCGATGCTGGCCGTTTTCCGCGGCCCCGCCCTCCGGCGCGGCCGGCAACGCCGGATGATCCGGAGCCGCCGCATTCTCCATGATCGGAATCGAAATCGCGAAGCTCGCGGCTTCCGGTAAAAATGTTGCCGGCTGCCGCCGCGCGCCCGCGCCCGCCGAGACCATCGAACGGATCAGCGCCTCGGCGATTTTCCGCGAATCGGCCGGCGCCGGCCTCAACGCCGGTGCGGTTTCCAAGCCGGGCTCGGGCAGCGCCGCATCCGTAAGAAGATTGGTGAAGCTCGCGCTTGTCTCCGCCGTCTTCGGAGCCGCACCCAGCGCCAGCAAGGCATTCCAGGAATTGTTGGCGGCCATCGCGAGCGCGTTCACGCCGCCACAAAGTGCAGTTCAGAGCCCAATCGCCGCCGCCACTTTTTCAGCCACTTAGACAAAAGCCGCGATTCCAACACGACACGCGATTCAAAATGGCACGTCAAAACCGATCCCGTTTTGGATCGCACCCGTCTCTGAAATTCTCATCGGCCTTTCTTTCTTCGCTTTTAGCGAACGGAGCCTCAATTGCATTACCGCCCGCGGGATTGCCCCGATGGATCCACTTCTTATTACAGCCGCCAGCGGAATGAAGGCGCGAATGGAGTCGCTCGATATGCTGGCGAACAACATCGCCAACTCCTCAACGGCCGGCTTCAAATCGGATCGGGAATTTACGGTTTATACGAATCTCAACTCCCGGTCATCGAGCGCCAGTGGACGGACTATTCGCAGGGCACGCTGATACAGACGGGCAATCCCCTTGACCTTGCCCTGAACGGCGAGGGCATGTTTGCGCTGAACTCTCCCAACGGCGTCGTCTACACGCGCGCCGGCAATTTTCAAATTTCCAAAAATAATCAGCTTGCCAACGCCGGCGGCTTTACGCTGCGCGATGTGCGGAATAACGGCAATCCGATCACGGTCGATCCGGCGCAGCCCATTGAAATTTCCAAAGCCGGCGTCGTCAGCCAGGGCGGGCAGGAGCTGGGCCAAATCGAAATCGATGCGCCTGATTCGCAAGCTCTCGCGAAAATGGGCAGCACCAATTTTTCGCTGACGGACAAATCGTCCGCAATTCCGGCCGCCGCTGGAACTGAAATTTTACAAGGGCAGCTCGAGCAATCGAACGTGCCTGTATCGGAATCGGCGGTGAAGCTGGTCGGCATCCTGCGCCAGTTCGAAATGTTGCAGCGGGCCATCACGCTTGACACCGACATGACCAAACGCGCCATCGACGAGGTGGCCAAAGTCAGTTGAAAGGAACAAAATGATCAAAGCTCTCTACAGCGCCGGCAGCGGAATGACCGCGCAGCAAATGGCGATCGACAACATCGCCAACAATCTCGCCAACGCCAGCACCACCGGATTCAAGGCGCGCCGCACCCAGTTCCAGGACCTGCTCTATCAAAGCTATCTCCAGCCCGGCAACTCCGCAGGATCGCAGACCATCGTTCCCAGCGGCTTGCAGCTTGGCCTAGGCACGCGCCCTTCGGCCAACTCGATCGTGTTTACCCAGGGCAGCTTCACCCAAACCGACAACCCGCTCGACCTGGTGATCCAGGGCAAGGGATTTTTTCAGATCCAGTTGCCCAGCGGCCAGATCGCCTACACCCGCGCCGGCGACTTCCAGCTCGATAAAAACGGCAATATTGTCGACGCCAACGGCAATCTGCTTTCGCCGCAGATCACCATTCCCGCGCAGGCGCAATCGATCACCATCGCCGCCGACGGAACCGTCAGCTACACGCAGCCCGGGCAAACGGCATCGCAAATCGCCGGGCAGATCCAGCTCGCCAACTTCGCCAATCCCGGCGGCTTGAACAGCGTGGGCAATGGCCTGTTCGAACCGACCGACGCCAGCGGCGATGCCATCGTGGGGGCGCCCGGCGGTGCCGATGGGCTGGGCACCTTGCAGCAAGGTTATCTCGAATCGTCAAACGTCAGCGTAGTCGAAGAGTTCATCAACATGATCACCAGCCAGCGCGCCTACGAATCGGCGTCCAAAGTGGTGAAGGCCGCCGACGAGATGTATCAACAGGTCAACAACATCACCCAATGAGACGGCCGCAGCCACTTTCCGGATCCGCCCGCGGGTTCCTCCTTTTGAGCCTCATCGCCGCCGGGGCGGCCGCCCTTTTCGCCTGCCAGACTATCGATGGCGATCGCATCACCGGCAAAGATCTCGCCGCCGCGAACCCGATCTTCGCCTCCCTCGATCCGGCCGCGGTCCTCGCGCCGGCCCCGCTTCCCGGCGTGCAGCGCGTTTTCCATTCCGCCGAACTGCTTCGCATCGCGCGCCGCGAAGGAATCGCGCTCGCCGCGCCGGTCGCCGAGATCTGTTTCGCCCGCGCCGCCGAGCCCCTGACCGCCGAAAAACTTCTCCCGGTTTTGCGCGCCGCGCTCTCGCTCGAGGGCGCGAAAATCGAAATCCTCGACTTCAGCCGGGCCCCGGTTCCGCGCGGCGACATCGACTTCCGCCGCGCCGGGCTTTCCCCCGCCGGCCTCTGGCGCGGGCGCGTGAACTTCGGCGACAACCAAAGCATGCCCGTCTGGGCGCGGGTGCGGATCACCACCGAGCAGACCTGGATCGAGGCGGCCGCACCGCTGGCCCCCGGCAAACCGGTCGAAGCGTCGCAGCTCAAGCAGGTCACCGGCCCGCGATTTCCGTTCGGCCCCGCGCCCATCTCCTCGATCAACGATGCCGCCGGCCGCGCCGTGCTCCGCGCCGTCAATCCCGGAGAACCGATCTTCGCCAACATGCTGATCGCCGCCCGCCAGATCGAGAGAGGCGATACGGTCCGCGTCGATGTCTCCTGCGGCGCCGCCCATCTCTCCCTGGAGGCGGTTTCCCAAACCGCCGGCCGCACCGGCGAACTGATTCTGTTGAAAAATCCGGAAAACGGGCGCTTCTTCCAGGCCCGCGTCGCCGGAAAGGACCAAGCCTCGATTCTTAAATGAAATATTTTTTTATCGTTGTTGTGACCGCGTCTGTGTGGGCGCAAAACGCCGCTTCGCCCGGCTCGCTGTTTGTGGCCGGCGGCCGCCTGGCCGATTCCGTCCGTGATGTGCGCGCCGGCGTCGTAGATGATATCGTCACCATCGTCGTCTCGGAAAGCCTCTCCGCCGTAGCCAGCGGCGCCACCAACTCTTCTCGAAAGAGCTCGGCCGTGAGCAATATCAACGCCGCCTACGGGGTTCTCAAGGCCGGCGCCCGCATCGCCAATCCTCTCAACGTCTCCGGCGATCAGGAACTGGCCGGCACCGGCTCCACTTCGCGCAACATGACCTTGCAAACCAATATTTCGGCCCGCGTGGTCGAAGTTCTTCCCAACGGGAACCTGGTGATCGAGGCCACGCGCGAGATCGCCGTCAACTCCGAAAAACAGACGATCACCATCCGCGGCATGGTCCGCCCCGCCGATCTGAGCACCAATAACGTCGTCACCTCCACTCAGGTGGCGGATTTGCAGGTGAAGGTCAACGGCAAAGGCGTCGTCGGCGACGCCGTCCGCCGCCCGCACTTTCTCTATCGCCTGTTGCTCGGTCTTCTTCCTTTTTAAAATGCGCACAGCAAGGCTCTCAATCGTACTTCTGCTCGCCGCTTCGGCGAACGGCGAAGTCGCGCGGCTAAAAGACCTCATCTCCCTTGAAGGCGAGCGCGATAACCAGCTCCTCGGCTACGGCCTGGTCGTCGGTCTGGCCCGCACCGGCGATTCGCAGACCACGCTATTTTCCACGCAGTCGCTGGCCAATCTGTTGAAGCGCATGGGCGTCACCGTCGACCCCACACTGATGCAGGTCCGCGACACCGCCGCCGTGATGGTCTCCGCGAATCTGCCGGCCTTCGCCCAGCCCGGCGCGCGAATCGACGTCACCGTGGCCGCCATCGGCGACGCGAAAAGCCTGCAAGGCGGCCTGCTTCTTCTCACTCCGCTCAAGGCCGCCGACGGCCAGACCTACGCCGTCGCGCAAGGCCCTGTGATCACCGGAGCTTTCATCGCCGGACGACTCGGCAGCAGCGACTCCGTCAATCATCCCACCGTGGGCCGCACCCCCAACGGCGCCATCGTCGAGCGCGCGCCGCCGTCGGTTGCGCCGGGCAATCACTTCAAATTGCAGCTACATCAGGCCGATTACGGCACCGCTTCCCGAATCGTCGATCTGCTGAATCAGCACTTCGCCGCTCCGGTGGCGCGCGCCGAAACGCCCGGCGTGATCGCCGTCGATGTTCCCGGCCTTTATCCCGCCGGGCCCGTGGCGTTTGTCGCCGAGCTGGAAGATCTCCCGATCGACGCCGACCGCCCCGCCAAAATCGTGATTAACGAACGCACCGGCACCATCGTCGCCGGCAAGGACATCCGCATCGCCCCGGCCGCCATCCTGCATGGCGCCCTCACCGTCGAAGTCCGCACCCGCTTCGATGTCTCTCAACCGGCGCCGTTTTCTCCCGGAGCCACGGCGGCCGTTCCCCAGGTCGAGGTGAAGGCGAAAGAGGAGAAGGCCAAGAACGTCGTGCTCGATAAGGGCGCGACCATCGAAGACCTGGTTAAGGCGCTGGTCGCCATCGGCTCCACGCCGCGCGACATTATCGCGATTCTCGAAAATCTCCGCTCGGCCGGCGCGCTGAACGCCGAAATCGAGGTGATCTGATGACCAGCCCGGCATGGCTCAACTCCGCCGCGCTTCCGCCCGCTCCACCCAAACCGCACACCCCCGAAGCGGCCGCCAAACAGTTCGAGGCGCTGTTGATCGGAGAGATGCTCCGGTCGGCGCGCGAAGCCGCGGCTGACGGCGAGGAGGGCGAGGATGGCAACACCAGCCAAACCATGCTCGACGTGGCCGATCAGCAGTTCGCCCAGGTGCTGGCCAACAACGGAGGCTTGGGCATGGCCAAAATGATCGTTCAAGGACTCGAAAAAAAGGCAAATCCGCGGTAATCCGCCGGAACTCCCCGGGGAAGTGGCGGCGCCAGGCTTGTCAATGGCCCGGCGGATTCCTCCGCCGCGGCGATGCTAGCTTGAAAGTATCGGATGCTTCTCCGCTGCGCACTCGCCGCCGCCGTCGCGCTGCCGGGTCTGGCCGCGCCCACGTTCCATCAGGACATCCAGCCGATCATCTACCGTTACTGCGCGCCCTGCCACCGCCCCGGCGAAGCTGGGCCGTTTCCGCTGCTCACCTATACCGACGCGAAAAAGCGCGCCGCGCAGATCGCCGCTGTTACAGCCAAGCGATTCATGCCGCCCTGGCTCCCCGAGCCCGGTCATGGCGATTTCGCCGATGAGCTTCGCCTTTCCGACGCGCAGATCCGCGCCATCGCCGATTGGGCCGCCGCCGGCGCGCCGGAAGGAGATCCCAGCCACGCTCCTCCTCCGCCGATATTCACCGAAGGATGGCAGCTCGGCCCGCCGGACCTGATCCTCGAGCCGGAACGCGCCGCCAACATCCCCGCCTCCGGTCCCGACGTCTATTGGAACTTTATCTTCACCGCCAATACCAAACAAACGCGCTGGGTCCGCGCCATCGAAATTCGCCCGGGGGAAAAGCGCGCGGTGCATCACGCCAATCTCTACGTCGACCGCGCGCACTCGGCGCGGGCCGCCGGCGAAGTATTTCCCGGAATGGATCCGAAAATCGAGCGCTCGATTTACGAGCCAGACGACGGCCATTTTCTTTATTGGAAGCCCGGCGGCATCCCTTACTCCGAGCCCGACGGGCTTTCCTGGCGCCTCGATCCCGGCGACGACCTCGTCCTGAACGCGCACATTCTTCCTACCGGAAAGCCCGAAGCGATCCGCCCGGTGATCGGACTTTACTTCACCGAGAAGCGCCAGACCAAGTTTCCGATGCTGATCCAGCTCGAACACGACGGCGCGCTGAACATCCCCGCCGGCGATAAAGATTTTCTCGATTCCGACGACTTCACTTTGCCGCTCGACGTGGACGTGCTGGCCATCTACCCGCACGCCCACGCCCTCGGGCACGTCCTCGAAGGCTACGCCACGCTGCCCGATGGAACAAAAAAGTGGCTGATCCGCATTCCCGATTGGGACCGCAACTGGGAAGCCGTCTATCGCTATCGCGCGCCGGTGTTTTTGCCGCGCGGGACGGTGATTTCCATGCGCTTCCATTACGACAACTCCTCCGCCAACCCGCGCAATCCGAATCATCCGCCGAAGCTGGTCAAGGCGGGAAACCGGCTGCGGGATGAAATGGGACATTTATGGCTGCAAGTGCTGCCCCGCGGCGGGCGCGATTTGCGCCTGGAACTGGAAGAAGCGCTGGTGCGGCACTGGCTCGAAAAATATCCCGGCGATTTCCTCGGCCATCTGCATCTGGGCGGAATTCTGCTCGCTCGCCTCGACCCCCGCTCGGCCGAAACCGAGCTGCAACGCGCCGTCTCGATCGATCCCAAAAATCCTGAAGGCCGCAACATGCTCGGCTCGGCGCTGCTGGCCCTGGGCCGCACCAGCGAGGCCATCGATCAGTTCCGTCTGGCCATCCAGGCGCGGCCGGACTATCAGAACGCCCGCTATAACCTCGCGCGCGCGCTGATCAAGGCCCAGCGATGGGACGAAGCGCTGGCGTTCTACCAGCAAATCGTCGCGGCGTATCCTCGCGATGTGCAGGCGCGCAACGGCCTCGGCGAACTGCTGTATCATCAGGGCCGGTACGCGGAGGCCATCGCCGAGTTCGAGAAAGCGCTCTCCATCGACCCCACCAACCAGGTCGCCCGGCAGGACCTGGAGATCGCCCGCCGGAAGCAATAATCGCCCGCTTGCCATCTGGCGAAGAAAGAGCGAAAATGGCGGCATGCTCACCGGCATCGCCAGGCTCGCCGCCAACGCCCGCACGCTCGAAAGCAAGCGCCGCGTCGAGTATCTGGAGCTCGTCTCCCGCTCCCTTCTCACGCGCTGCGGCAGCGATCGCGTGCCGTTCCGCTGGACCATCAATCCCTATCGCGGCTGCGAGTTCGGCTGCAAGTACTGTTATGCCCGCTACGCCCACGAGTTCCTCGAGCTTCGCGATCCGCTGCAATTCGAGCGGAAAATTTTCGCCAAATGCTTCGATCGCGAGCAGTTCCGCAGCGAGCTCACCCGCTTGCCGATGGGCGAAACCATTGCGCTCGGCACCGCGACCGATCCTTACCAGCCGGCCGAGCGCCGTTTCCTCATCACCCGCTCCATCCTCGAAGTATTTGCCGCCACGGCCGGTTATCGCCTGGGGATCACCAGCAAATCCGACCTCATCGCGCGCGATCTGGATCTGCTGCGGGAGATCTCGCGCCGTCATTATCTGAGCGTCCACATCACCATCACCAGCATGGACCGCGACCTTGTACGCCTCATCGAGCCGATGGCGCCCCGTCCGGACCTGCGCATGAACGCGGTCCGCAAACTCGCCGCGGCCGGGATTCGCGTGGGCGTTTTTTGCTCGCCGGTGATGCCGCTGATCAACGATTCCGAGCCTTGCCTGGACGGCATCGCCAAAGCCGCCCGCTCCGCGGGAGCCAACAATTTCGGCGCAAATGTTTTATTCCTGAAACCGTGCAGCTACGCTGTTTTTCTGCCGTTTCTGGAAGCCCATTTCCCGCTGCTGGCCCGCCGTTACCGGGAGCGCTTCGAAAGATCGGCGTACTTGAAGGGGAACTATCCGAGCACGATTCAGGAGCGGGTCGCCGCCATCCGCCGCCGCTACCGGTTCCACCCGCAAGCGCAGCGCGAGCCCGAGCTGTGGCCCCAAGACCCGCAGCTCGCGCTGTTTTAAAGATTTTGGCGGGCGGAATTGGCGCCGCGCTACTGGCCGGCGGCGGGATCCTTCTCCTTGGGCGCGTCCGGCAGAATGAAGGTGGTCTCACCCGGGCGGATCAGCTTGAGCTGTTTGCGAATCTCCATATCCTGCTCGCTGGGACTTTCCTTGAGCAGCCGGATGTGCTCGCGCCGCCGCTCGTTCTCAACCGCCATGGCCGCGTTCTGTTCCTCAAGCTGGCGGATCTGGCGGTGTTTTTCCGCCAGCGCCTGGATGCCCTGCGGCCCCCGTAGCGCCATCCACGCGCAGGCGCCGATGAAGGCGATGGCGAGCGGCAGGCCCGCCCTCCGAAGAACCCGTTGCAACATACTCTTTTATAAACCGGATTTTAGAAAAATGCCAGCCGCCCGTGTTATTCTTCTCCTGTTGAGAGCTTTATGCGCCAAGAAGCGGCTTCCAAACCAGCCTGCCCGAAATGCGGCTCGACCGACATCCGCCGCTCGCGCGGAGAAGGTCTCATTGCGCTGCTGGCGCGCATGTTCAGCCGATGGCCTTACCGCTGCCGAAGCTGCCGGGTAAAATTCTACCGCTACTCGAACCCGCCGCCCGATCACGGGCACAACTAGCGGGTGAGCCGCACGCCGCCTACTTCTTTTCCATCAGCGCCTTGACCTCGGCCGGCGGGTTGAAGCGGTCCGCGGTGATCTGTTCATTCACCTTGACGCTGTCGATGGTGAACACGATCTCCTGGCCGGCCACCTTCTGGACCATTTTCGTCGGCAGCAGGACGCCGTCGAAATTTTTGTAATCGGAAACGTCCTGCTCCACCGGAAACTCGCCCATGGGGCTGGAGGCCACGGTGGTCGTCCGCACCACCAACCCGGATTTTTTCTGATAGTAGGTCGTCTCCGGCTTGCCTTCGGCCGGCGTCAGCACCACCTTGTAGCACTCCTCGCCGTCGATCGTCTCCACGCCGGCCGTCTCCGCCTTCACGTACATCTTCTGCCAGTTCAGCGGGCCGTTGAAGGTCGCCTCGCGCAGCGACTGCGCCTTCTCCGCCCCGCTCTTGATCCGCGGGCCGGTCATCGGGTTATTCTCCCAGGCCACGCCGCCCGCCGAGCCTTCCTCGATCTTGCCCACCCCGTCCAGCTCCATCACCGTGTACGATTTGTCGGGCGGCGCGGAGTAGCGCGTGAGCGTTCCCTTGAGGTTCTGCGCGGTCATCTCGACATGGCCGGTCATCACTTCCGACTGGCGCTTCTCATACGCCGCCCGGCCGCCGGTGACCTCGATGAAGCGATCCAGGATGGTTTCCGCCTTGGGCAGCGCATCGTCGGCGAACGTCCAGCCGGGGCAGGCGCTGAAGACCAGAAAAATCGCGAAGCGACGGGTCATTGGGGTGTCCTCTGTTTCCTAATCCACTCTACCGCAGCGTCGATCACCGGATCGCGCCCGGCCAGCAGAGCCGCGCGCGTCAGCTTCACCGTGACGTCCGGCGTGACGCCGTTGCCCTCCAGCGCCTTTCCGCCCTCGGAAATATAGTTGGCGATGGCGTACTGGAAGCCGTCGCCGTTGGGCAGTTTTTCGATGGCCGAGGGCAGCGCGGCGGCGGCCGTCTTCGTGCCAAAAATGCGGGCGCGCCCCAAATCCTGCAATCCGCCGGCGAAGATCTCCGAGGTCGACGCCGAGCAGCCGTCCACCAGCACCGCCAGCGGCCCGTCAAACGCCCCCGCGCGAGGATTGATCACGAATTTCAAGGAATTGTCGCGCATATACATGGTGCCCAGCTTCTCATCCGGTTTCTCGACCAGAAATCCGGCCATCCCCATGGCCATGCCGCCGATCCCGCCGGGATTTCCGCGAAGGTCGATGATGAATCCGTCGCAGCCCCGGCAGCCGGTGACGGCTTTGCCGAACTCGCCCATCACCCGCGCCAGATCGAGAAACAGGTTGAACCGCACATAGCCGATGTTGCCGATCTTTTTCGATTCAAACCAGACGTATTCCACCGGCAGATTGCCGAAGCGCGAAGGCGCGCCGCGTGGCGGGCCCAGCCTGAGATTCATCGTCCGCTGCCGGCCGTCGCCGTCCAAAAAAGTGACCGCCAGATCGCCGCCCTCGGGCCCGCTCAGCGCGGCCTCGACGGCGCGTTCCAGCGTCAGCTCGTGCAGCTCCGGCACGGCTTGGAGTTTCCGGATCATCGGCGCCAGATCCTTGTCCCCGGCGCGCGTGACCACCCAGCCGGGATGCACGCCGGCCCGTTCCGCCGAAGACCCCGGATCGATGGACGTCACCACCGCCTGGCCCTCCAGCACGCGCGTCTCCAGGCCCGGCGTGCCGCCGCCCATCACCGCGCCGCCGACGTCTTCATAGACATTTCCCGGAAAAATGGCGAAGTGGGTTTGGTGCAGCCGCGCCAGCATGTCGCGCATCACCTGGCGCGCCTGTTCGGTGGAAGCGGCTTGCTCGATCTTGGGCCGGTATTCGGCGTGGATCGCCTGCCAGTCCAGCCCGCCCGGATTTCTTTCCCAATGCTTGTCCCGGATGGTGGTCCACACCTTTTCGAACGATTCGATGTTGAGCTGTCTCTGTTCGGCGGTGAGCTGGGCGTAGCCGGCCGCGGCCGCCAGCAGCAATCCCGCGAAGGTCCGCATGTACTCAGGGTAGCTTGCCGCCGCAGGATTTTCCGGAAACGGCCGGACCGGGCCGTTGACCGCGGGCGGCGCCAGCGACGACCATGAAAGGATGCGGGTCCTGGTCAGCGACGATCAGCCGGATGTGCTGGAGGCCATCCGCCTGCTGCTCAAGGGCGCCGGGCATTCGGCCGCCGTCGCCGATTCTCCCCGCGCGGTGCTGGCCGCGGTCGAAGGCGAGCCGTTCGATCTGGTGCTGATGGATATGAACTACTCGCGCGACACCACCTCCGGCGAGGAGGGCCTGGCGCTGCTTGACCGGCTGCTCCAGCGCGACGGCGCCCTGCCGGTGATCGTCATGACCGCCTGGTCCAGCGTCGATCTGGCGGTTGAGGCCATGCGCCGCGGCGCCGCCGACTTTATTCAAAAGCCCTGGGACAACGCGCGGCTGCTGGCGACCATCGAAAAGCAGGCGGACCGCTCGCGCCAGCGCAAGACCGCCAGGACGGAGCTGGAAATCGCCCGCCACGTGCAGCAGCGCCTGCTGCCGCAGCACGCCCAGCCGCTCCAGACGCTCGCCTATGCCGGGCGCTGCCTGCCGGCCCGCGCCATCGGCGGCGATTACTACGATTTTCTGGACCTCGGCCCCGGCCGGCTGGGCGTGCTGCTGGCCGACGTCTCCGGAAAGGGCGTGGCCGGCGCGCTGCTCACCGCCAACCTGCAAGCCTCCTTCCGCAGCCAGCTTGAACTGGGATTGAAACACGGCAAGGCGCTGTTAAGCTCGGTGAACAAGCTGTTTCATGAATCGACTCCGGCCGAATACTTCGCCACCCTGTTCTACGCCGAGTATCGCGATCCGACGCGCGAGTTCCGCTACATCAACTGCGGCCATCCCGGCGCGCTGCTGTTCCGCGGCGCCGGCCAGGTGGAGCGCATGGACGCCACCGCGCTGCCGATCGGCGCCTTCCACGGGTGGAAGTGCGAGGAAAAGAGCGTGCGGCTCGAGCCGGGCGACGTGGTGGTGATCCTCTCCGACGGCGTTCTGGAGGCCGGAATCGACCAGCGCGAGGAGTTCGGCGAAAAGCGGCTGATCGAAGCGGTGATCAGAGCCGGATCGGCGGCCGCGCCCGCTTCGGTGGACGCGCTGCTGGACGGCGTGCTAGACGAACTCCACCGCTTCAGTCCCGGCGCGCAGTCCGACGACGTCACCCTCGTCGCGCTGCGAGCCCGCTAAACACCGGCCGGGGGCGGGCCGGGGCGCCCGGGGAGTTCGTCCAAACGGGAAATCTCCTCTTCCAGCCGGTCCAGCGCGCCCGTGAAAAAATGGTCGGCGGCCTCGATCAGCAGGAGCTTCTTCGGTTCCGGCAGCGCCGCGATGAGCGGCTCGATTTCGGCCACCGGACCGTACGCATCGTGCGTGCTCTGCACGAAAATCCGCGGCACGGTGCAGCCGTCTAAATAAGAGCGGTCGCGGTAGATGGTCGGGAATCCGGCGGCGATGATCCGCCGCGGCGGGTCCGGCGCGGCGCAGCCCAGGCGCAGCACGATCCGCGAGCCGAAGGAAAACCCGGCCAGCGTATAGGGTAGCGCGGGATAGCGGCCGCGGAGATGCGCCAGGCAGGCGCGCGCGTCTTCCAACTCGCCTTCGCCGTGATCGTAGCTGCCTTCGCTGCGGTTCACCCCGCGGTAGTTGAAGCGCAGAACCGCCGCGCCGGCCCGCCGCAGCCCGCGGGCGATGCGGTACACCACTTTGTTGTGCATGGTCCCGCCGTGCTGAGGATGAGGATGACAGACCAGCGCCGCCTCGCCAGGCGCGCCCTCCTCGGGCTCTTCCAGCAGCGCTTCCAGCCGGCCGGCCGGACCGGCAATGAAAAGAGACTCGATTTTCCGCGCCACTAATTGGTCCGGTAGTTGGCAAACTGCATGTCGATGCCGAAGTCGGTGGCGCGGATCAGCGCGATTACTTCCTGGAGCGTATCGCGGTCCTTGCCGGAAACCCGCACGAAATCGCCCTGAATCGAGGCCTGCACCTTTTTCTTGCTGTCCTTGATCGCCTTTACGATCTCGCGCGCCTTTTCGATGGGAATGCCTTGCTGAAGCGTCACCTCCTGGCGCACGCTCGATCCGGCGGCTGGCGTGACCGCGCCGTAGGTGAGCCCTTTTAAAGGCACATGGCGCTTGACCAGCTTCGCCTCCAAAATTTCGATGACGGCTTTCAACTTGAACTCGTCGGCGCTGGACAGGATCAGCTTGTTCTCCTTCTCCCGCAGCTCGATATGGGAGCGCGAGTTTTTGAGATCGTAGCGCTGTTGAATTTCCTTGAGCGCCTGCTGCACGGCGTTGGAGACCTCCGGCAATTCGATCTTTGAAACGATGTCGAAAGAGTTCTCGGGCATGGCAAATTAAGAATCCAGGAGTCGGAATTCAGAACGCGCGGCCGCTCTGACTTCAGGCTTCCAGCTTCTCCGGCCGCTTAGTGCCCTAATGCTACCAAAACCTTCTCGGTGATTTCACGCACCAGGGCGGGCAGCGCCGCGTCGAGCGCGAGGGTCACCGCGGCCTCCACGCGCTCCGGATCGGGCGCCGAATTCGAGGATGCCGGCGCCGGCGCCGCGCGCGGCGGCGAGGGTGGAACGCCCGCTTCCGCGAAAAGCCTGCGCGCCAGCCGCGCGTCCTGGATCAACGGACGCAGCGTCCCGATCACCGCCGAAGCCTCGAAGGGTTTTCTTAAGATCGCGTCGCAGCCGGCGTCCCGCGCCTCCTGTTCGTCGAAGGTTTCCAGCATTCCCGCCGTCAACACAACCCGGACGTGCCGGTAGGAAGATTTAATCGCGCGGCAGATCTCGAAACCACTGCGGCCGGGCAGAAACACATCCACCAGAACCACGTCCGGGTCGACGTCGCTCATGCGCAGCAGCGCGGTTTCCCCGTCGGTGACGCTGGCCACCGAAAATCCTTCTTCGCGCAAAATACGTTCCCCCAGCCGCTGCGCGTGGGGGCTGTCGTCGGCGAGCAGAATCGTGCTCATTTCTCGGGCTGGCTGGTCGAAGTGGTGCTCTTTTTGTCGTTCTTCTTTTTCTTCTTCTTGCTCTTGGAGTCGGACGTGGAATCCTTGGCCTCCGGCGCCGGGCTGGCCGCCGCCGGAGCGGCACTGGAGGAAGAGGCCGCCGGAGTTTCCTTGCCACCCGCGGCGGGAGCCGACGGAGTTTCCTTGCCGCCCGTGGCTGGAGCCGAAGCCGCCGGCGGATTGGCTCTGGCATCCGGCAGCTTATCGAGCGCCGTCGGATCGGTCACCGGAGCCACCGTGACTTCGTTGACCCCGGCGGCCTGCGCCTGCACCGGAACGCTCGCCGGAATCGTCGGCTTGGGATTTTCCATGGTGGGCTGGCCGGTCTTGGCGGCGTGGCTCACGTCCGGCCGGCCGGCGATAAACGCCGTCGTGCGATGAAACAGACTGGGGCGGTGGTAATTTTCCTTGTCGTACTTCATCCGCGCCACCGCTTTCGGATCGGCTTCCGGCACCGGCAATTCGAGCGACTGCAATTTTCGTCTGGCCTGCTCGGCCAGCGGGCTCAACGGATAATCGCGCACGATTTTCGCCAGCGCGTCGCCCTCCTTCTGGCGGAAGCGCGGCCCCATCCGGCTATAAGCGTCGGCCTGTTCCCACAAGGCCAGGTCGGCGCGGCTATAAAGCGGATACTCTTCGATCAGGGTCTCAAAGCGGTTAGCCGCCGCGGCGTTCGATCCCTTCTCGTGATAGTAGTGGCCGGCGTCGTACTCGGCCTCGGCCAGCACTTCCTGAATTTCACGCAGCTTCTGCTCGGCTTCCGGCACGAATTTGGAGTTGGGATACTGCGTGATCAGTTGCCGGCACTCCTGCTCGGCCCGCAGGGCGTTGTTGGGATCGCGATCCGGCTTCTCCATCTGGATGTAGTGGATATTGCAGATCTTATACTGCGATTCAGCCGCCTCCGGCATGGTCGGATAGAACAGCTCGAAATCTTTGTATTCGGCTTCGGCCTGCGCCAGCCCGTGCGCGCCGCCTTCGCGGAACCAGCTATCGGCGACCGCGAGCTTTGCTTTCGCCAAATATTCGCTGGAATCGTAGGTATTAATCAAAGTGTTGAGCGTCAGCCGGGCGATTTCGTAGCGGCCGTGCTCGATATCGTTAATGGCTTTATCGAAAAGGATTTTATCCGGCTGCTGAGTCTGCTTGCTGATGGGATCTTCGTACTTCTTGCGTTTAAATCCGCAGGAGGCGGCCAGGAAGAGGAGAACCGCGGCGATCCCCGCCAGGTGTTTCCGATTACCAATCATGCTCGCTTTACCTTAGTGCGCATCCTATGACTATACCCGAATCGCCGCAGCATCGTGGGCTAGGCGCTGCATCTGCTGGAAAGCGGCCGGCGGATTCACAGTGTGAAAAATAGACGACCCGGCCACGATCCATTCGGCGCCGGCGCGCACCACCTCGGCAACGTTTTCCATCGTAATGCCGCCGTCGATCTCGATGGGAAACTGCAAGCCGCATTCCCTTTTGCGCATCGCCAGCCGGCGGATCTTGTTGAGCGAGTTGTGGAGGAAACTCTGCCCGCCGAATCCGGGGTTCACGCTCATCACGAGCACGGAATCGACGACGTCCAGGACATCTTCGAGCATGGCGACCGGCGTCGCCGGATTGATCACCACGCCGGCGCGCGCGCCCTCGCTTTGGATCATGCGCAGCGTACGGTCCAGATGGGGGCAGGTTTCCTGATGCACGAGGACGTGGTCGGCGCCGGCCTGGATGAAAGCCGGGGCGTAGCGGTCCGGATCGGTGATCATCAGATGCACGTCGAAGGTCATTTTGGTGACCTTCCGCAAAGACTCGATCACCGGAGGGCCAATGGTGAGGTTCGGCACGAAATGCCCGTCCATCACATCCAGATGCACCGTGCGGCATCCGGCGGCTTCGAGCGCCTGGAGTTCGCCGCCCAGCCTGGCGAAGTCGGCCGAGAGAATGGAGGGAAGGATTTCGGGCATGACCCTCATGAAGAGTCAGAATATCTGCTCTGCTCTTCAGCCTATCATGCGGCACACGCGGCGGGCGGGCGCTACTCGATCACGGCGATGAAAAATCCGTCCCCCGGATCTTGACCCGGCAGGCGCGTATGCGTCTGGCGCGGCTGAAATTCCGCGACAACTTCTTCGTTCTCTTCGCGTTCCAGCGAGCAAGTCGAATAGACGAGCCGTCCGCCGGGCTTCAGGCGTTCCAGCGCGCGTTCCAGGATCCGGCGCTGTCGCGCCTGGAAAACCGGCAGGTCTGCGGGCTTCAGCCGCCACTTGATTTCGGGGTTGCGGGCGAGGGTTCCGGTGCCCGAACAGGGCGCGTCGACCAGGATGCGATTAAAGCGGACGGAGAACGGCAGCGGCGCGGCTGCGTCGAGGACGACTCGTTCGCCGGGCACGCCTTTCATCCGCCGCGCCGACAGATCGCAGGCGATGACGCGAGCGCCGGCGGCCAGCATCTGGGCGGTTTTGTTTCCGGGCGCGGCGCACAGGTCCAGGACGGTCATGCCGGGCTCGATTTGCAGATATGGCACGATCGACTGCGCGCCGATATCCTGCCGCCGGCCGGTGACCGCGTTGAGGTGCGCTTGGGGCTCCTGGAGCGCGGCGAGCGCGATGGCCTCCGCCTCCGCGGCGCCGTAAAATTTCGACCAGCGTTCGAGCATCCATGCCGGTACGGCGAGCGCGGCCGCCCGGTCCGGCCATTCCACCGGATCGCGGTTCACTTTGCGCAAGACGGCGTTGACCAGTCCGGCGGCGGAGCGTTTGCCGGCGCGCTTGACCAGTTCGACGCTTTCGGCCACCGCGGCGTGCGCCGGAACGCGGTCCAGATAGCGGAGCTGGTAAATCCCCATGCGCACCGCGATGCGGACCTCTTCCTCCAGCTTCGCTCCGCCGGAGTAGTGCGCGATCAGAAAATCGAGCTGGGACTGCACGCGCAGGCAGCCCAGCACGATCGAGTGGGCCAGGGCCAGATCGCGCGGCGCGGCCTCCTGGCGGCGCAGCAGCTCCGATGCAAATCCGCCGCGGGCGACGCGCCGCAGAACCGCAAAGGCGATCTGGCGCGCCGGGCTCAACTGCGCTCCTCCGGGGCGGGCCTCATTCCGGCGGGGTCCGCGGGCTTCACCATGACGGCTGGACGGCGCGGCATGGTACAGTTTTGACTTAGGTCCCCAATAGAAACGCGGCGCGCGGACGCCGCGTCTGTGTGGTTAACCAGGGGTCCGGAAAAACGCATGAAGTTCAAATCGGCAACTTTGGTCTGTCTCGTCCTCACGAATCTGCTGCGCGCCCAGGAGCCGTCGATTCGCGTTCTGATCATCGCAGGTCAGGATGAAATTCACAATATCAACCGTAAGGTGCAGACGCAGCCGGTGGTGGAGGTTCAGGATCAGAACCGCAACCCGGTGGCCGGCGCGGCGGTGGTGTTCACCCTGCCGGCGCAAGGGCCGGGTGGGACCTTTGAAAACGGCACCAACACGCTCACCACCACCACCGACCGGCAGGGCCGGGCCGTCGCGCACGGGATTCGGCTGAACCGGCAACTGGGGCCCTACGAGATTCGCGTCACCGCGTCCTATCAGGGCAAGACCGCCAACGCGGTTATCACCCAGACCAATGTTTCCGGCACTCCGGCCGCGGGCGGCTCATTCGGCGTATCGACGCGGGCCTGGGTGATTCTGGGGATCGCGGTGGTGGTGGCGGCTGGCGGCGTGGTGGCGGCGCACAACCTGCGAAGCGGCAGCAATCCCAATAACCTGACGATCACGGCCGGCACGCCGGTGGTGGGGGCGCCGCAGTGAGGATCGTCTTCGCCGCGGTATTCTTTTGTGTGGCGGGCGCGGCGCAGGTGAGCGCGCCGCTCGTGGGCTGGCTTCCGGAAGCGGGCGCGATCCGGCCGGTGCGAGGCCTGCCCGGGGCCGCGGTCCTGGGCGATCCGCTGCGGGTGGGGCAGGTGCTGGCAGCCGCGGCCGCCTCGCCCGGGCAGGATTACCTGCTGGCGATGGCGGCCGGCACGCGGCAGGTGCTGCGGATCAGCCCCGCCGGCTCCTGGACGCCGCTGGAGGTGCCGCCGAATCCGGATCAGATGGTGATCAGCCCCAGCGGCTCCTCGGCGGCGCTGTTTTATCCGGAAACGGGCTCGGTTGAGGTTGTTACCGGGCTGCCAGGCGCTCCGGCTGCGCGCCAAGCCCTGGTCCCGGTTTCCCCGCGCGCGCTCGCCGTCAGCGACGACGGCCGGTGGATCGCCGCCGCCACTCCGGAAGGCGTCCTGGCCTGGGACGCCAGTGGAGTCCCGCGGCTGCTCTATAGCGGCGATGACGCGGCGCTGGTCGCCTTCTTGCCGCAAAGCTCCAGCCTGCTGATCGCCACCGCCGGGCAACTGCTGTCGGCGGATCCGGACGCCGGCGGCGCGTCGGTTCTGGCGCAGGGGAGTTTCGCGCCGGCCGGCTTGAGCGCCTCCCCGGACCGGATCGTTCTGGCCGACAAGAACGGGACCATTTACCTGATCGATTCGGGGGGCACGGCGGTCGTGGACTGCCAGTGCCACCCCGGCGGCGTGTTCGCCATGGGCCGCGACGTTTTCCGGCTGACCACCGCTCCGGCCGGGCCGGTGCTGCTGCTGGACGCCTCCGCCGGCGCGGTCTTCGCGGTGCCGCGCGCGGCGGCCGCACCCAGGCGCGCCGCCCGCCCGGCGCAGGCCTCCGGCGCCGCGCTGCCAGCCTTGACCATCAACTTGTCGCCCTTCCCCAACGGCTATTTGCAGCAGCCCGCGCTGACCATCAGCGCCTCGGCGCCTTACTCCAGCGACATCACCGGGACGGTTACCCTGAGCTTCGCCTCCTCGGCGGGCGGGGCGGATTCGACGATTCAATTTTCGACCGGCGGCACCAGTGTGAATTTCACGATTCCGGCCGGATCGACGCAGGCCAGTTTCTCCGGCGCGCCGAGCGTGAAATTCAGCACCGGCACGGTCGCCGGGACCACCACGCTGACCGCCTCGATCACCGCGCCTCAACCGGTGGCGGCGGCCGCGGTTCAAAGTTTCACCACCACCCCGACGCCTCCGTTCATCTCCAACGTCTCCTTCACCACGGCGCCCGGCTCGGCCACCGTGGTGGTTACCGGATTCTCCTCCACGCGCGATGTGGCCAGCGCGGTTTTCAACTTCGCTCCCGCCAGCAACGCCACCATCAACGAAAGCAACAACACCTCCAACCCGAATCTTGCGGTTTCGACCAGCCCGCAATTCCAGGCGTGGTTCAACTCCACCACTTCCTACGCCACCGGAAGCGAATTCACGCTGACCGTGCCGTTTTCGGTGAGCGGCAACTCGGCCGACATCGTCGCGGTGACCGTGACGCTGATCAACTCCAGGGGCGCCTCCACGCCGGTCAGCTCGAAATAGAAGATTTTGCCGGCGGCGCTCAAGGGGCGTTGCGCGCGGCGGCCTTCATTCCCACCGGCGGCAGGTAGGTTCCGGCCGGCAGGCGGCTCCACCAGGCTCCGGTTTTCCGCCGCTCTTCCCAGTTGGAGAAGGAATATTCGTAACTCATCGCGCGGATGTACCGCGGCGGATGGCCGGGAAACGGGTTGTTTTCGAGCAGCGCCAGAACTTCCGGCGAGCCTTCCAGCAGCCGGGCCACGAAGGCGACAAACCACAGATTCTGCCGGTAGCTGCCGAGCGCGGCGAACCACATCTGCCAGTCCAGGCGCGGCTGCATCGGCGCCACCCAGCGCGGAGCGCGGCCGGGCGGGCCGGGCTTGTAGCGGAACTGATAGGCCGACCAATGCTCGCCGTCATCCGACCCTTCGACGAGAATCTCCGGCCGGCTGGTGGTCATCACCGCGAACAGGCCGTAAGAGTTGACGATCTCGAAGGGCGAGACCAGCCGCGCGGCGGCCTGCAACGGGGCCGGCGCGCCGCCGAAGGATTCCAGCAGGCGGGTCAACCCCACCACGAAGAGGAATGCCGCCAGAACGCCGGCCGCGGCCCGCTCCAGCGCGGGCATGCGCCCCTGCGCCGGCCTGCGGCGGGAAAGAAACCGCGGCGGCGAGAATCGTCCGAAGGCGCGGTCGTCGAACAGGAACAGGCACAAGGCGATGGTCAGGAAGTTGAAGAACGCGTAGTTTCCGGTGAGCAGGATGAGCACCTGCAATCCGATCAGGCACCAGGCCGCGGAGATCCGCAGCCGGCGCGGCAGGAAAATCAGAAACGGCACGGCGATCTCGACGGCCAGGGTTAAAAACGTCGAGGAGCGCTGGAACCAGGCCGGCAACTTGTCGGCGTACCAGGCCAGCACGGTCGGCAGCGGCTGGGTGTGGTAGTGATACTCGAGCGCGGTGAAGTTGCGCCACGCCGGATCGTGGCTCAGCAGCTTGGCCGTTCCCGACATAAAGTACAGCCGGAAGACCAGCCAGCGGAACAGCCAGACGAAGATCACCGCGCGGCCGAGAAAGATCGCCAGGAATCCCGCTTCGAGCAGCAGCGCGTCCCACTGGAACTGCAAAAAATCCTGGCCAGAAACGCTGAGGGAAAGATACAAGATGAAAAGCACAACGAGCGATAATTTTTCGAGCCGGCCGGCCAGCAGCAGAATCGCAAACGCCATTCCCGCCAAGCACACGTTTTCCAGCATGCGATCGCTCGAATCCCACCAGAAAACCGTCGGCATCACGAAAAATTTGCGCGCGCCGACCGTACTTTCGACCGCCCTCATAAAATCCCCGAGCGGCAGAATCCCGTGCTCGCCGATCAAGCCCGTGATTTGTCCGGCCAGCGACCCGAACGCGGCGAGATAAATCAGCGCCAGGGCGCGAAGGAAGATCCACTGCGTGGTCTCAAAGCGCGCCGGTTCGATCCGCGTTCCGAAGCTGAAGCGCGTCAGGTGATAGGCCAGCGTGCGATGCCGCGCGATCCACCGGTACAACGCTTCGGCGAAAAACGCAAGCGCGCGCGAGCGCCGGTAGGCCCGTTCCAGGCCGAGCGTTTCAAAGACCGCCTGCGCGCCGCTGGCGACCGAGCCATCGGGCCGCACTAGTTGCACCGCGCGGGCGAACTCCGCGCGCGGGATGCGCGGGTAGCGCGCGGCGGCCTCCGACGAGGGCGCGTACTCGACGCGGTCGCCGGTCAGACGCTTCCAGTATTCGATCCAGATCCGGCAAAATCCGCAGTCTCCGTCATAAATCAGAACTGGCTTGGACTCGGGCACTTGTATATTATGTAGGCAATGCGTTCTCTGATATGGTGCTGCGCGGCGCTGTGGAGCGCCTGTGGGGCGGCCAACGCCGACACAGTGCGGATCGACAGCGGCCAGATCTCGGGAGTGGACGGCTACCAGGAGGGAATCCGCGTTTTCAAGGGCATTCCCTACGCGCGGCCTCCGGTGGGGGATTTGCGCTGGCGCGCGCCCCAGCCGCCGGCGCCGTGGGACGGCGTGCGCGCGGCCGATAAGTTCGGCGCCGCCTGCATGCAGACGCCGTACCCGGAGGGCTCGCCTTACCGCTCCGCCGCGGAGCCGGTGAGCGAAGATTGTCTTTATCTGAACGTCTGGCCCCCGGCCAAATCCAATCGCGAGCGCCATCCGGTGATGGTCTGGATTCACGGCGGCGCGTTCACGCGCGGCTCCGGCTCGACGCCGGCCTACGATGGCGAGGAGCTGGCCAAAAAGGGCGCGGTGGTGGTGACGATCAATTACCGGCTGGGCATTTTCGGATTTTTCGCGCACCCGGAGCTGAGCCGGGAATCGGGCCGCAACGCCTCCGGCAACTACGGCATTCTGGACCAGATCGCCGCGCTTGAATGGGTGCAGAAAAACATCGGCGCCTTCGGCGGGGATCCCCGGCGGGTGACCATTTTTGGCGAATCCGCCGGATCGTGGAGCGTCAATATTCTCACCGCGACTCCGCTGGCGCGCGGCTTGTTCCAGCGGGCGATCGGCGAAAGCGGCGCCTTGTTCGCGGGCCTTCCCACGCTGGCCGAGGCGGAAAAGCGCGGCCTGGCGCTGGCCAGGCAACTCGGCGCCGATTCGATCGCGGCCCTGCGCGCCCGGCCCGCCGAGGATCTTCTCAAAGCGCAGGGAAATCAGGCCGGGGCCATCGTGGATGGCTGGCTGCTGCCCGAGCAGATTTCGGCGATCTACGCCGAACACAAACAAAACGACGTCCCCTTGTTGATCGGCTCCAACGCCGACGAGGGCACCGCCTTCGTTCCCGCCAGCGTGAAACCGGACGATTTTAAAGCCCTGGCCCGGCGGCGCTTCGGCGAGGATTCGGCCGCTTTCCTGAAAATCTACCCCGCCAGCGACGGCGAGGAAGCGCATCAATCGGCGGCCGAGCTGGTCCGCGATCAAACCTTCGGCTGGGAGATGCGGACCTGGGCGCGCGCGCAGGCGAAAACGGGAAAATCGAAAATTTTCGTCTATTACTTCAGCCGCGTGCCTCCGGGTCCGTTCGGCGCGCGCCTGGGCGCCTATCACGCCTCCGAGATCCCCTACGTGTTCGGGCACATGAAGGGGCCCCAGGTGCAGGACATTGACAACGAAATCACCCACGCGATGTCCACCTACTGGGTGAATTTCGCGACCGCGGGCGATCCCAATCACAAAGACCTGCCCAAGTGGCCGGCCTATCATCTCAAACTGGAGCTGGCCATGAGCTTCGGCCAGCGTATCCAGCCGACCGAGGTTCCCAATAAAAGCGCGCTCGATTTTCTGGATGCCTACTTCCAGAAGCACGGCCGCTGGCAATAGCCGGACCCGCGCTACTCCGCCGGATGTTCCGCCAGAAGTTTTTTGAGGCCGTCGGCGCACAACACCGCGGCGTGCCGGGACGCCGGCTCCAGCCCGCCCAGCGCCTCCTCGATCACCGCCGGCGAGAACGCCGCCAGCTCCGCGCGCGATTTGCCGGTCATCCACTCCGTCAGCGCCGACGAGGCCGCGATCGATGCCGTGCAGCCGCGGGTCTGAAACCGCGCCGCCGCCACGCGATCGTTTTCAAAGCGCGCCCACAATCGCAGCATGTCGCCGCAGGCCGGATTGGAAACGTCCACCTTGATCGCGGGCGGCTCCAGCGAGCCGGCGTTGCGCGGGTTCTGAAAATGATCGAGCAAACGTTCGCCGTGCATTTCGTGCTTCAATTATCCCTGATGAACGTGGTGGCGGCGCTGATCGAACGCGACGGCCAGGTGCTGATCTGCCAGCGAAAAACCGGCCGGCACGCGCATAAATGGGAATTTCCCGGCGGCAAAATCGAGCCGGGCGAAAGCCCGCAGCAGGCCCTGGCGCGCGAGCTGCGGGAAGAACTCGCGATCGAGGCGCGCATTGGCGAGGAGTTGTATCGCACCGAATTTCGCTACGGTCAGGGCCCGCGGATTCGCCTCAAATTCTTTCGCGTGCGCGAATTCGCCGGAGAGCCGGTGAATTTGCAGTTCGAGCGTATCGAATGGGCCGCCCGCGACGCGCTGCCGGGCTACAATTTTCTCGAAGGCGACGTCGAGTTCGTCCGGAGCCTCGCCGCTCACCGCTTGTAGCCGATTTTGCGCAAGAAGCCGTGCCGCCACTCCGCGTCGGCCTCCGATTCGATTCCCTTGGGCCGCCCGCCGTCGATCACGCCTAAAACGCCGCGGCCCTGTTCTGTTTCGGCGACGATCACCTCCACCGGATTGGCCGTGGCGCAGAAGATCGAGCACACCTCCGGAATCTCGCGAATCCGCCCCAGCACGTTGATCGGATAGCCGTCGCGCATCGCGATCACGAACAGATGTCCCGCGCCCACGGCTTCGGCGTTCTCCGCCGCATTGGCCTTCAGCCCGGCGTCGTTGCCGTCCACGCGGATCAGGCAGGGCCCGGAGGCTTCATTGAAGGCGATGCCGAACTTCATTGCCGGCGCGGTATTGACGATCGCTTCGTAGAGATCCTCCACCGTCTTGATGAAATGGCTGTGCCCGACAATCAGGTTTCCGTTTTCCGGAATCTCCAGGCGAACCGTTTTCAGCTCCATCTCTCCATCAATAATAGTGGAGTGGGCGGGCCGATCCGCAAATCGACCGAAATCGAAGGCCGCCTGAGCATGCATCGCGACGGCTACGGCTTCGTGATTCCCGACCAGCCGGTGCCCGGCCTGAAGGGCGATATCTACATCGCCAGGGAAGCCGCCCGGCGGGCCATGCACGGCGACCGCGTGCGCGTGCGCCTGGGCCGCATCGATGCCGAAGGCCGCGCTTACGGCGAAATCGTCGACGTCGTTCGCCGCGCGCATCCGGTAGTTGTCGGCGAATTTCACATCCGCCGCAATTTCAACGTCCTGATCCCGCACGACGACCGCATCCGGCAATGGATCCGCATCCCGGAAGGCATGGAGCTGCCGCCGGCGCAGCCGGAAGTGCATCGCGTGGGCGCCCGCGCCGTCGCCGTCGAGTCCGTCGAAGACTTGGAAGGCATGATCGCCACCGCCGAGATCCTCGATTTTGGCGAGGATGGAGAGCGGCCCACCGGCCGCATCGTCGAAGTACTCGGCCATCCCGATGATTTCGGCGTCGACGTTGAAATTCTCATTCGTTCCCATCACATTCCCCATCGTTTTCCCGACGACGTGCTGGAGCAGGCCCGCTCCATTCCCGGCCCGATCCCGGCGCGGGAAATCGCCCGGCGGCGCGACTTCCGCGCCCTGGATATCGTCACCATCGACGGCGAAACCGCGCGCGACTTCGACGACGCGGTGTGGGTGGACCGGCTCGCCAACGGCAACTTCGCCTTGCAGGTGCACATCGCCGATGTGAGTTACTATGTCCGGCCCGGCTCGCCCATCGACCGCGAGGCGAGCCTGCGCGGCACCAGCGTGTATTTCCCGGACCGTGCCGTACCGATGCTTCCAGTCGAGCTTTCCACCGATCAATGCTCCCTGCGGCCAGGAGAGGACCGCCTGGTGATGAGCGTCCTGCTGGAAATCGACCCGCGGGGCGAAACGGTGAGCCGGCAGTTCGCCCGCGGCGTGATCCGCAGCGCGGAGCGGATGACCTACACCGCCGTTCACGGCCTGCTCGAAGGCGACCGCGCCCTGCGGGACCGCTACGCCAGGCTCATCCCCCGCTTCGAGCTGATGCGCGATCTGGCCGCGATTCTCAACCGGAGGCGCCAGCGCCGCGGTTCAATTGATTTCGATCTGCCCGAGCCTCTGCTTGAATTCGATGAGTTCGGCGAAATGACCGGCGTCTCGCGCGCGCCGCGGAACATCGCCCACCGCATCATCGAGGAGTTCATGCTCGCCGCCAATGAAGCCGTGGCGGCGCATCTGGAAGCCGCGGGCGTCCCCCTGATCTTCCGCGTGCATGAGCGGCCCGATCCCCAGCGCGTGCTCGAATTCGAGGATATCGCCGCGCATTTCGGCTACTCGCTGGGCGCGGGAGCGGCGCCGGTGAAGCGGTTCCGCGGCGAAACGCTGGCGCTCGACAATCCCAACCTCAGCTCGCGCAGCTATCAAAAATTGATCGCGAAGATTTCCGGCAAGCCCGAGGAGCGGATTCTCAGCTACCTGATGCTGCGCTCGCTCAAGCAGGCGCGCTACAGCGATCAGAATCTCGGCCACTTCGCTCTGGCGGCGCGCAGCTATACGCACTTCACGTCGCCGATCCGCCG
>JAJPIT010000042.1 GCA_021324615.1 Terriglobia bacterium | reverse complement strand
CACCAGACCAAGCGCTGGAATCCAAAGATGAAGGAATACATCTTTGGCGAACGCAATGGGATCTACATCATAGATCTGCAAAAGACGCTGAAGCTGTTCAAGGACGCCATGCGCTTTGTGGGCGAGATGGCCGCGCAGGGCAAAACGGTGTTGTTTATCGGCACCAAGCGGCAGGCGCAGGAGGCCATCGCCGAAGAGGCCGGGCGCTGCCAGCAGTTCTACGTGAACCAGCGCTGGCTGGGCGGGCTGCTGACCAACATGAGCACCGTGCAGCGGTCGATCAAGCGGCTCAAGGAACTGGAGGCGATGGCTGCCGAGAGCGACTGGCAGGGCCGCGCCAAGAAAGAAGTGGTGCGGATGGAGCGGGAGCGCAAGCACCTGAGCCAGAATCTGGCCGGCATCAAGGACATGAACGGGCTGCCGGACGTGCTGTTCGTGATCGACTCGAACAAGGAAGCGATCGCGGTCGAGGAAGCGCGGAAGCTGGGGATTCCGGTGGTGGCCGTGGTGGACACCAATTGCGATCCCGATAAGGTGGACTACGTGATTCCGGGCAACGACGACGCGCTTCGCGCCATCCGGCTGTTCACCAACAAGATCGCCGACGCGGTGATCGAGGGCCGGCAGCTTGCGAGCGAACAGGAGTTCGCGGCGGAAAAGATCGTCGAAGCCGACGAGACTCCGGTGGAGGAGATCCCGGAGTATTCGCAGTTCATCGATCCGCAATACGCCGAGCAGCTCATGGCGGAGAGCCAGGTTTCCGACGAGGAGCTGCCCTCGGTGTCGCTGCCGCGCAAGGGCGCGGCGTCGGAAGCGGCGGCCGAGGAAGTGTCCTCGCGCAATTCGTAACCGAGTTTTTTTTGAGTTCGCCGCGATACGCGGGCCGGCGGCGGCGGTCCGCCCGCCGCGGCTTTGCTCTGGCTTTGGGACGGGAAATTTTTATGGAAATCAACGCACAACTGGTGAAACAGCTCCGCGATCGCACCGGAGCCGGAATGATGGAGTGCAAGAGCGCGCTCACCGAATCCAAGGGGGATCTGGCCGAAGCGGAAGTGATTCTGCGCAAGCGGGGCATCGCCGCCGCCGCCAAGAAATCGGCGCGCAGCACCAAGCAGGGCGTCATCGGAACCTACATCCATCCCGGCGCCCAGCTCGGCGTGCTGATTGAGGTGAACTGCGAATCGGACTTCGTGGCGCGGACCGAGGATTTTCAAAGCCTGGTGCACGATCTGGCGATGCAGGTGGCCGCGGCCGATCCGCGCTTCGTCCGCCGGGAAGACGTGACGCCGGCGGCGCTCGAAAAGGAGCGCGAAATCCAGCGGGCCCGCGCGCTGGGAGAGGGCAAGCCGGAAAAGATGGTGGATAAGATCGTGGAGGGCCGGCTCAATAAATTCTACGAAGAGGTGTGCCTCTACGAACAGCCGTTCATCAAGGAGCCGACGACCACGGTTCAGGATCTGATCAAGACCAAGATCACCAAACTGGGCGAAAACATCTCGGTCGCGCGCTTTGTCCGCTTCAAGGTGGGCGACGCCGCGGCGGAGGAATCCGGAGGCGGCCATCCGGCGGAGTAGGCGAGCCTGGCGTGTTTCCCGGTGAATCCGCTTCTTCGCGCAATGTATAAACGCGTCCTGCTCAAGCTCAGCGGCGAGGTGATGGCTGGCGAGGGATCGTTCGGCATCGACGCCGGGCGTGTCAAGGCGCTGGCCGGCGAGGTCGCCGAGGTGGCGCGCGCCGGAGTGCAGATCGGGCTGGTGGTGGGCGGGGGCAATTTTTTTCGCGGCGTCGCCGCGGCGGCCCAGGACATGGACCGCGTCTCGGCCGATCACATGGGCATGCTGGCCACGGTCATCAACGCGCTGGCGTTGCAGGATGCGCTCGAAAAACAGGGCGTCCCCACGCGGGTGATGACCGCCATCGAAATGCACCAGGTGGCCGAGCCCTATATCCGCCGGCGGGCCATCCGTCATCTGGAGAAAGGGCGGGTGGTGATTTTCGCGGCGGGCACCTCGAATCCCTATTTTTCGACGGACACGGCGGCGACGCTGCTCGGGTTGGAAATCAAGGCGGAGATCGTGGCCAAGGCGACCCGCGTCGACGGCGTCTATGACCGCGATCCGTTGCAGGATCCGGCCGCGGTACGCTTTCAGGAGATCAGCTACTCCGACGTGCTCTCGAAGAACCTGCGGGTGATGGACGCCTCGGCCGTGGCCATGTGCCGCGACAACAGGCTGCCCATCGTGGTTTTCAATTTGAATGTCCGCGGAAATATAATGCGTATGACGATGGGGGAGCCGATCGGCACTCTCATCCACTGAAAGCATATCTATGAAACCAGAACAAGCCACTCACCCGCCGGCGCTGGCCAGCGTCCGCGACGTCACCGGACACGCCCGGACGCGGATGGATAAGGTGCTGAGCGATTTGCAGCGCGATATGGCCAGCATCCGCACCGGCCGCGCCTCGGTCAGCATCTTCGACAACCTTCGCGTGGATTACTACGGAACGCCGACCCCGCTCAATCAGCTTGCCAATCTGCACGTGCCGGAACCGTCGCTGATCACCATACAGCCGTGGGACGTTTCGCAGATCGGCGCGATTGAAAAGGCGATCCGCGGCTCGGACCTGGGGCTGAACCCGGGCAACGACGGCAAGCTGATCCGCGTGCCCATTCCGCCGCTGACCGAAGAGCGGCGAAAGGAGATCGTCAAGCGGCTGCACGGCATCGCCGAGGAGCACCGCGTGGCGCTGCGCAATATCCGGCGCGACGCCAACGAGCAACTGAAAAAACTGCTGAAGGACAAGGCGATCAGCGAGGATGAGGAGCGGCGCGCGCTGGAGGAAGTGCAGAAGATGACCGACGCACAGATCCAGAAGATCGACCAGGTGTCCAAAGCCAAAGAAAAAGAGATCCTGGAGCTGAAGTGACCGCGGACCGGCTGCGCCGGAAGCAAGCGCTACGCTGACTTTTTGCCTTCTCTTACATGGCGCTCCTGACGATTTCGGGCGAGCCCGCTTCGCGCTGGGAGGAGGCCGCCCACATCGTGGCGCGGCTGCTGAAATTCGAACTCATCACCGAAGCCCGGCTGGAGCAATGGCTCCGCGACGAGTTTTCCGGCTCCGAGATCGCGGCGCGGGCGTGGCGGCCTGCGGTGACCTCGATTGCGGCGCGCATGGCGGCGGAACATCATCTGGTGATCGCCGCCGCTGGCGCGGAGGCCCTGTTTGGAGCCATGCCCATGCTGCTGCGCGCGGGGGTGGTCGCGCCGGAGTCGCGGCGCGTCGGCAACGTGATGCTCGACCGGCGCCTGGAGCGGCCGGAGGCCAAAAAAATCGTCGCCGAAATGGATGCCGCGGCGCGCCGCAGCCGCCGCGCCCGGCTGGGACGCGCCGGCGCGTCGCCTTCCCAATTCGACATCGTGCTGAACGCCGAGGCGCTGGACGCCGCGCAGATGGCGGAGGTGCTGCGCGCGGCGGTCCAGGCGCGCGGATTAGTCGAACAGGGCCTGCTTTCGGCCGCGGCGGAGGCGCGCATCCAGTTCCGGACGCGGCTGGAACTGGCGCGGCACGGGATCGCGCCGGCGGGCCGGGCCCGCCTGCGGCGCGCCGCCTTCGGCCATCCGAGCGAGGAGCTGTTCGCGAATCTGCTCGATTTCTACCGGATTCCCTGGGAGTACGAGCCGCGCTCGTTTCCGCTGCAGTGGGACAAGGACGGCAATGTGACGGAGGCGTTCACCCCCGATTTCTATCTTCCGGAGTTCGATCTGTACGTCGAACTGACCACCATGAAGCAGGCGCTGGTGACGCGAAAAAACCGTAAAATAAAGCTTTTGCGCGCGATTTATCCGCATATTAACATCCAAGTGTTTTATCAGAAGGATTTTCAGGACCTGATTTTCAAATATGGCATCGCCAGCGCCGCCCGGGATTGACCGCATCCTGTTCAGCGAGGACCAGGTGACGGCGCGCATCCGCGAGGTCGCCGCCGAGATCCGCGAAAAGTATGGCCAGCGGGAACTGAAACTGATCGCGGTGCTCAAAGGCGCGGTATTTTTTCTGACCGAACTGGCGCGGGCTCTGGAAACTCCGGTGAAGATCGATTTTCTGTCGATTTCCAGCTTCCGCGGCGGCGCGCCGGGGATGGTGAGAATCGCCAAGGATCTGGACGAGCCGATTCAGGACGAGGACGTGCTGCTCATCGAGGACATCGTCGACACCGGCTTTACGGCGCGCTTCCTGTTGCAGACGCTGGCCGGCCGCGAGCCGCGGTCCGTGGCGGTCTGCACGCTGCTGGACCGGACGGTGCGGCGCATCGTGCAGGTGCCGGTGGAGTTCCGCTGCTTTGAAATTCCGGACCGCTTCGTGGTCGGCTGCGGGCTCGATTACCGCCAGAACTACCGCAATCTGCGCTACATCGCCGCGATGCATCCCGACAAGGGGATGTAGCCGCGCCCGGCTACTTTTTATTCAGGACGTAGGTCAGGTCAAACTCGCCTTGCGGCAGAACGAGGTGCTGCGCGTCGGTCATCACCTTGCCGTCGTCGGAGACCGTGACGCGGTCGGTGATTTTAATCTCATTGCCGCCGGCGTCGAGCGACATGCTGATGACCAGGGCTCCGCCGTCCCAGGCCGCGGTGGTTTTGGCCGGATTTCCCATCACGTCATTGCTGGTTTCCTTGCCGTCAGTGGAGTATTTGAACTTCACCGTCTGGTCGCCCTGCGGGCCGCCGGTGGTGGTCTGCTCCATGATCATCTCCGGATCGTTATGCTGGATCTTGCGGGTCAGCGCGGCGGGAGGCGGCATCGGACCGAAGTTGCTCTTCTCCAAATCGAGCGACCATTCGCCGGAAAAGTTGGGTTTGTCGGCGGCCGCCGCCAGCGTGGCGCAGGCGGCGAGCGCGAATACGGCCTTCAATGCGGTCCTCATGGTAGGTGCTCCTTATTGCTTGTCGAATATCAGCTTGACGTCGTACTCGCCCTGCTGGGGGATGGAAACGTGGCTGCTGATGGTCAGCGTCTTCCCGTCGCCGCTGAGCGACCAGATCTCTTTGGAGCTGATCTCCAGCCCGTGGAACGGGCGCGTGTATTCGATCAGCAGGTCGTCGCCGATCCAGCGCGCGGTGCCCTTGGATTCCTGATTGACGCACGGCTGGCCGTCGGTCGTGTATTTGATTTCGGTCCGGACTTCGCCTTGCGCGCCCTTCTGGTAGCTGCTGTAGGCCAGTGACGGGTCGTGATGACGGATGGAGCGCGTCAGAATTTGCGGAGCCATCATCTTCCCGAACTCGCTTTTGGCCCCGTTCATCTTCCATTCACCGCTGAAATCGGGCCGGGCCGCGTACAGGACGGTGCTGAAAAGGACGGCCGCGGCAATAGAACGAATCATAATGGACGTTCCTAAATTATAGCGGAGCCGCGGCGGAGGGTGGATCCGGCGCGCGGCCAGGCGCAGGCGGAAAAAATTCAGCTCAGGCGGGCGCGGCGGCGCAGGCGGAGCAGGATCAGCCGCAGCGCGGCCATCGCCGGAACGGAAAAGAACATGCCGGGAATGCCGAGCAGCCGGTCGCCGGCGAGCACGCCGAACAAGACCAGCAGCGGGTGAATCTCGACGCCCGCGCTCATCACATACGGATTCAGAATGTAATCCTGAAAGATGCGGTACAGCAGGAAGAAGACCACCAGCACGATGAGGTGAGGGAAGCCGCTGACCGCGCCTACGATGACGATGATGAGTGCGCCGGCGAGCGGCCCGATGGCGGGAATGAATTCGAGCGCGGCCGCGGTTCCGGCCAGCAGCAGCGGAAACGGCATCCCGATCAGCCCCAGGAAGATGGAATAGAAGGTGAACGTCGCCAGCGCTAGCAGGACCAGCGCGCGGATGTATTGGGCGAGCAGCAGGTGAATATCGGAAAAAATATGATTCACCAGCTCCCGGCGGCGGGGGTCGAAGCTGTCCACGATGGCGTCGCGCATCAGCGCGCCGTCCTTTAAAAAGAAAAACGACAGAACCGGGATCATCACGACGCCGAGAGCCGAGCCGATTCCGGTGACCAGCCGGGTGCCGAGTTGCGTGAGCATTCCTCCGAGGGACCGCCCGAAATTGCCGATTTCCTGTTGCAGGAAGCCGTTGATATCAGGCCGCAGCGGCTCCATCCACCGCGGCATCGGAACGTGGCTCCAGGGATCGCTTTCGACAATGCCTGGCAGCCTCTGCGCCAGCGACGCGGCTTCCGCCGAGACCCTCTGCACAAGCGGCAGGGCAATGGCGGTCAACACGGCGAGCACGGCCACATAAACGATCAGCAGGGACCAGAGCCGCGGCACCCGCGGCGGAAACAGCCGCTCCACAAAGTTCACCACCGGCGCCAGCAGGTGCGCGAAAATCAGCGCGACGGCGAAGAGGATCAGCGTGTAGCCGATGCGGTAAAGGATCAGCAGGACCAGGGCGAACAAGAACAAGGTCCAGGCGATTTGCAGGGTCCGCCGATCGATGCCGAGCATCCCAAGCTACGGTAGCACAAGAGCCCGCCCGTCCCGCGCCCGCCGTGCCATAATTTTGGTATGCGTTGCTGGGTAGTATTCGTGTGTGTAACGGCAGCGGCCGCTTCGGCGGCTGATGTTACGACCATCGAGGAGATCGTCTGCAAGGTCAACGGCGACATCATCACGCGCAGCGAGCTGGAGAAGGACCGCAAGGATGCCGAGGCCGAATTTCGCAGCCAGGGTCTCACCGGCCGCGCGCTTCAGGAGGCCGTGGATAATGCCTCGCGCAACATTCTTCGCGGGCGCATCGACCGCCTGCTGCTGATCCAAAAAGGCAAGGAGCTCGACCTGAAAGTGGACGCGGAGGTGACCAAGAAACTCGCCGACGCGCAGCGCCGCTCCGGCATCGCCGATCCGGAAAAATTCCAGCAGTTCGTGCGCCAGCAGTCCGGGATGTCGTTTGAAGACTACAAGGCCGAGTTGAAGAATCAGGCCTATGTCGATCGCGTCATCCGGCAGGAGGTTTCGAGCAAACTCGAATTCAAGCGCGAAGATCTGGAGAAGTATTACAACGAGCACAAGGACGAATTCCAGCGCCAGGAGCGCGTGTTCCTGGAAAAACTGTACATCTCCACCGAAGGCAAGGATTCCGGAGGCGTGCTGCTGGCCGAACGCAAGGCTAAGGATCTGGTGGCGCGCGCCCGCAAAGGGGAGAAGTTCGAGGATCTGGTGCAGGCCAACTCCGACGACCCCGACGCGGCCACCGGCGGAGAAATGCCGCCGATGCAGAAAGGCGAGCTGGCCAAGCAGATCGAAGACGCGCTGTGGAATCAGCCCCGCGGCTACATCAGCGATCCCTTTAAGCTCGATCATCCGGCCGGCTTCTACATTTTCAAAGTGGTGGAGCATCAGAAAGCGGGGCTGGCCGACTTCGAAGAGGTTCGCGGCGAAGTGGAGAACAAGCTGGCGGCGCCGAAATTCGATCCGCTGCTACGCGAGTATCTCACCAAGCTGCGGCAGCAGGCATTTTTGGAGATCAAGCAGGGTTATGAAGACTCCGGCGCCGCACCGGGCAAAAACACCGCCTGGAGCGATCCCGCGGCCCTGAAGCCGGAGACCGTGACCAAGGAGGAGGTCGCGGCCAAGACGGTCAAGAAAAAGCTGTTGTGGGTGATTCCGGTTCCCGGCACCAGCACCAAGGTGCAGGGCACGTCGTCGTCCCACTAAAGTCGGGAATCCGATGGCCAGGCGAAGGATCAAAGACTCCGCGGCGTGAAATCCCCTTACATCAGCGAACTGGAAGCCAATCAGGTGATCCAGGGGACGTTTCGCGTCCAGCACAAAGATATCCGTCAGAAAAAACACGGCGAACCCTATCTTTCTCTGGTCCTGGCGGACCGCACCGGCGAGCTGGACGCGAAAATGTGGGACAACGCCGCCGAGGTGATGGACGCCTTCGAGCGCGACGATTTCGTGCGCGTCAAGGGCCTGTACCAGATCTTTCAGAACCGGCCGCAGTTGACCATTCACAAAGTCACGCCGGTGGCCGAATCCGAGATCGACGTTGCCGACTACTTCCCGGTCTCAAAACGCGACCGCGATGAGATGTTTCGTGAGCTGGAGGGGTGGATCCGCTCGATCGGCAACCCGCATCTGCGCGCGCTGCTCGAGGCGGTGTTCGCCGATCCGGAGATCGCCGCCGCCTACCGCACCGCTCCGGCGGCCAAATCGGTTCACCATGCCTGGCTCGGCGGATTGATCGAGCACGTCCTGTCGCTTTGCCATCTGGCGAAGTTCACGGCCGCGCACTATGAGGGAATCGACCTCGATCTGCTGCTGGCCGGGGTGATCCTGCACGATATCGGAAAAATTCGCGAGCTGAACTATTCCCGCGGCTTCCGCTACTCGACCGAGGGCCAGTTGCTGGGCCACATTGCGATCGGCCTGCGGATCGTGGAAGAGAAACTGCGCCTGGTGCCTGATTTCCCGCCGCTGCTTCGCGATTTGCTGCTGCACATGCTGCTGAGCCATCACGGCGAGCTGGAGTACGGCTCGCCCAAGGTGCCGGTGTTCGCTGAAGCGCTGCTGCTGCACCATATCGATAATCTCGATTCGAAGATGGAGTGCGCCCGATCCGCCGTCGAGAAGGATCCGTACGTGGAAGGCGTCTGGACCGGCTACAGTTCCGCGCTGGACCGCAGTCTGCTGAAGAAGCGGCGCTATCTGCAAGGGGAGCCGCCGAAGCCGTCCGCCGCGCCCAAGCCGCCGGAACAGAAGAGCGCTTCCGGGCCGGTTTCGCCCTTCGCCGCGAAATTACAGGACGCGCTGAAGCAATAGCCCGCCCGGCGAGCGGCAGGCGGGAAATCTAAAAGATCAGCTTCATGCCAAATTGAATCTGCCGCGATGTCGTTGCCGTCGCGGTGATCAATCCGGCCGACCCGCTGATCGCCGTGCCGGAAAACACGGCCGCGTTGGGCGTGGCGAAGTTGGCGTGATTGAGCACGTTGAAAAATTCGCCGCGGATTTGCAGGCTCATCCGTTCGGCCAGGCGCGTGGTTTTGAATAACGACACGTCCGCCGAAGCCAGGCCGGGACCGACCAGCGTGCCGCGCCCGACGTTCCCATAGGTCCCCGGAGCGGGCGGCAGAAACGCCTTCGGATCAAACCACTGGTTCGGTTGGCCCTTGATAACAGGGCCGGTAAACGACGGATTGAAGTTGGGCCGGTCGGGATTGCGCGTGTCGCCGTCGCCGGACCGGTTCGAGCCCACCTGCGGCGTCACCGGAAAACCGCTGAGCATTGTCACGATCGCGTTGATCTGCCATCCGCCCAGCCGCGATTTGCGGGCGAAGGGGAGATCGTAGCTGCCGGAGATGCTCGCCTGGCTGGTGATGTTCAGCGCCGAAGGACCCCAATCGCGTTTCAGGTCGTTGCGATCGAGGACCATCTGCGGCTGATTGTTGGCCTGCGCGCCGGTCAAGGCCGAGTTGAAATCGAGGTCCTTCGACCAGGTGTAGTTGGCGCGGAATTGCAGGCCGCGCGCCAGCCGGTGCACCACATCCGTTTCCAGAGCGTTGTAGCTGGTGTTGCCTTCCGTGTACCAAAAGAAACCCGCGCCCAGGTAAGGATCAGGCCGCGACGCGCCGGGACCCGGAATGTACTGCGCGCCCTGCGGCACCACATGCGGCGTCGACGCCAGGCTGGCCGCGGTCGCCACTCCTCCGGCCGAGCATCCGGCCGCGCTCTGGCATACCTGCGCGGGAATCGTGTTCGGATCGACGCTCAGCAATCCGTGATAACCGAACGAGCCGAGATAAGCCACGCGCAGCGACGTGTTGCGGTCGAGCTGTTGCTCAATCGTCAGATTCCATTCCTGGACCGTGGGAGTCTTTGCGTCCGGCTGCACACCTTGCGGCGCGTACATGGTGCATCCGCTCTGATTGGGCGCCGTGCACTGGGGCGCCGGAGGAATTCCCGGCGCGACCGGAACCAGCGATGGCAGCGGCATGTTCGAATAGGACACCGATCCGTTGTAGGGCGGCACGGTGTTCAACAGAAAACTCAAGTCGTCGATCAGCGAATAGTAGGTTCCGAACGCCGCCCGGATCGAGGTCGTGCCGCGGCCGAAGGGATCCCAGGCCAGCGAGACGCGCGGCGCCCACAGGTGCGTCGCGTGATTCACCGTGAACGCGGATTTTCCAACGAACGGGACTGGCTGCAACACGAAATCCCTGGTCAAGTAATTCGCCGCGCGCCCCGACACCTCGTTCCACCCGGTGGTGAACTCGTCGCGCACGCCGATCTGGATGCTGAGGTTCGGCCGCATCCGAATCACATCCTGCGCATACCAGGCGCCGAACAGGCTGCGCCACCCCAGTTCATTGGGATCGGGTACGATTTGAAAACTGCTGACGGTTCCCTGGAGGAAAGTGGTAAGGCTGGCAAAGCTCGCCTGCCCGAGCTGGCGCGACGCGCTGTCTTCGTTATCCTGCATGCGCTGGAACCAGGCGCCGAAGCTGAATTGATGAATCCCGCGCGTCATCTGCACGCTATCGCTCACCGTGTACAGATTGCGGCGGTTCCAGCTCCCCGCCGCGTTGTTGGGACCGGCGGAAGTGACGTTGGAGCTGCCGGTGGTGGTGGTGACGCCGCCGCCGATGACGATTCCCCCGGGCCCCGCTCCGGTGACGAAGGCGTCCGCTGCCGGAAACGGCGCCAGCAGCGCCGAATTCAGATTAAATTCCGCGCGCGAAAATCCCGCGATGAAAATATTGAGCATCCGCGGCGAGACGACGTGCGTTTCCTGCAGGCTCGCGACTTGCGCCGAAAGCACCTCCGCGGAGCCGAACAGCGGGTCCGCCTGCGGGATCAGGCTATGGCCGGTATCGATCGTGTAGGCGGCCGAAAGCGTATCGGCGTCTTGAATGATGTAGTCGCCGCGTGCCGTACCGAAATCTTCGTGGATATTTTCGCGCGGATTATTGAAGGATTCGGCGATGCCGGTGGGCACTCTCGGCGGCGAACCGGACGGGCAGGAGCCGGCGGTCGCCGCCATCAGTTCCGGACCGTTGGGCTGCGGCCACAGCGCCATGTATTTCAGCATCGCGGGGTTCAGGTTGGAGTACATGCTGTATTTTCCGGAACAGGAATCCGGCAGCTCGCCCTGCCGCAGCAGGGGATCCGGAACCACGCTGACGCTGGTCAGCGCCAGGGCCTGCCGGAACCCTTCATAGTTGCCGAACAGGAACAACTTGTCCTTCTTCAGCGGGCCGCCCAGCGCGCCGCCGAACTGATTTCTGCGGAACGGCGGCACGAAGCCCTGATCAAAGAAGTTGCGCGCGTCCAGATCGCTGTTGCGCAGAAATTCGAAGAGCGAGCCGTGCACCGCGTTCCCCCCGGACTGCGTCACCACGCTGACCTGCGCGCCGGCGCGCTTGCCATATTCGGCGCCATAGGTGTCGGTGAGCACGTTGAACTCGCGGACCGCGTCGATGCCCAGCAGCTCCCCGCTCACCCCGCCCGGCGTGATCGCCAACTGGCTGCTTCCGGTGTATTCGATCCCATTCAGCAGGAACAGATTCTCCGAGGTGCGGCGTCCGGCGACCGAAAACGTGTTGCCGTCGCTGGTGCTGGTGTTGGGGCTTTTCATGGCGCTGTAGTTGATGGCGGCCGGATTCAGCGTGATCAGGTTGTCGAAACTGCGGCCGTTCAGCGGCAGGTCCTTGACTTCGCGCTCGCCCACCACGCCCGAATCCTGCGCCGTGGTGGTGTTCACCACCGGGGCATCCTCGCTCACCGTCACCGCCTGAACAAACTCGCCAACCTCGAGCTTGAAGTTCACCACCGCTTCCTGGCCGACCTGAAGATGAATGCCGCCGCGGATCTCCGATTTGAAACCCTTCTGCTCCGCCTTGACCTGCTGTTCGCCGACGGGGAGTTGGAGGACGCGGTAATTTCCGGAATCGTCGGTGCTGGTGGTGCGGATGGCGCCGGTTTCGACGCTGGTCACGGTGATTTTGGCCCCGCGAATCGCGCCGCCGCTGGCGTCCTCGACGTGTCCGGAAATCGACGCGTTGACCTGCGCGTAAACCGGCAGCGCCGCGCAAAAAAGAATCAGGCGGCTGCGGCGGCTAATCCCGAGCCAATTCGTCTTTTGGCGATAACAGCCGCGCGCCGCGGCTTTCGCCTCTGCCCCAGCCGAGCGCGGACATCCGCTCCGGGTTCGCGCTGAATACGATGTGAAAACTGTCAGGATCATCGGGAGCTACCGGAACTTTTCCTCTCTTCGGAGTCACCAAAGCAAGGTATTTAAGAATAGTATAAATATTGCCTTCTTCCGGCAAGCTCAAATCAAAGTCCTGCGAGGCCAGCCGCACCGCCGCCCCATGCCCGGCCAGATGAAACGCCAGAAATGCCGCGCAATCGACCGCCCATTCGAACCACTCCTCGAAGCCGGAGGGAACGTCGAGGTCGAAATAAATCAAGACGCGGTGATCCTGTTCGCGGGCGAATTCGCGCACCTGCAGGTCTCCGGTGTGCGCCGTCGCCTTCCAGTCGACGTGGCGCGCGCTTTCAAACGGCTCATAGGGGCGGATGCGGTAGAAGTCGTGGCCGCGCCCGCGCTGCTGCGCCTCGATTTCGCCGCGCACGCCCGCCAGCAGCGCCTCAAATCCGGGCTGCGGATCCAGGCACGGATAGACGATCACGTCATGGCGGGCGGTGACCATCTCGCGGCGCTCGGAAAATCCGAAAGGAAAGCGCGTGGAGAATTGAAAACTTCGTTCGCGCTGCGCCCCGCGTTTGGCGAAATACAGCTCCACCGGTTCTTCGAGCACCGCGCCGCCGGGCACCACCGGAAAGTACAGCACCGCCTCCACTCCGCTTTCCGGCGCGCCGGCAAGATGAATGCTGAACGACGGAATCCAGCGCTTCAAGTTTCGCAGCCGGATTCCTGCCCGGATTTTGCGGCGCGCGCAGATGTGCTCGGGCAGGACCAGATCAAGCTCCAGCCCGGCGATGCTCAGGCGGCTGATGAATCCGGAAACCAGCAGCGTGGAAAGCATCGCGGCCAGAATTAAGAACAACAGGTTGTTGGCGGAAAGGAACGCCGCCAGCGCGATCACCACCAGCGTGACCGCGAAGGCTACGCCGGCGCGCGTCACCTGCTGGCGCAAGCCGAACGACATGGCGCTGCCGACCCGCTCCGCGATCCGGCGAAGATCCGGCATGTTTTCAGCGTAGCTCACCATACCCAAGGGACAGCCGCTTTCTTAACCGGCCGTTTCCCCCGCGGCCTGCGATCTCGCCGCCGCGCGGTGGAACTGCGCCGCCAGCGAGCGTACGCGCTCGATCAGTTCCGGAGGATGCTCCACTTCAAATTCGGCGCCGATCATCGCGATCCAGACCGAGAGCATGTCCAGCGAAAACGCGCCGGTGCGAAGCCGGCAGCGTCGATCGTCGATCGCTTCCAGCATGCCGCTGGCGCGCGGAAGATTTTCGGCGATCTGCTCCAGCGGCGCATGGAAGATCACCGACGCCTGATGCGGATAAGGCGCGTAGCCGACGCTGCGCGAAACGTACTCCCCAAAACCGCCTTCAGGCGGCCGGCGCGGCGCGAAACGCCCGGCCGATTCAAGCCGCGGCAGAATGCGATCCACGCGAAACGTCCGCCAGTTGCCGCGATCGCTGTCCCAGGCGACCAGATACCACCGCCTGCCGGTGTTGACCAGGCGGTGCGGCTCTACCTCGCGATGACTTTCGGCGCCGTCGCGTTTGCGGTAGTTGAACTTCAGCTTTTCCGAATCGCGGCAAGCGCTTGCGATCGCGGCGAGCGTTCCGGCATCCACGGCCGGACCGGAAACGGCCAGCGTCAAAATGGACGAATGAAGCGCCGCAACACGTTTCCGGAGCCGCGACGGAAGCACCTGTTCGAGCTTCGCCAGCGCCCGCACCGATGCTTCTTCTATACCAGAGATGTTACCGCTGGCCGCTGTGCGCAGGCCGACCACCACCGCAACCGCTTCTTCATCTTCGAGCAATAACGGCGGCAGCGTCGCGCCCGCGCCCAGTTGATAGCCACCCGCGGCTCCCGTAGCCGATTGAACCGGATAGCCGAGGCTGCGGAGGCGGTCGACATCGCGCCGCAAGGTGCGCGCCGTCACCTCCAGGCGGTCGGAAAGCTCGGCCCCGGACCATTAGCGCCGCGCTTGAAACAGCGACAACAGGCGAAGCAGACGGGCCGAGGTGTCCAGCATCTTTTTTTGAGTGTCCCACGAATTGCGGACCGAATCTGTCCGCAATGTCTGATATCGTTCTCAATGTGGTCTTGAAACAAACAAGGAGAAAGAAAAAATGACAATCAGCCAATCTTTGCTGCCGGAATACGATCGGGAGATGGCCAACACGCGAAGGCTTCTGGAGCTGGTGCCCGACGGCAAATTCGATTACAAACCGCATCCCAAGTCGATGACCATGGCGCAACTCGCCACCCACATCGCCTGGTTTCCCTCCTGGGCGAAGGACACGCTGTCCGGCGGCGGCATTGACATCCCCGCGGATTTCAAACCTCCCCTGGCCAAATCGCGCGCGGAGCTGCTGGCCATGTTCGACGAGTCGGTGGGCGTGGCTCGCAAGAAGCTCGAATCCACAAGTGACGCGGAGTGGAGCAAAGTCTGGACGCTGAGCTTCGCCGGCAAGAAGCTGATGGAGATGCCCCGCATCGAGGTCATGCGCGGGATGGTGCTGAATCACATGATCCATCATCGCGGGCAACTGGGCGTCTATCTGCGCTTGAACGAGGTGGCGATTCCCGGCATGTACGGTCCCTCGGCGGATGAGCCGAATATGTTCCGGGCAGAGGCGTAAGACCGATCGATCTCAAAAGCGGCCGGATCTACCCGGCCGCTACTGCGCTTTCGCCGTCGCCGACGTGGCGCCGGGCTTGCGGTAGTCGTGGAACTCGACCTCATTCCACGTCAGCGCTTTTCCTTCCTTGGTGTGGACGTCGGCCCGGAACGGCACGAGATACCAGTGATCGCCGATTTTGGCGTACTCCCAGTGCAGCTCGATCGAAACCGCGCTGACCGGATACGTCTTCGGAAGATCGGTGGAGATGATGCCCAGCTTCAGAATGGCTCCCGTCTCGGCGTCGACGTTGATCACTCCGAAATAGCCGGTGGTGATCGGCTCGCCTTTACCTTTCTGGATGGTCCACGGCGAATGTTCCTTGCGCACAGTGAATCCCAGCAGGTGAACCCGGTGGCCGCGCAGCGCATCCCAGTTCGACCAACTGATTTCCGCCTGCGACTTGGGATCGAACGTCCACTCCAGAAACTTGGTGAAATCGCTCGCCGGCATCGCCCACGCCGGGCGGTTGGCGTTTTCGCCCGCTCTCTTGCCGTTGACGTGCAGCACTTCGTATTGTTGCTTGCCGCCGATAAACGTGAGCTGCTCGCTGACCGTTTCCAGAGTCCGCCATTGATTGGTTCCCTTGGGATCTTCGTTGCGGCGGGTGATCTGTGTGCAAAGATAATCGGGAAGTTCCTTGGGATAGGCGCGCGCGTGGGCGATGGTCGCTTCAATCAGGGCTTTCTGCTGCGCATCGTCGAGCGGAGGTAAGCCCTGCGGCGCCGGATCCCTTTGCGCGAACGCCGCCGCGGCGGCCATCAGAATCAGCCAGGCGATCTTCATTTCGACTCCATCCCCGTGTGCGCGCGGCCGGCGGAGGCTGGCGCGCGGTTCCTTCATCTATTTTACCTGCCCGCGCGGAGCTTCATTGCTGCTTCCTGGGGGGCTTGCTCTGGTCCGGCCTGGCGGGTTCCTCTTGCAGTTTCTCATCCGGAACCGGATCGGGGGTGTCGAAGGTGATCGTCGTCTCCGTCCCGAACTTGCGATAGAGATGAAACGACGCTTCATTCCAAGTCATATAGCGGCTCTCGCTCGATTTCAGGTCCGTGCGCAATGGAAGAACGTAGGTGTGGCCGGCGATATCGACGTTATCGTAGTTTACGTCGAGCTGTACCTGATGGATCGGGAACGTCGGGGGAATGTCTTCGCATTCGAACTTGTACCGCATGACCGCGTACGTGTCGCGGTCGGCGTAGACCAGCCCGCGGTATCCCGCGACGATCGTTTGCCCCGCCGATTGCGCGTAAATCGTGAAGCCCGACCGCGACTTCGGAACGTGAAAGGCGAACACGTACATGCGCCTGCCGCGAAGCGTCGCCCAATGGTCCCACTGAAATTCGGCGGCCGTGTTCTCGTCGAAGATCTCCGAAAAAATACTGCCGAAATCGCCCGATAACGTCGATCCGCCCAGCTTCATGTGCTCGACATTGGTCACCGGCGTGCCGTTGATCATGGTGACTTTGTAGTCCTCCTTGCCGTTCACATAACTGACCTGCTCCTGAACCACGTCGGCCAGCCTCCAGTTTTCCGTGCCGGTGGGATCATAGTGGCGGCGGGTGACCTGTACGCACATGTAATCGGGCAGCGTTTTCGAATAGGCGCGGGCGCGTTCGATAATTTCGTGAAGGATGCGCTGCCGCTCGGCCGGATCGGGCGGAGGAATCGCCGGAGGCGGCGGCGCCGGCGCGCGCGGCGGGGCGACCGCAAGATTCGCCGACGCCTCGGCAAGTTTCCGCAGCGCCTCCACCGTCTTCGGACCCGCGCCCATTCCCTCCAGCTCTTCCACCCGGCGATCCTCCAGCCGGTCGGTGAGATGGATACGCTTCAAATATTGCGCCACTTTCGAATCGTCGTGGCGCAGTTGAATCGAGGAGCGGATGAACGCCACCACCTGGTCCGCGGTCATCGTATCGGTGAACTGCGCGTAAACGGCGGCCGCTGCGGCGAAAACCAGACCACGCGCCATCGCCGGGATCCATCTCCACGCCATATCATCCCTCTCCTGTTTGACGGCGGAAGCTCCGCACCCCGGTCAACGAATTTGACAATGGCGGCACTAGTTCGAAGCGGAACGCCGCCTGGCCGGTTTGGCCGGAGCGGCCGTGGTTTGCGGATGAATCGTCTTTTCGATCGCTTCCAGAGCCAGCGGGGCCATAATCCGGTAGCCTTTCGCGTTGGGATGCAGTCCGTCGTCGCTCAGATCCGCCTTCAGCAGGCCGGCCTGGTCGGCCAGCGCATCGAAGTAGTTCAGGTACGTGTAGCCACGCTGGCGGCAAAGCTGCTGGATCCATTCATTCAAGGCCGCGATATACGCTGGCGGCCGGGATTCGGTCTGCGCATACGAGGGATTCTGATCTTTGTGATAATCGCTCACCGGCGTTACTGAGGCGAAGATCACCTTGATCTTGTAGAACGACGCCAGGTCCGAGATCATCAGATAATTGTTTTCAATGTCGGTCAGCGGCGTGCCCCGCGCCAGATCGTTCGTTCCGGCCAGAATCAGCACCGCTTCCGGATGCAGGTCAATGACGTCGGCCTTCACCCGTCCCAGCATTTCCGAAGTGACCTGGCCGCTGATGCCGCGATTGATGAAATCGCGCCCCGGAAAGTATTCATTCAGGCGCCAAAAATCCGTGATCGAATCGCCGAAAAACACCACCCGCGGATTTTTCGGATCGGGCGGCTGCACCTTGCGGTTCGCCTCCGCGTAGCGTTGCAGATTGTCGCGGTCGGGGCTGCGGAGCTGGCTGTCCTTCAGATCGAGCAGCGCGCGGAAATGCGAATCGAGCCGCGTGGCGTCGTCGCGCAAATCCGCGAACTGCTTGCGCGCGGCGTCGGGGAAGGGAAATGGCTTGGGTACCGCGTCGGCCAGTGCGAGATAAGCGTGCAGGTTCGTCAGCAGGACATAGGTCGGCTGGCCCGCGTTGCGGCGGAGCTGAAGCTGCGCGCAGGCCTGTTTGGCGTTTTCGATCACCGGCGCGGCGGCGCGCCGCAGATCCGGCACAGCGACGCCTCCAGCCTCCATCAACTGCGTTGACCGGAGGCACAGCTCGTTGACGTCTTTGGCGGACATCAGGGCCTGCGGAGTCTGGGCGAACCCGCCGGCGCCTATCGCCAGGAGCGCAAAAATCGTGGTCTGTCTGCTCACGGATGCTCCTCCTTGGAAAGAGACAAAGTGACCGTTCCGATCGGGAACTGCATTTTGAGCCGGATCTGCACCGGCAGCCTGCGCTCGTCGTCGGTGAGCCAGATAAAGGCGCGGCCCTTCCGCGTGTAGATCACGCCGTTCAGCATGTTCGCTTCGTAGCGGATCGCCTTATAGGAACCGGCCGGGGTTTTGATCTCCTCGCGCTCTTGCGCTTCCACCCGGACGTTGGCGGCGCGGCGGCCGTCGCTCATCGGAATCTGCGTCGATTGCCCCGGCGCCACCTTCCTCTCCCGCAGCACGGCGAGCGCTCCGATCACCTCGTGCGTGCACCACGGAATGGGGATCGAATCGTTATGCAGGACCGCATTCCTGATGAGGTCGCGCTCCAAATACGTCGCGCGAAGCTGGGAGCGGTCGTAGGTGGCCTTGGTTTCGTGATGGCGCTTGCCTTCCTCGGAATCCATCACCCAGGCGGCGGCGCAGAAGGATTGATCGTAGTCGGCGGAGTAAACGTCATGGATCCGGAACAGGCTGCTGACCAGGCCCGCCGAGTCCAGGCGCAGATTGGCGCGGTTTCGATCCGCCTCGATCACCACCGTTCCGGCGTGAATCAGCCGCCATTCGACGTCGTAAGTAAATTTATCGGCGGCGGAATGGAGAACCGGGGGATCCGCCTCCGCCCGGGTTGAATTTTGCGCCGCCACGAGAGAACACGCGGCTGCGAACAAAGCGGCGCCGGGGGAAAACCGCATTAACCTGCTAGTGTAGCATTCGCCGCGGGCGGATCATTTGATGTAAATCTTGGCCTCCGACGTGTAGCCGTCCGTGGTTCCGACGTCCAGATAAGCTTCCCCGGAAGCGATGCCGGAAGGAATGGTGATGTTTACCTGATACACCCCCGCCAGCGTCGGCGCGAGCACGGCGGTGAATTTTTGGACCAGCGTATCAGCCCCGGTTGAATCGTAAATATCGACTTCGAAGTTCGGATCGTTGACCGCGGCCAGCGGACTGCTAGGCGCCGCCGCGCCATCGGCCACCGCCGGCGAGGTGGACCCCAGACCCGTCGCGTAGAAGAACACCGTCTCGCCCGCCGCCGCCGGGCTGTTCTGCGTCACGTAGGTATAGTTGGCGTGAAACACATCGGCGGGTCCGACCCCGTTTTGCGTGGCGGTGAAGACGCCCGGCGCGGTGCCGGCGGTGTAAAGCGTGACCGGCTTGGACGTCGCTCCGCCGCTGCTGATCTGAAACGCGGCCACATCGTAAGCCGGCGTTTCGTTCGGAACGATCGCCGTGATCAGCGCGGCCGACGCGGCGTAAAGCGGCGCGGAAACGCCGTTGACCGGAACCGTGGCGCCGCCCAGAGTGGTCGGCAAGGGCAGCGACGCGGCCGACTGCGTCGAAGCCAGACCCGTGCCGAACATCGCCACATATTCGCCCGGCGCCACCGAATTGGTGATCGGAGCGAAACTGGCCGCGTTCAGAATGCCGTCGGGATTCAGAAACGGATTATTCCCGGAAAGCGCCGCCGCCTGGAACTGCGGAATCAGCGTGTAATATCCGTTCAGGCCGACCTGGAGCACCGCCTCGCCGTTGGCTCCCATCAGCCATTCAAAACTCGAGTCGGCATAGGAGCCTGCGGCAGGAAAATTGTAGACGATATCGGCGGTGTAGTCGAAGGCGCTGAAGTTATAGCCAGCCTCGCGCTGGTGCTGCGTCCCCACGCCCTGCCCGTTCGGCAGCACCGATCCGTAGAAGGCGTCGATGCAGTTCTGTTGCCCGCAGCTATTGGTGACGTTCTCCAGCCCGCCCTGGAAATAAGTCCGCGTATAGGTCGCGTTGGTCACCGCGCTCGCGCTCTTCACGGCGACGAACAGATCGAACCCGTTGGGATTTCCGCCCACCAGAATGTTGCCGTCGGGTGAAACGGCGAACGTCTTGGCTCCGCTGATTAACGCGGTGAGCGGGTTGGAAGCCGTGGGGAAGGTGATGGTGCCGATATTTCCGCTGAAGGAATAGCTCACGCCGGAAAGCGACTGCGTGACCGCCGTGCTGCCCTGATTCAGCATCTGCCCGTTCACCGTCACGTTGCCGAAGCTGTTGCCGCCGCTCGCCGTCAGGGTGAAATATCCGTTGCGGACGTTGCCCGCTTTGGCTTGCAGAAAATCGATGAAACCGGCCTGATAAACGCCCGATACGGCGCTGGCGGGGCCTTCGGGAATAGCGATGAAGAGGTCCTGATAGCCATTCTCGGTGGCGCTGGCAATCACTTCGCCCGCCGCTCCGACTCCTCCGAACTCCGTGTCCTGGCTGTCGATCCCCACCGGCGTCTGGATCTGCACCTGCCCGCTCGAAGACACGTCATAGACTCCGCTGGTCGAGTAGCTGGAGGCCGCCGACTGGTTGGCCGAATTCAACTGCTGGCCGCTGAAGGAATAGTTGCCGTTGCCGTCGAAGGTCATCGTGCCGGTGAGACTGACGGCCTGGGTGATCGCGCTGCTGTTGGAATCGGCCACCAGCAGCACCTGGCGGACGAAGTAGGCGCCTTTCAGCATCGAATTCCCGCTGTTGTCGAAGCTGGCCCGCGGCACGGCGGCGCGTGGGCTGCGCATCCGGAACATTATGCTCTGATTTTGACTTTGCGCGCGCCGCAACTGGCGGGCCTGCGCCAGCCGGCGCTGCGCCGGGGCCTCGCGGATCTGCGCCACCGACAGGCCGGCTGCGAAAAGAAAGAAAATCCAGGGCTTCATCATGAAAATTCGACGCGAACCTGCGCGCATACCTTTCTCTCCCGACACGTCATCTCTTCATTGAAGCACGTTCGGGAGCATACGCTAAGCTATACGCGCGGCGGGATGTTCCGGTTTACACTGAAATGCATGGATTCCCGTCCGCGCGCCCGCGATCTGGGAATTGTGACCGGCGTGCTCCCCACCGGGCCCTTGAACGCGATTACCGACGTCGCCGGCGTCAAAGTGGGCCATGCCACCCTGCATCGCGGCGAGAAAATCCGCACCGGCGTCACGGCTATTCTCCCGCACGGCGGGAACTTATTCCGCGAAAAGGTTCCGGGCGCGGTGTTCATCGGCAACGCCTTCGGCAAGCTCGCCGGCTCCACTCAGGTGAACGAGCTTGGGGAAATCGAGACGCCCATCCTGCTCACCTCAACGCTGAATGTTTTTCGCGTAGCCGACGCTCTGATCGATTACATGCTGGCGCTGGAAGGCAATCATGAGGTGCGCTCGATAAATCCGCTGGTCGGAGAAACCAACGACGGCGTGCTGAACGACATTCAGGGGCGCTACTGCGGGCGCGATGAAGTTTTCGCCGCGATTCAGGGCGCAAAATCGGGCCCTGTCGAAGAGGGATGCGTGGGCGCCGGCACCGGGACCATCGCTTTCGGATGGAAGGGCGGAATCGGCACCGCCTCGCGCCGCGCCGGCCCGTTCACCGTCGGCGTGCTGGTGCAATCGAACTTCGGCGGCCGCCTGACCGTTTGCGGCGTGCCGGTCGAACGCCCGCGCGCCGCTCCGCCCGCCGCCGCCGACGGATCCATCATGATGATCGTGGCCACCGACGCGCCGGTCGATCATCGCAACCTGCTGCGCATGGGCGCGCGCACCATGATGGGACTCGGCCGAACCGGCTCCGCCGGCTCCAATGGCAGCGGCGACTACGCGATCGCGTTTACCACGTCGCGCGAATCAAAGCTGTTGTCCAACGATGCCGTCTCACCGCTGTTTCCCGCCGGCATCGAAGCGACCGAGGAAGCGATCTACAACTCGCTGTTCAAGGCCGTCACCACCACGGGAAACGGCCGCACCGTGGAAGCGCTGCCGGTGGAGTCCACCGTCGAGCTGCTGAAAAGCCGGGGCGTGATCCGCTGAGCGGCGGAACGGCGCGGTTGGCGCGGTTCTTCACACCGCGATCCCCATCCGCCACAAGCTGTAGGCGACCGCCTGCCGGAAATACAGCCACTGCTCCCGCCAGCGCGTCCGATGCGGCTCCGGGCGCGGCGAGCCGTAGACCCGGATGCCCCGCGATTCGAGCATCTTCTTCACCCGGTAAATATGGTAGCCGTCGCTCACCACGATGCACGACTTCAAATCCAGCCGCCGCATGATCTCCGCCGCGGCGGTGGTGCTTTCCACCGTCGTCGCTCCCTCCGATTCGACCACCACCGCCTCCGGCGGCACTTCGTGCTTGCTCAGATACGCGCGCGCCACTTCGCCTTCGGTAAACGTCGGATCGCCGCCGCTGCCTCCGGTGGTCAAAATACGCGCCGCGAGACCTTCGCGATAAAGAAACAGCGCGTGGTTCAATCGCGCCTCCAGCACCGGCGAGGGCCGCCCCCGGTACTCCGCCGCTCCGAGCACCAGGATCACGTCGGCCGGACGCGCCTCATCGATATTCGACTGATGTTCGATGGCCAGCGCGATCGAGCGCAGCTCCGCGAGCGCCCAAATTGTCGCGAGCGCAAGGATCAAGCCCGACAATCGAAACATCCACCGGCCCATTTGCTTTATGCCAACATTGTAAGACGGGATGACCGAGGCGATTTCAAGCGAGCGCAATCCGCTGCTCAAGGAAATCCGCCGCGCGGCCGCGCGCGGATCCCTCACCGCGGACGGTTTCGCCGTCGCCGAAAGTTTTCATCTGCTGGAGGAGGCGCTGGCCTCCGGTTGCGAGATCGGATGCGTCATCGCTGCCGAATCGGTGAAGGGCACGGTGGCCGCGCACGTCCGCGGATTGAAGCGCACGCGGGTGATCGCGGTCCGCGATCCGCTGTTTGCGGCGCTGTCCTCCACCGCCGCGACGCAGGGCGTCATCGCGCTCGTCCGGCCGCCTCGCTGGACGGTCGAGCAGCTCCTGCGCGGCAAGTCTCTGGTGGTGGTGCTGGACGGCGTGCAGGACCCCGGCAACGCCGGCGCGATCGTGCGCGCGGCCGAGGCCTTCGGCGCGACCGGGGTCGCGTTCCTCAAGGGCAGCGCCAGCGCCTATAATCCGAAAAGCCTGCGCGCCTCCGCCGGATCGATTTTTCGCCTGCCCATCGTCGCCGCCGCCGATGAAAACCTGCT
>JAJPIT010000086.1 GCA_021324615.1 Terriglobia bacterium | reverse complement strand
TGATGATGAACACCCCGCTGACGCTCACGCCGCTGCTGGAGCGCGCCGCGCGCCTGTTCCCGAAACGCGCGATCGTTTCGCGCACCGATTCCGGCATGCATCGCTACAGTTACGCCGATTTTCACGCGCGCGTGCATCGCCTCGCCTGGGCGCTCCGGAAAATCGGCGTGGGCCCCGGCGAGCGCGTGGGCACGCTGTGCTGGAACGGGCATCGCCACCTGGAGCTGTACTTCGCCGTGCCCTGCTACGGAGCCGTTCTGCACACGCTCAACCTGCGCCTGGCGCCCGATCAGCTCGCCTACATCATCAATCACGCCGGCGACCGGGTGATCTTCGCGGACCGGTCCCTGCTGCCGCTGCTGGAGGCGATCCGCGGCGAGCTGAAAACGGTGCGCCGGATCATCGCGCTCGACGACAACAGCGAATACGAGGACCTGCTGGCTTCCGCTCCCGCCGATCCCTATCCCTGGCCTCAGCTTGAGGAGACCGAGGCGTGCGCCACCTGCTATACCAGCGGCACCACGGGCCATCCCAAGGGCGTTCTCTACACGCACCGGGCGATGGTCCTGCACAGCTACGGGCTCACCATGGCGGACACGTTCGCGTTGAGCGAACGGGACACGGTTTTGCAGCTCGTTCCGATGTTCCATGCCAACGGCTGGGGCATTCCCTTCGCCGCGGTCATGGTCGGATCGAAGATTGTGCTTAGCGGCCGCAGCCTCCAACCCGCCGACATCGCATTTCTGATCGAGTCCGAGCGCGCCACCTTCACCGCCGGCGTTCCGACCCTGTGGATGGGGTTGTACAGCCTGCTTGAGCACGAAAGGCACGATATTTCGAGCCTGCGCTGCGTCGTCTGCGCCGGCTCCGCGCTGCCGCGCCAGTTCGTCGAAATGTACGAGCAGAAGCACGGGATCCGGTTCATGCTGGCTTGGGGCATGACGGAAACCACGCCGATCGCCACGGTGATGGCGATGAAAACGCATCTGGAATCGATGCGCGGAAAAGAGCGCTACGATCTGCTGGCCCGCCACGGCCTGCCAGTGGCCGGCGTCGATATCCGGATCGTGGATGAATCCGGCAAGGAACTGCCCTGGGACGGCACGACCATGGGCGAACTGCAAGTGCGCGGGCCGTGGATCACATCCGGTTATTACAACGATCCGCGCGGCGAGGAGCGCGGCCGGGCGGAATCGTTCCTGGACGGATGGTTTCGCACCGGCGACGTCGCCACCATCGATCCGGAAGGCTACATCCAGATCATGGACCGGACCAAGGACCTGGTGAAAAGCGGCGGCGAATAGATTTCGAGCGTCGATCTGGAAAACGCCATAATGGCGCATCCCAAGGTGATGGAAGCGGCGGTGATCGCCGTGCCGCATCCGAAGTGGCAGGAGCGCCCGGTGGCCTGCGTCGTCCCGCTGCCGCAGTTCCGCGGCGAGCTCACCAAGGAAGAAATTCTGGAATTTTTAAAGGACCGGGTCGCCAAATGGTGGCTGCCCGATGACGTTCTCTTCCTCGAAGCCGTCCCCAAAACAAGCGTCGGAAAATTCAACAAGCGCGCTCTCCGCGAGCAGCTCAAGGATTATTCGCTGCCCGCGCAATCAGTTCAGAGCGTATAGTCTCGCGCGGCGCCCGCGCCAGGCGCGCCGCGAACCCGGTCATATTGGCCACGGCGAAGCTGGCGCCGTTCAGATTGCGCTCCGGCGGAACGCCGGGAATCGGGCGCGGATACGGGGAGGCGTAGAAAATGCCGCCGCGGTAGCGGTACACCTCGCGCGGGCAGTCCTCGTCGGCGCGGACCGCGATGGCGTCGGCCAGCACGCCGGGCACGGTCACGACCAGCGGCAGGCCGGAAATGCCGCCAATCTCGCGCCGCACGCCGATGCTCATGTTGACCAAATCCATTTCGTTTTCCACGCACCATTCCAGGGCCCGGAAGATCGTTTCCAGGCTGGCGGACAGCCGGCGGTCGAAGACCTTCACGGCGTAGATGCGCGACTGGGGAGCTTTCTCGCGGATCGCGCCCGCGACCGCGGTGCCATGGCCGAGCCGGTCGATCAGATCATCGCCGACGATGGCCACGCCGCCGGCGATCCCGCCCACATGCGGATGACCGGCGTGAACGCCGCTATCGATGATCGCGACTTTCATCATGATTCCCGCGCGTCATAGCTGGATGGTCTGCCGGGCGATCCGCGCCAGCGATGCCCGGTGCGTAATCAGAATCACGGTGCGGCCGCCGGCGGCTTCGAGCAAGGTATCGGCGATGGCGCGCTCATTGGCTTCATCGAGCGCCGAGGTCGGCTCGTCGAGAACCAGCACCCGCGGATCCGCCAGCAGCGCGCGGGCCAGAGCGAGGCGCTGCCGCTCGCCCGCCGAAAGCGTCTGCCCGCGCTCGGCAAGGATGGTCGAATAGCCCTCGGGGAGCGAGAGGATTCGATCGTGAATCGCCGCGGCGCGCGCCGCCGCCTGAATCTCCTGGTCGGAGGCCTCCGGGCGCGCGTAGGCGAGATTTTCCCGCACGCTGGCATGGAACAGGTACGGCGACTGATCGAGCAGCGCGATGGCGCGGCGCAGATCCCGAAGCGGCAGATCGCGAAGATCGCGGCCGTCCAGCCGGATGGCGCCGGCGTCGGGATCATAAAAGCGGATCAGCAGATCGGCGATGGTGGATTTGCCCGCACCGCTGGCGCCGACGATCGCGCAGATCGATCCGGCGGGAACGCGGAACGACAGATTTTCGATCACTGCCTCGCCTGCGTGCCGGAAGGAAACGCCATCGAATTCGATCTCGCCCTGCGCCGAAGGCAGCGGCAGCAGCTTCGCCCGTTCGACGATCTCCGGCTTGGTATCGAACAGCTCCCATACGCGCGCCAGCGAGACGCCGCCCGAAACGAGATTGGTATAGAGGCTCATCAGATTCTGCACCGGCGCGAGCAGCCTCATGTGATAGGCCATGATCGCCACCAGGGAGCCGACGCTGAGCGCGCCATCGATCACCATTTTGCCGCCGTAAAGAAAGATCGCGCCGGTGGAAACGGTCAGGATGGTTCCCGGAACCGCGCCGGACAGAAACGCGGTCCACTGCATCTTGAGCAGGGCGTCGATGAAGTTGCGGTTGTGGGCGCGGAACTTTTCCGCTTCGCGGGCCTCGGCGCGCGACGCCGCCACCAGCCGGATGCCGAGCAGGGTCTCCAGCAGAAAGCTCCCGATATCGGCGCTGCGCTCGCGCACCAACCGGACGCGGTCCGCCAGTCTGGCCTGATAGTGCCGCAGCGCCCACAAGCTCAGCGGAACCACCGCCGCGCTGATGGCGAACAGGCGCGGGCTCAGGCGGGTCATGATCGCGGCGCTGCCGATCAGGAAAACGACATTGGACAGCACGCTGAGCAGGCTGTCGGCGGATACGCGCTGGACCTCGGCGATGTCGTTGTTGATTCGGGAAACGACGTCGCCCAGCTTGCGCCGCGCCCAGAATCGCGGCGAGAGCGTCTGCAAGTGCCGGTACAGAGCCAGCCGCATATCGAACAGCACGTTTGCGGAAACGCGCACGTACTGATAGCTCGAAAAAATGTTCAGCGCAAATCCGGCGACGGTCACGCCGATCATCGCGGCGCTGACCAGGATCAGCATGCGAAAGTCGCGCTTGAGCAGCGCGTCGTCGATCAGCAGTTTTGAAATGTAGGGCTGAACGAGCCCGAACGAAGTCGAGGCGGCGCCCGCCAGCAGGATCAGCACGAGCCGCGGCCAGTACGGCGCGATAAACTTCAGCGCGCGGCGGTAGCCGGCCAGATCCAGCATCAGAGCCCGGCCGGATTCACGGAATCGATGGGGTTGCGCGACCGCGGCGCGCGGTCAGCGGAGCTACGCATATGCCGATGCGACCAACATAGCGCAACTCGGAAGGGCCAAGCGCGCCGCGGGCGCAGGCGCATCCGGCTACGGCAAACTGTACTCGGCCTTGATGCCTTCGATGTTTTTGAGCGCCTGCTCCTGGAACGGGCTGCGGATGGCGGCGCAGCGGCGCATGAACTTCAGCGCGTCCACCGGGCGGTTGCGGTCGTGTCCGGCCTCCGCCAGCCGGTAATTGGCCATGCCCAGATGATACAGGGCCGCCGGCAGCCGCGGATCGCCGGGGTCCATCGCCGCCACGGCGGCGCGCAACAGCCCGTCAGCCTTGCCGTAATTATGCAGCAGGCTGTTGGACACCCCGCCCAGATAGTTGGCCGCCGTCGACCATCCCGCTTTCTTCTTTTCCCAATCGGCCTCGCTGACCGCGGGCGGGCGCGGCATCCGGTCCACCGAATCGAGCGCGCGGGCGGTGTAGCTGATCACCATCTGGCGATCCCGCGGCGTGTCTTTCCGCGCGTGAATTTCGGCCAGATAGACCAGCATTTCCGCGTTTCCGGGATCGGTTTGCAGCGCCTTTTCGGCCATCGCGATCGACTTCGGCTCGTCGTTGAGCGTCCGGTAGATCTCGAAATACTCCGCCGCCAGCCCTTGCGCGTACTTGCTGGCGGGCATGCGCTTTTCCAGATGTTCCAGCAGCTCCAGCCGCTTTTTGGGATCGCTGGCGGAAGTGGCGGTCGAGTACATCAGGAATTCGGCGTACTCCGCGGTCTGTTTGGCGTCGCCGGCGGCCGGGCCGCCGCGTTGAGCCAGCGTCGAGGCCAGCGGCCACACCCGGTCCACCCATTCGACGGTCTTATCCGGATCGCGCTTGGCTTCGGCCGCGCGCAGCGCCAGCTCTCCCGCTTCCAGATTTTCCGGCTCCAGCGCCAGCCGCCGCTCGCCCACGCGCATGGTCTCATCCCACGCCTTCATTTTGAAATAGGCGGGCTGGAGCTGGTCGTAAACCCAGGCGAGCGCCGGATGGTTCGGGTACTCCGCCACGAACTCTTCCATGTAGTGGAGCTTCTGCGCCGGATCGGTCTCCTGCTGAATGTGCTCGATCAGCAGGCCGTCTTTGGTCTCGGGATCGTAGGCGGGTTTCGGCCTTTGGCCGACCAGCAAAGCGGCCGCCGGGCCGAGGGTGAGCAGCAACGCAAACCCCAGCTTTCTCACCGTTGGATCCTCCCGGTATCTGGTGTAAGATGAACTATTCTTTCTTTCGGATGAACGCAGGAAAAGCTTTAGTACCTTTCCCGTAAGGCAACGCTCGAAGCGCAATATGATTCTTCCTACCACCTACGCGGCTGCCTTGATCCTGCTTTTGGCTTCCATGTCCGCATGGGGATCCTGGGCGAACACGCAAAAAATGTCGGGGAAGTGGCGATTTGAGCTGTTTTATTATGACTTTTCGATCGGCATGCTGCTGTGCGCCCTGCTCGCCGCCTACACCCTGGGCGAGATGTCGCCGAAAGACCTTACCTTCAGCGACAACCTGCTGATTGCGGGACGGCGGCAGATGGTGTGGGCGGCGGGTGCGGGCGCCGTGTTCAATCTCGCCAATTTACTGCTGGTCGCGGCGATTTCGGTCTCCGGGCTGGCGGTGGCGTTCCCCATCGGCCTCGGCCTGGCGCTGGTGGTCGAGGCCACTTCGAATTATCTGTTCAATCCGCAAGGGAATCCGATCCTGCTGTTTGGCGGCGTGGTCCTGGTGGTCATCGCGATTCTGGTGGACGCGTTCGCCTATACGGGCTACCTGGATGACCGGCTGGAGGAGGAAAAGAAGGCGGCGCTCGTCGCCGATCCCCGCGCGAAAAAGCGCGCTCCGCGGCCGACCGGCGCGGCCCGCGGAATCGTTCTGAGCATCGTCAGCGGAATCGTGATGGCTTGTTTTTATCCCATGCTGGAGACGGCGCGGCAGGGCGAAGCGGGCCTGGCGCCCTATGGGCTGGCTCTGTTTTTCTCCATCGGAGTCCTCGGTTCGAGCTTGTTTTATATTCCTTTTTTTCTGAATTTTCCCGTTTCAGGCGAACCCCTTCAGGCAAGCGACTACTTCCGCGGCGCCGGCAAGCAGCACGCGCTCGGCCTGTTGGGCGGGGTGATCTGGATGGCGGGCGGAATCTGCAACTTCGCCGCCGCGGCCGCGCCTGCTTCCGCGCAGGCGGGTCCGGCGTTGAGCTACGCGCTGAGCCGGGGCGCCACCATGGTCAGCGCTTTGTGGGGCCTGCTGGTCTGGAGGGAATTTCAAGGCGCCAGCCCGCGCGTGCGGACCCTGATCGCCTTCATGGTGGTTCTTTTCCTGGCGGGGTTGGGCATGGTTTCGATGGCTTCCCTGCACGCATCCCGGTGAATCCGCGTCTAAGCTGTTTGAAGCTCGCCAGGTGGGGTTTCTTTCTGCTGTTGTCCGGATCCGCCCATGCCGGCGAATACGCCGTCTTTTCCAGCGGTTGGCGGATTCATATCGACCGGCACGAAAGCTCCGGCCAAATGGTGCGGCTGTATTCGGGCGAGGGTTTCAGCGAAGTTCCCGCCGCGCTGGTGGCGTCATTTGAGGCCGACGACTACGTTTCTCCGCCGCCGGCGCCCGAGCCCGCCCAGGCAGCGCCCGCGCCGCCTTCCCCGGCCGATCCCCGGGCGCTGGTGCAGGCCGCCGCGGCCCGTTACGCCCTGCCGGCCAAATTTGTGGAGAGCGTGGCGCAGGCGGAATCGGCGATGGATCCCAAGGCGGTCTCGCCCAAAGGAGCGGTCGGCGTGATGCAGTTGATGCCCTCGACGGCGCGAGTTCTTTCTGCCGATCCAAACGATCCGGCGCAAAACATCGACGCCGGCACGCGCCTGTTGCGCCAGCTTCTGATCAAATACAACGGCGACGTGGTCAAGGCGCTGGCGGCTTACAATGCGGGCGAAGGCGCCGTTGAAAAATACAACGGTCTGCCTCCTTATCGCGAGACGCAGAACTACGTCGATAAAGTGATCAGGAATTATCTGCGGCAGTAGGGCGCACAGCCGTCCACAGATAAATCGAAGCCGCGATCAGCAAAGGCGAAGTGTAGGCGCCCGGCATCATCGCCCGGCGGTGCAGCGAAAACGCCAGGTGGGCGATGCCATTGGACAGCGTGAGGAAAATGAAGGCGTAGGCGGCCGCGGGCGTCCACCAGGTCCCGCGCCGCACCCAATAGGAAAGGATCAGGAGCCCGGCGACGCCCAGCGCCAGCAGGGTGATCCACACGGGAAAGCGGAAGCGCAGGGCGGCGAGGCCGAGCGAGGCGACCTCGGGATTCCACAGGTCCAGAAACCCGGTGGCCGCTTCCTCGCCGATGTGCGCGGCGAGGGCGGCGCAGAGCAGCAGCCAGGCGGTAAAACGCCGCCGTTCGGGATACACTGATGAGAATAGATGATTTTTGATTTCGAGCAGTTTCATACCCGTCATATTGGTCCCAATCCATCCGAGCGCGAGGCGATGCTGCGGTGCGTGCGGGCGGCGTCGCTCGATGCGCTGATCGAGGAAACCATTCCCTCGCGAATCCGCCTGAGCCGGCCGCTGGACCTCCCGGAGGGGAAGAGCGAATACGAATTTCTGCGCGATTTGCGCGCGATCGCCGCCAAAAATCGCGTTTTTCGATCCTATATCGGTCTCGGCTATTCGGATTGCGTGACGCCCAGCGTGATTCTGCGCAACGTCCTGGAGAATCCGGGCTGGTACACGCCATACACGCCGTACCAGGCGGAAATCGCGCAGGGGCGGCTGGAAGCGCTGCTCAATTTTCAAACGATGGTCTGCGATCTGACGGGGATGGAAGTGGCCAATGCATCGCTGCTCGACGAGGCGACGGCGGCGGCCGAAGCGATGACCATGCTGCACCGCGTCTCCCCGTCGAAGGCAAAGAAATTCTTCGCGGCCGATTCCTGTTTCCCGCAGACTCTGGATGTTTTGCGGGGACGGGCCGAACCGCTGGGCATTGAGCTGGTGATTGGCGATTGGCGTGCGGCGAAGCTGGATGCGACCTATTTCGGCGCGCTGATTCAGACGCCCGACGAATCCGGCGCGGTTCATGATGCGCGCGGTTTTCTGGCCGAAGCCAGGCGGCAGGGGGTGCTGACCGCGGTGGCGACCGATCTTTTGAGCCTCGTTCTGCTCACGCCGCCGGGCGAGCTGGGGGCCGACGTGGTTGTGGGCAACTCCCAGCGCTTTGGCGTTCCGCTGGGCTATGGCGGTCCGCACGCGGCGTTTTTCGCCACGCGGGCAAAACACGTGCGCCAGGTTCCGGGCCGCATCATCGGCGTCTCGGTGGATGCGCACGGCAACCCGGACTACCGCATGGCGCTGCAAACGCGGGAGCAGCACATCCGCCGCGAAAAAGCGACTTCCAACATCTGCACCGCCCAGGCGCTGCTGGCCAACATGGCCGGTTTTTACGCGGTATGGCATGGGCCGAAAGGGTTGACGCACATCGCGCGGCGCGTGCACGGCCTGGCCAAGCTGCTGGAGCGCGAGCTGTCGAAGGTGGGCGTGGCGCAGCGCAACGAATTTTTCTTCGACACGCTGCGGCTGGAGCCGCCCGCCGGATCGCTGGAGCGCATCCGCCGGGCGGCGGTGGAGCATCAGATGAACTTCCGCTACCGCAGCGACGGCACCATCAACGCCGCGCTGGATGAGACCACCACGCCTGCCGACGTGGCCGAGATCGTGAGCGTATTCGCGGCCGGCACCGGGGCGCAATCCAAGTTCGACGCCTCGCCGGAAAATCTGGTGCTCGATTATCCGGCGGCGCTGAAGCGCGGCAGCGCGTTTTTGACGCATCCCGTATTCAACACGTATCACTCCGAAGCGCAGATGACGCGCTATATCCGCTCGCTCGAACGCAAGGATGTGGGGCTGGACACGTCCATGATCCCGCTGGGATCGTGCACCATGAAGCTCAACGCCGCCGCCGAGATGCTTCCGGTGACGTGGCCGGAGTTTTCCAAGCTGCATCCGTTTGCGCCGGTGGAGCAGGCCGCGGGCTACCAGCAGATTTTCCGCGAGCTGGAGCAGGCGCTGGCCGAGATCACCGGATTCGCGGCGGTCTCCTTGCAGCCCAACGCGGGATCGCAGGGGGAGTTTGCGGGACTGATGGTGATCCGCGCCTATCACCAGGCGCGCGGGGAAGGGCGCCGCGACGTGGTTTTGATTCCGGCGTCGGCGCACGGCACCAATCCGGCGAGCGGCGTGATGGCGGGCATGCGGGTGGTGGTGGTGGCCTCCACCGAGGAAGGAAACATCGATGTCGCGGACCTGAAGGCGAAGGCCGAAGCGCATCGGGATTCGCTGGCGGCGCTGATGGTGACTTATCCCTCCACGCACGGGGTGTTTGAAGAGAGCATTCAGGACATCTGCCGCATTGTGCACGAAAACGGCGGGCAGGTGTACATGGACGGCGCCAACATGAACGCACAGGTGGGCCTGACCAGTCCGGCGGCGATCGGCGCCGATGTTTGCCACCTGAATCTGCATAAGACATTTTCGATCCCGCATGGCGGCGGGGGGCCGGGGATGGGTCCGATTGGCGTCGCCGCGCATCTGGCCCCCTATCTGCCGGGGCATCCGCTGGTCAACACCGGCGGGGGGAAGGCCATCCACGCGGTTTCGGCCGCGCCGTGGTCCAGCGCCAGCATTCTGCTGATCTCCTACGCCTACATCCGGATGCTGGGGCGCGACGGAATGACGGAAGCCACGCGCCACGCCATTCTGAACGCCAATTACATCAAAGCGCGCCTGGAAAAGCACTACCCGGTGCTTTATACGCGCGGCAACGGGCGTGTCGCGCATGAGATGATCTTCGATCTGCGGCCGTTGAAGGCGGCCAGCGGCATCGATGAAACCGACGTCGCCAAGCGCCTGATGGATTACGGCTTTCACGCGCCGACGGTATCGTTTCCGGTACCCGGCACGCTGATGATCGAGCCGACCGAAAGCGAGCCGCGGGAGGAGCTGGACCGCTTCTGCGACGCGATGATCCAGATCCGCGCCGAGATTCAGGAGGTGATCGACGGCCGGGCCGATCCGCGGGACAACGTCCTCAAGAATGCGCCGCACACCGCCGCCGCGGTGGCCGCCGAGGAGTGGCCGCACCCCTATTCCCGGGAGCAGGCCGCCTATCCGCTGCCGTTTGTGCGGGCGCGCAAGTTCTGGCCGCCGGTGGGGCGAATCGACAATCCCTACGGCGACCGGCACCTGGTGTGTTCCTGCCCGCCGCTGGAAGCGTTCGCGGAGAAGTGAAGCGCCGTTCAGCCGGCCACGGCCAGTTGGCGGAAATAGGCTACGGTTTCGGCCAATCCGTCTTCGAGGGAAACCTGGGGTTCCCAGCCGAGCAGACGTTTTGCCTTTGAGATATCGGGGCGGCGCTTTTTCGGATCGTCCTCGGGCAGCGGCTCAAAGCTCAGCTTGAGCGGGCATCCGAGCAGGCGCGCGATGCGCTCGGCGAATTCGCGGATGGTGATCTCGTTCGGATTGCCCAGATTCACCGGATAAGGTTCTTCGCAGACGCTCAATCGCAGCAATCCCTCGACCAGATCCGCGACGTAGCAAAAGCTCCGCGTCTGGCTGCCGTCGCCGAAGACGGTCAGCGGCCGCCCGTGCAGCGCCTGATCGAGAAACGCCGGGACGACGCGGCCGTCATGGAGGGCCATGCGGGGACCGTAGGTGTTAAAGATCCGCGCGATGTTGGTGCGCAAGCCGTGCACGCGATGGTACGCCATGGTCAGGGCCTCGGCATAACGTTTGCTCTCGTCGTAGCAGGACCGCGGGCCCACCGGATTGACGTTTCCCCAGTAGGTTTCCTGTTGCGGATGCACCAGCGGATCGCCGTAGCATTCCGAAGTGGACGTGAGCAGAAAGCGCGCGCCGTCCCTCCGGGCGATCTCCAGCATGTTGCGCGTGCCGGCGGAGCCGACCTCCAGAGTCTCCAGGGGATGCTCCAGATAGTCCTTCGGGCTGGCCAGCGATGCCAGGTGCCAGACCTGATCGAAGGGGCCGGCGATTTCGATTGGCCGGGTCACATCCCATTCGATAAACTTAAAATTGGCTTGCCCGCACAGATGCGCGATGTTGCGCGCCGCGCCGGTGATGAGATTGTCGACGGCCACCACGCGATGGCCGCCGGCAATCAAGCGGTCGCACAGATGCGAGCCGATAAAGCCGGCCGCGCCGGAAACCAGATGCCGCATCATTTTATTTTAGCGGCCGCGTTCTGGAGGAATCGCCCACATGACCTTCTCGCCCGCAGAGAAAATCGTTTTTACCGCCGCGCTGGCCGCCTCCGTAGCGGGGTTTTGGGCGCGCTTCGGCAAAGTGGTGGAGCGGATCCGCGCCTCCAGGGACGATCCGGATTTTTCGCTTCATCCGCTGGGCAAACGGGTCCGCGAATTCGTGTGGGAGGTGATGTGCCAGGCCAAGGTGATTCGCGAACGGCCTCTGCCGGGGCTGGCGCACGCCTTCGTGTTCTGGGGATTCTGCGTGTTCGCGCTGATCACGGCGAATCACTTTCTCACCGGCCTGGGATTTCCGATTCTCGATTCCTGGTTCGGCTCAGGCTACCGGATCTTCGCCGGATACTTCGGCGTGCTGGTGGCGATCGGCATCGCGGGGCTGTTTATCCGGCGGTTTTTCGTGCGGCCGCCGTGGCTGGGCGAGCTGTCGATCGAATCCGGGGTGATCGCGCTGCTGATCTTTCTGCTGATGGCCACCTATATCGGAGTGTTTTTTTCCCCGCGCTACGAAAAGCCGCTATGGTGGGCGCACACGGCGACGCTGCTGGTGTTCCTGCCGCTGATTCCGCACACCAAGCATCTGCATCTGGTGCTCAGCCCGGCGGCGGTTTTTTTCTCCCGCGGAGGCTTCAGCCGCATCCCGCCGCTGGCCGGCGACGACGATTTCGGGCTGGACACGGGCAAGGATATCAGCAAGCTGGTTTCGCTTCAGGTGTACTCCTGCGTGGAATGCGGCCGCTGCACGCAGCACTGCCCGGCGTTCAACACCCACAAGATCCTGGATCCGAAGAAGATTGCGCTGGGGGTGCGCGGATATTTGAACGCGGAAGGGCCGCATTCGGAAAAACCAATTCTGGGAAGTTTTGTTTCCCAGGAGGCGGCCTTCCAGTGCACCACCTGCGGCTCCTGTGAGTATCAATGTCCGGTGGGGATCGAGCATCTGCCGATCATCATCGGCCTGCGCCGCGGCGCGGTGAACACGGGCAAATGGGAAGACGATTACGGAACGAAGCTTTTTCTGGCCCTGGAGCGCAACGGCAACGCGCTGGGGTTCAGTTCCACCGAGCGCGATAAGTTCATTCAAAAAGAGGATCTGCCGATCTTCGACGGGACACAGGAGTACTGCCTGTGGCTCGGCTGCATGGGCGCCTACGATCCGCAGGGGCGCGAAATTATCGCTTCCTTTGCGCGGGTAATGAGGCACCTTGGCGCGACGTTTGGAGTTTTGAAGCGCGAGCGCTGCACCGGCGATCCGGCGCGGAGGCTGGGCAACGATCTGGTTTTCCAGCAGCTCGCCGAACAGAATCTGGAGGCGTTGAAGACGTCGAAAGCGGCGAAGATCGTTTCAATCTGCCCGCACTGCGTGCGCACCATCTCCACCGACTGGAAGGAGTTCGGCGAGGCCCCTCCGATCGAGCATCACAGTGAATTCCTGGCGCGCCACATCCACAAGCTGCCCCGCCAGCAGGGACAGAGGATCGTGTTTCACGATCCTTGCTATCTGGGCCGCTACCGGGGTGTTTTCGAGGAGCCGCGCGCGGTGGCCGGATTGGCGGGCGAAGTGATCGATCCGGAGCGCTCCCGCGAGCGCAGTTTCTGCTGCGGCGCCGGCGGCGGGCTGGCCTTCCTGGGCGAGGAAAAGGGCGACCGCGTCAGCCATGCGCGCGCCAGGGAACTGGCGGCTACCGGAGCGAGCGTGGTGGGCGCGGCCTGCCCGTTCTGCAATACGATGTTCCGCGACGCTCTCGCCGCGGTATCGGAGGCGCCGCCGAAACTGCTGGACATCGCCCAGATCGCGGCGGCGAATTTGAAAAAATAAAATCCAGCGCGCCGCGGCGGATCCGCCGGACGCTTTTGCCGCCTTACGGCTACACTGGTGTTTCATGTTCCACACTCTGGAAACACGCGCCGCCGCGGCGATCGGGGCGCGCATCAAGGATCTCTACCAGATCGAAACGCCGGTTCTCACCGAACAGCCCAAGCAGTCCGGATTCGGAGAGATCGCCGTTCCCGCCGCTTTTGCGCTCGCGCGCGAGTTGAAGAAAGCGCCGAGGATCATCGCCGCCGAAATCGCCAAGGGACTTGAAATCGAAGGCATCGGCGCGATTGAAATCGCCGGCAACGGATATCTCAACCTGCGCTTCGACCGCGCCTATTATGCGGCGGCGCTGCTGGATCCGCCGGCCGCGCCGCGGGCGCGCCAGGAGAAGATCATCGTCGAGCACACCAATATCAATCCCAACAAAGCCGCGCACATCGGGCACCTGCGCAACGCCATTCTGGGCGATACGCTGGTGCGGATGATGCGCGCGGCGGGACTCAACGTGGAGGTGCAGAACTACATCGACAACACCGGGGTGCAGGTGGCCGACGTGGCGGCCGCGTTTCTTCATCTGGAAAAGAAGTCGCCCGCCGAGGTCCGGAGCCTCATTGCACAAACGCGCTTCGACTATCTCTGCTGGGACGTCTACGCCCGCATTTCGCAGTACTACGAGGAAAACGCGGATGCCAAAAAGTGGCGGGCCGAAACGCTGCACGCCATCGAGGCTGGCCGGGGCGCCGAAGCGGAGATCGCGCATCTGGTATCGGACGCCATCGTCCACGCGCATCTGGCGACCATGTACCGGCTGGGCATCGAGTACGACGTGCTGCCCCGGGAAAGCGAAATCCTGCATCTGCAATTTTGGGCCACGGCGTTTGAGCTGTTAAAGCAGCGCGGGGCGATCTATCTTGAAACGGAAGGCAAAAACCAGGGCTGCTGGGTCATGCCCGGCTCGGCCTTCCGCGATGCCGAGGCCGGCGAGGAAGACGGCAAGGTGATCGTCCGCTCCAACGGCACGGTGACCTACGTGGGCAAGGACATCGCCTACCAGCTTTGGAAATTCGGCCTGCTTGGCAAGGATTTTTACTATCGCAAGTGGCACACCTATCCCGATGGCCACCAGGTGTGGGCGTCCACGGACGAGCCGGGCGGCGAGGCGCCGCATTTCGGCGGCGGGTCGCGGGTCTACAACGTCATCGATTCGCGCCAATCTTATTTGCAGGACGTCGTCACCGCCGGTTTGCGCGCGCTCGGCTACCAGGAGCAGGCCGCCAACAGCGTCCATTTTTCCTACGAGATGGTGGCGCTTTCCCCGCGCACCTGCGTCGAGCTGGGCGTCGAATTATCGGAGGAAGACAAGCGGCGGCCTTACGTCGAAGTGTCCGGGCGCAAAGGGCTGGGCGTCAAGGCCGACGATCTGATCGACAAGTTGATTGAAAAGGCGCTGGAGGAAGTCACCTCGCGCCACGCCGCGGAACCCGAGGCGTCGCGCAGGCGGGTGGCGGAGCGGATCGCGGCGGGCGCGCTGCGCTACTTCATGCTGAAATACACGCGCAATTCGGTGATCGCCTTCGACTTCGGCGAGGCGCTCAGCTTCGAGGGCGAAACCGGCCCCTACGTTCAATACGCGGCGGTGCGCGCGCGCAACATCCTCCGCAAACTGGAAGAGCGCGGGGAAAGGCTCCCCGATTTCCGCGCGGCGCTTTCCCGCCAGGCGATGCAGCGCCAGCTCGCCAATGAAGATTGCTGGCAGTTGCTGCTGGCGGCCTCCAAGCGCGACGCCGCCATCGAGGGCGCCATCCAAAGCGGCGAACCCGCGCACGTGGCGCGCTATGCGTTCCAACTGGCCCAGGCGTTCAGCAATTTTTATCACGAGTTTCCGGTTCTTTCCGAGTCGAATGCGGAGAAGAGAACGTTTTTGCTGTGGATGACGGATTATTTCCGGGCGCAACTGGAACGCACGCTCAGCGTGCTCGGAATCGAAGTGCCCGAATACATGTAAACCTGCACGCTAAAATAAAATTACGCATGCCGAGCTTAAACTCCTTCGCCGCCGCTTCGGAACTGCGCGTGGGCGGCCGAAGCTACACCATCTTCCGCCTGTCGGCGCTCGAAAAGGCGGGATTCAATCTCGCCCGCGTCCCGTACTCGATCAAGATTCTTCTGGAAAATCTTCTCCGCTTCGAGGACAACCTTACCAGCCGCCGCGCCGATATCGAATACGCCGCGCGCTGGGATCCCGCCGCGCCGCCGCGCGAAATTAATTTCCGGCCTGCGCGCGTGCTGCTCCAGGATTTTACGGGAGTGCCCTGCGTGGTGGACCTGGCGGCGATGCGCGATGCGCTCCAGAAAGCCGGCGCGGATCCGAAGAAGGCCAACCCGCTGATCCCCGCCGATCTGGTGATCGATCACTCGGTGCAGGTGGATAAATTTGGAACGGCCGATTCGTTCCAGGTAAATGCGCTGCTTGAGTTCCAGCGGAACCGGGAGCGTTACGCGCTGCTGAAGTGGGCGCAGTCCGCGTTCAAGAACTTTCGGGTCGTCCCGCCGGATACGGGAATCGTCCACCAGGTGAATCTCGAATATCTGGCGCCGGTGGTGTTCTCGCAAGGCCAGGAAGCCTATCCCGACACGGTGGTGGGCACCGACTCCCACACCACCATGATCAACGGACTCGGCGTGGTCGGCTGGGGCGTCGGCGGCATTGAGGCGGAAGCCTGCATGCTCGGCCAGCCGACGTCGATGCTGCTTCCCGAAGTGATCGGGTTCAAGCTCAGCGGCCGCTTGCCCGAGGGCGCCACCGCCACGGATCTGGTTCTCACCATCACGCAGATGCTGCGCAAGAAAGGCGTGGTGGGAAAATTTGTGGAATTTTACGGGGACGGCGTCAGCGCGCTGAGCGTCGCGGACCGGGCGACCATCGCCAACATGGCTCCGGAGTACGGCGCGACCATCGGCATTTTCCCGATCGACGACGCGACGCTGGCGTATCTGGCGATGACCAACCGCCCGGCCGAGCAGATCGCGCTGGTGGAAGCCTACGCCAAGGAGCAGGGCCTGTTCCGGACCGCGCAGAGCCCGGATCCGGTGTTCCACGACACGCTGCACCTGGATCTGGGGACCGTGGTCCCCTCGCTTGCCGGACCCAAGCGCCCGCAGGATCGCATCAATCTGCCCGACGTCAAAAAGAATTTTCTTTCGACGCTGGGCGCCGCGCCGAAATCTGCGCAGGTAGCATCGAACGGCACGATTCAGGATGGCGCGGTGGTCATCGCCGCGATTACGAGCTGCACCAATACTTCGAATCCGTCGGTGATGATCGCTGCCGGGCTTCTGGCCAAAAAGGCGGCGGAGCGCGGCCTGAAGCCGAAGCCGTGGGTGAAAACCAGCCTCGCGCCGGGATCGAAGGTGGTGATGGATTATTTGAACGAGGCCGGCCTGACGCCTTATCTCGACCAGATGCAGTTCAATCTGGTGGGCTACGGCTGCACTACCTGCATCGGCAACAGCGGTCCGCTGCCGGAGGAGGTCGCCGCCGCGGTGCAGAAGGAAAAGCTCACGGTCGCCGCGGTGCTCAGCGGAAATCGCAACTTCGAGGGGCGCATCAACTCGCTGGTGCGGGCGAATTATCTGGCCTCGCCGCCGCTGGTGGTGGCCTACGCGCTGGCCGGGCGCGTCGATGTGGATCTGACCACGGAGCCGATCGGCAAGGACCAGAACGGCCGCGATGTTTATCTGCGCGAGATCTGGCCGACCCCGCAGGAAGTGCAGGAGGCGGTTCGGAAATCAGTGCGCCGGGAGATGTTCGCCAGACAATACTCGGAAGTCTTCGCCGGCGATCCGCAGTGGAACTCGATTCCGGTTCCCTCGGGTGATCTGTATGACTGGAGCGAGCGCTCGACCTACATCAAGCGCGCGCCTTATTTCGATCAGGCCGCCGGAAATCAGGCCGCCGAGATCCGGGGCGCGCGGGTACTGGCGTTGCTCGGCGATTCGGTCACCACCGATCACATTTCGCCGGCCGGCAGCATCGCCCTGGACAGCCCGGCCGGCAAGTATCTGATCTCGCTCGGCGTCAAGCCCGCCGATTTTAATTCGTACGGCGCGCGGCGCGGGAATCATGAGGTGATGGTGCGGGGCACTCTGGCCAACGTCCGGCTGCGCAATCAACTCGCGCCGGGAACCGAGGGCGGTTGGACCACCCATCTGCCCTCCCAAGAGCGGATGACGATCTACGACGCCGCCATGCGCTACCAGCAGGAGGGAGTGCCGCTGATCATCATCGCGGGCAAGGAGTACGGCACCGGATCCTCGCGCGACTGGGCCGCCAAAGGGGTTCTTCTGCTGGGCGTGCGCGCGGTGATCGCGGAGAGCTTCGAGCGCATCCACCGCTCCAATCTGGTCGGCATGGGCGTTTTGCCGCTGCAATTTCTGGAAGGAGAAAACCGCGAATCGCTCGGCCTCACCGGCTTTGAAACGTACTCGATCGAGGGCATCGGCGGCTCGCGGGTGCGCGTCACCGCCGATGGCAAGCAGTTCGAGACGATCGCGCGCATCGATACGCCGGTCGAAGCCGAATATTTCCGCGCGGGCGGGATTTTACCCTACGTTTTAAACCAGCTCACCAGATAACCGGAGCCCGGCTCCGGCGCGGGATGGCCTAAATCACTTTAAACCGGCGCAGAATCTCATCGATCTCCGGACGCATCACCACGCCGGTATCGACTTCGCGGAGGCGGCGAGCAGTTCTTCCGATGGCCGCGGCCATCCGGCGCGCACACGAAAACCTGGTTTCCCGGGGCTCATGATTACGGCTGAGCGCTACGATCCGGGAGTCTTGGCCAGTTGCTCTTTGGCGAATACGCTGGCCGGATTCAACTCGATCGCCCGCTGGAATTCCTTCCGCGCTTCCGCGTTTCGATTCTGTTTCCGCAGCGCGAGTCCCATCCACAAATGCGCCTCGGCCAGCTTGGGATCGAGATCCAGCGCCTTCTGAAAATCTTTTTCCGCCAGCTCGATTCCGCCGCCCAGCGCCGGCGGCAAATAATAATTGCCCACCCCGCGGCTCAGATAATTCATGGCCGATTTTGGATCGAGCTCCACGGCCTTGTTCACTTCCTGCTGCGCGCAGCGTCCGTATTTCAAGCCCTGTAAGCCGGCGGAGGAAACGGCCTGCCCGCACAGCGTTCCCAAAATCCGGTGATATTCGGCGTTATCCGGCTTCATCGACGCGGCGCGGCGGGCCGCTTCGATGCCCGCCTCGGCGGCGCCGTGCGCCTGATTCTTATCGCGCTGCTCAATCGCCACCTCGGCCAGATAGGATTCAGCCAGCGCCAGCCGGTACTGTCCCGCCGCGTCGTCCGGCCGTTTTTGCGCCTCCGCGGCCGCCTGCTGCGCCATCTTTTCCAGCGCCGCGCGATCCTGCGCATCGCGAGCGCGCTCCAGATCGCCGCCCAGCCAAAGCAGGAAAAAGATCAGCCACATGACTTCTTCGATTCTCTCAGCCCGATTTTCGTTACAATGGAATTCGTGCGCCCGTAGCTCAGCCTGGATAGAGCGTCTGCCTCCGGAGCAGAAGGTCAGAGGTTCGAATCCTCTCGGGCGTACCACCTCAGCGGACTCAACCGAACGCCGTCCGACGCCCTCCGCTCACCCCGGGCTGATGCGGAAGGATTCCCGCCAGACCGCGCCGGGGGCGACGTGTTGCAAGCCGGCGTTGGAGTTGAACGCGTTCGTAGGAGCGGTCATCGGCTCGAAGCAAAGGAAGTCCTGCTCCGGCGGCGCGTAGACCACCGCAGTAGTGTACTTGGGGCCGAAACGAACCGACAGGCTTCGTTTGCCGTCCTCCACCGCGAACTCCTCACCCGTAAGGCGGGAGAAAACGTCGTCAAACGACCTGCCCGCCAGCGGGGACCATCCCGGCTCGAAGGGCTGTCTTTCCCCGGTCGGAATTTTTTTGCCGCTGAGAACCGCCCGCTCCCGCGCGGCGATTTTGACCCGCCACGTTTCGCGGGACGATCCAAGCCGGAAATAGGGATGAAAGCCGACGCACAGCGGCAGGGCCTCGTCGCAGAGATTTTCAATGGCCATTTCGATTTCGAGCGATCCTCCGGCCAGCCGATGCGTGATTTCGATGGCGCAGGCGAACGGGAATTGCGCCATCCACTCCGGAACGCGCCAGAATTCCAGGCGGGCGGTAACCCAGGCGGCCTCCTGGCGCCGGATCTTCCAGCGGTCCGTAAACAGCAGGAGTCCATGGATCGGCAGACGATTGGCGTCGTAGCGCAGGTTGCCCAGCGAGGAGTTCAGAAAGTAACGCCAGCCGTTGGCCAGATACGATTCGCCGTCAATGCGGTTCGCCCACGGGGCCAGCAGCGGGATGCCGGCGAGCGCGGGCGGCTTCCAATCCGCCGGCGTGTGGATATATTCGGCGCCGCGATACACCAGCGAGCGGCAGTTGTCGCCGCAGCCGGTATCAATCGCCGCCTCCAGATCACCGTCGCGGATGCGGATCATTCGCTTACATTCCGGGAATCGGCCAGCGCGCGCGCCTCGGCCACAAACTGAGCCAGCGGTTTGGAGCCTTGATCGCCGTGTTTGCGATGGCGCACCGCGACCGATTCCGACTCCGCCTCACGGTCGCCCACCACCAGCATGAAGGGAATTTTTTGCAACTGCGCTTCCCGAATCTTCAAATTCACTTTTTCGCTGCGGTCGTCCAGATGCGACCGCAGACCCGCGGCTTCGAGCTGCCGGTGGACCTTGCGCGCATACTCGACATGACGGTCGGTGATCGGCAGCACCGCGGCCTGGACCGGAGCGAGCCACATGGGAAACGCCCCGGCGTAGAGTTCGATCAGATAGGAGATCATGCGCTCCATTGTGCTTACGATCGCGCGGTGAATCATCACCGGCTGATGCCGGTTGCCGTCCGGGCCCACGTAGCCCAGGCCGAACTGCTTGGGCAGATGAAAATCCACTTGGATGGTGGAGTACGTCTCCTCATGCCCCATCACATCGGCGAGCTGAATGTCGAGTTTGGGGCCGTAGAACGCCGCTTCGCCGCGCGCTTCGCGGTAGGGCAGGTGTAAGGCGTCCATGGCTTCGCGCAGAACGCGCTCGCCCAGTTCCCACATGGCGTCGTTATCGACGTATTTTTCCTTATTGGCGGGATCGCGCAAAGAAAGACGGTAGGAATACCGGGTGATGCCCAGATCCTTGTAAGCCCGCTCGACCAGCTTCATCACCCCGGAAAACTCTTCCTTGATCTGGTCAGGCGTGCAGAAAATGTGCGCGTCGTTGAGCGTCATGGCCCGCACGCGGCTCAAGCCGCTCAGAACGCCGCTGCGCTCGTAGCGATACATGGTGCCGAGCTCGGCGATCCGGACCGGCAGATCGCGGTAGCTGCGCATCTTCGATTCATAGACCAAAATGTGGTGCGGGCAGTTCATGGGACGCAGCACCATCTTTTCGGTCTCCAGATCCATGGGAGGAAACATGTCTTCGTGATAATGTTCCCAATGGCCGCTGCGGATGTACAGATCCACCTTGGCCAGATCCGGCGTGTAGACGTGCTGGTAACCGAGTTCGCGCTCGCGTTCGAGGATATACTCCTCCAGCAGGCGGCGGATCGTGGCGCCCTTGGGAAGCCACAGCGGCAGACCCGCGCCGACCGCTTCATTGACCGTGAACAGCTCCAGCTCCTTGCCGAGCTTGCGGTGATCGCGTTTTTTGGCTTCCTCGAGCCGGTTCAGATAATCTTCTAAATCTTTTTTGGTGAAAAACGCCGTGCCGTAGATGCGCTGGAGCTGCTGGTTCTTTTCGCTGCCCTTCCAGTAAGCGCCGGCGAGCGAGAGCAGCTTGAACGCCTTGATCTTTTTCGTCGACGGAACGTGCGGCCCGCGGCAGAAGTCGATGAAGCCGGGCCCCAGCGTGTATTCGGAAAAGACGTCGCCGGCCCGCTCCAGGATCAGCTCGATTTTCATGGGCTGGTCGGCGTAGAGTTTCAGCCCGTCTTCCTTGCGCGTGTACTTGCGCTCGTAGGGAAGATCACGCGCCTGAATTTCCCACATGCGCTTTTCGATGCGCTCCAGATCTTCCTGGGTAAACGGCTCGGGCCGCTGGAAATCGTAGTAGAAGCCGGATTCAATGGGAGGTCCGATGCCGAGCTTGGTGCCGGGGAACAGCTCCAGCACCGCCGCCGCCAGCAGATGCGCCGTCGAGTGGCGATACACTTCAAGCGATTCAGGATCCTTCGGCGTCAGGATTTCCAGCTTTGCGTCGGATTCCAGGGGGCGGTTGAGGTCCCAGAGTTCGCCGTTGACGCGGGCGACGATCGCCTCCTCGGCCAGCCGCTTGCTGATCGATTGGGCGATGTCGATGGGGCGCGCGCCGGGTGCCACTTCCTGGACACTGCCGTCGGGAAGAGTAACCTGCATTTTCTCTATTGTATTATCGCGGGGAAGCCGCGGCCATGCCGGCGAAACCGTCCTCGCCAGGCCGGATTCCGGAGTCGGGCGTCCCAGACCACACGCCCGGGAAAGATTCCCGGGGCGGCGCGGCGCCGGCGCTGCCCGCGCGGGCAGAACCGGGCCCCGGTCTTTCCATTACTCTTCGGGAGCTTCGCCTTCTTCCTTGCCTTGCCGCAGGGCCTGGAGGCGTTCCTCGCGGCGCTTGGCCCGTTCGGCGGCGCGCTTGACCAGTTCGCTGCCGACCAGTTCGAGCATGGCCTGTTCGGCGCCGTCACCTTTCCGATTGCCCAGGCGAACCAGGCGCACGTAGCCGCCTTCGCGCTGGCCGAACCGCGTGCCGAGCTTGTCGAACAGTTTTTTCACCGCGGCCGGAGATTCAAGAAACGCGGCGGCCTGCCGGCGCGCGTGCAGGGTATCGCGTTTGGCCAGCGTGATCATCTTTTCAACCAGCGGCCGCACCGCCTTGGCCTTGGGAACCGTGGTGACGATTCGTTCGTACTCGATGACGCTGGTGACCAGACCTTTGAACAGCGCCTTGCGCGCACCGGTGCTGCGCTTGAGTTTGTATCCCGCTACTTTGTGCCTCACTGGATCTTACTCAGCCCGGGGGCTGGCCTCCTCTTCATCGTCCGGTCCGACATTTTCGGCATCCAGGCGGTCTTCACCGCCCGGGCTGATCATCGCTGGCGTTCCCGCCGGCGACACCAGCCGTCCCTGCGCATCGAACTTCATGCCGAAACTAAGGCCCAGGCTGCCCAGAATCTCTTTAATCTCGTTGAGCGATTTGCGCCCGAAATTCTTGGTGCGGAGCATTTCGGCTTCGGTTTTCTGAACCAGGTCGCCGATGGTCTGAATGTTGGCGTTCTTCAGGCAGTTGTAGGAGCGGACGCTCAACTCCAGCTCTTCCACGGAGCGGTTGAGCACTTCGTTCATCTGGCTCAAGGCGCGCTCGGCCGGTTCTTCGGCGGACTCGGGCAGCTCCTCGAAGTTGATGAAGATCGTCATGTGGTCCTTCAGAAGTTTGGCGGCCTGGCCGATGGCGTCGGCCGGCGAGATCGCTCCGTTGGTCCAGACCTCAATGGTCAGCTTGTCGTAATCCGTCATCTGGCCCAGACGCGCCGCCTCCACCGAAAAGTTCACCTTGCGCACCGGCGAGTGAACCGAATCGATCGGAATATAGCCGAGAGGAAGATCGTCGTCGTTGTTGCGGTCCGCCGAGACGTATCCGCGGCCCGACTTCAGCCGCATCTCGATATTCAGCTTGCCGCCCGGCCCCACCGTGGCGATGTGCATATTGCGGTCCAGCACTTCGATATCGGCGTCGGTTTCGATCTGGCCGCTCATCACCTCGCCGGGCGTGTCCGCCTTCAGACGCACGGTGCGCGTGCCTTCGCCCATCATTTTGAAGGGAACCTGTTTCAGGTTCAGGATGATATCGGTGGCGTCCTCCACCACACCCGGGATCGGCGAAAATTCGTGCGCCACGCCTTCGATGCGGACCGCCGTAATGGCCGCGCCTTCAATCGAACTGAGCAGCACCCGGCGCAGGCCGGTTCCGATGGTGGACCCGAATCCCCGTTCGAAAGGCTGGGCGGTGAACATGCCGTAGCGGTCGTTGAGCGTTTCGGTGTTGGCGACGAGTCGCTTGGGTTTCTGGAATCCTTTAAACATTTAGGCTCCTTTGCGTTACTTGGAGTACAACTCCACGATGAGCTGCTCGTTCAATTGAATCTGCACCAGATCCTCGCGCTTGGGCTGGGCCAGAACGCGGGCCCGGAGGTTCTCCCGATCCACCTCCAGCCAGTTGGGACTGGGGGCGTGGGCCGTGGCGTCGCGAGCGTGCAGGATGGTCGGATTCTTCTTGCTCTTCTCGCGGACCTCGATGACATCGTTCGGCTTGACTTCAAAGCTCGGGATGTCGACTCGCCGTCCGTTCACGTTGATGTGGCCGTGGCGCACCAACTGCCGCGCCTGGGCCCGCGAAGTGCCGAAACCCATGCGGTAAACCGTGTTGTCCAGGCGGCGTTCCAGCGTGTTCAGCATGTTCTCGCCGGTGACGCCTTTCTTCACCAGCGCCTTCTCATACAGATTGCGGAACTGGCCTTCGAGCAGTTGATAATAACGGCGCGCTTTCTGCTTTTCGCGAAGCTGCAAACCGTAGCCGACCAGCTTCGGCTTGCGGTCCTTGCCGTGCTGCCCCGGCGCGAAGTTGCGCTTTTCGATGGCGCATTTTTCGGTGTGGCAGCGCTCGCCCTTGAGAAATAACTTCATGCCCTCGCGCCGGCATTGCCGGCAGACGGGACCAATGTATCGTGCCAAGTCTAACCTCCCGCGGCCCGGGGTCGCTGACCACAGGCCCGTTCTTTCAAGGTGCAGTTTACGGCCTTCCGGCCTTCCTCCTGCTTGTTTCTCCAGTGGCCAGGGGCCACTTCTCCACTAAACTCTCCGTTTCTTCGGCGGCCGGCACCCGTTGTGCGGGATCGGCGTCGTATCTTTGATCGTCCGCACTTCGAGACCCGCCGTGGCCAGCGCCCGAACGGCCGATTCGCGGCCCGCGCCGGGCCCGCTGACGTGAACTTCCACCGTCCGCAATCCGGATTCCTTCGCCTTATTCGCCGCCGTCAACGAGGCCTGCTGCGCGGCGAACGGCGTGCCCTTGCGAGATCCCCGGAAGCCAAGCGAGCCGGAACTGGACCAGGCGATCACGTTGCCCATCGGATCCGTGATGGTGATGATCGTATTATTGAACGAGGCCTGCACGTGGACCAGCCCCGTGGGCACCACCCGCTTCTCTTTCTTCTTGAACGACTTCTTCTTGCCAGTTTTCGCCGGAGCTTTTGCCATTAGGTCTTCGCCGTCGCTTTCTTCTTATTCGCCACCGTGCCGCGCCGCGGACCCTTACGGGTGCGCGCGTTGGTATGGGTGCGCTGGCCGCGGACCGGCAGGCCGCGCCGGTGCCGCAGGCCGCGATAGGATCCCATCTCGATCAGCCGCTTGATATTCATCGAGACTTCCTTGCGCAGATCGCCTTCCACCGCTCCTTCAGCTTCGAGAATCTGGCGGATGCGGTTCACTTCGTCCTCGGTCAGATCCGCGACCTTCTTGTCCGGATTCACTCCCGCCCGGTAGCACAGCGACTTCGACCGCGTGCGGCCGATGCCGTAAATGTAGGTCAGCCCGACTTCCGTCCTCTTTCTCGCCGGTAAATCCACGCCCGCTATACGCGCCATCTTTCTTACCCCTGCCTCTGTTTATGTTTCGGATTCGAGCAGATCACGCGCACCACGCCCTGGCGGTGCACAATCTTGCATTTGTCGCACATCTTTTTGACCGACGCCCTGACTTTCATGATCAACCTTTCCTCTATCGCCCGGCGAACCCCTTCACGGCCGCGTCAGCACCCACGGGCCGTTGGCCGTGATGGCCACCGTATGCTCAAAATGCGCCGAATTCTTCCCATCCTCGGTCACCGCCGTCCACCGGTCCGGCCGCACACGCGTGCCCGGCCCGCCGGCGTTCACCATGGGCTCGATCGCCAGCACCATTCCTTCCTTCAGCCGCGGATTTTCGTTTTTGCGGTCGATATAGTTCGGGATCTGCGGCTCCTCGTGCATGTGCGTGCCGATCCCATGGCCGACGAACTCGCGCACCACCGTGAAGCCATTGGCGGTCACATGCCGCTCCACCGTACCGCAGATGTCGAACAGCCGGTTGCCCGGCCTGGCTTTCTCGATCGCCAGCTCCAGCGACTCGCGGGTTACCTCCAGCAGGCGCCGCGTCTCCTCGGAAATTTCCCCCACCGGCACGGTGATCGCCGAATCGCCGTAGTAGCCGTTCAACTGGACGCCGGTATCGATCGACACGATATCGCCCGACTTCAGAACCCTCTTCTGCGAAGGCATGCCGTGGACAATCTCGTCGTTCACCGAAGTGCACAGCACAAAGGGAAATTTGGTTCCGGCGGCCGGCGTCGAGTAGCCTTTGAACGCGGGCCGCGCGCCGGCGTCGCGCATCATCTTTTCCGCCTCCACTTCCAGATCATAGGTGGTCACGCCTTCCCGGACCATCCCCTTGAGCTGATTCAGGATCTGCCAGACCAGCAGACCCGCGGCCCGCATCTTTTCCAGCTCCGCCATGCTCTTTCGCACGATCATGCCGTCCTGACGTTGGCTCCCGCGTCCGCTTCCACGGCCTTCTCGATCTCCACCGCGATCGCCTCCGGCGTTCTCCCTCCGCCCTCCACCTCAAAAAGCTTCACACCGGCTTGCCGGAAATACTCAAGCACCGGCTTGGTCTGCGCCTCGTACGCTTCCAGCCTCTGCCTCACCACTTCCGGGCGGTCATCTTCGCGCAGCGCCATCCTCGACCCGCAAGTGGCGCAAAACTCTCCCTGGCTGGTGTTGGAGATCGAGCCGCAACGCGCGCACTGCCGGCGCGCCGCAAGGCGGGCAGTAATCTCATTATAGCTCACCCGCAAATGAACGGCCAGCGAGCGCACCCCGCGCGTCTTCAACATCGCATCGAGCAGCTTCGCCTGCGCCACCGTCCGCGGATAGCCGTCCAGAATGAAACCGCGCTCGCAATCGCTCTCCTGGATCCGGTCCTCCACCATCCGGTTCACCACCTCGTCCGGCACCAGCGCGCCCGAATTCACGTAAGCGGCCGCTTCTCTGCCCAGATCGTCGCCCGAGGCGATGCGCGCCCGCAGCATGTCCCCGGTGGAGATATGGGCCAATCCTAACCGGCCGCGCAAAAGCGCCGCCTGCGTGCCCTTCCCCGATCCGGGAGGGCCAAATAAAATCAGGCAAAACTGGGCCATCGTTGTGGTTGAGCTAGCCGGCTCAAATGACACTGCCGCGCCGGCCGCGGATCCTGCCCGCGCGCGGCGTAAAACCCTCGTAGTGCCGCATGATCAACTGGGCCTCGATCTGGTTGATGGTGTCCATGGCGACGCCCACCACGATCAGCAGCGAAGTTCCTCCAAAATAAAACGTAATCCCCAGCCCGTCCAGCAGCCAGCGCGGGAAATGCGCGTCGATCCACATGCCGACCAGCGGCAGGCGTTGCAGCTTGATGCCCTGAATCATGATCTGCGGCAGCAGCGACAACACCGACAGATACAGGCCGCCCACCACCGTGATCTTGGTCAGGATCTTGTTCATGTACTCGGCCGTGTTCTTGCCCGGCCGGATGCCCGGAATGAAGCCGCCGTATTTGCGCATATTGTCGGCCGCTTCGTTGGGATTAAAGATAATCGAAACGTAAAAGAAGCAGAAGAAAATGATCAGGACCGTGTACAGCAAATAGTACATCGGCGAGGCGCCGCTGATCGCCCCCAGCATCCCGCTCAGAACCGGCGAGTTCCGAACCCAGTCCAGATTGATCAGCGTCATCGGAAAGGCCAGCAGGGACGCCGCGAAGATCACCGGAATCACGCCCCCCGCGTTGACCTTGAGCGGCAGGTGCGTCGATTGGCCGCCCATCATCCGCCGCCCGATCACCCGCTTGGCGTATTGCACCGGAATGCGGCGTTCGCCCCGCTCCACCAGCACGATGAACGCCACCACCGCCACCATCATCACCAGAATGATCGCGACCTGAATGAACGGCCAGTCTCCGGTCTGAACTTTTTGCACCAGCTCAAGAACCGCGTCCGGCAGCCGCACAATGATGCCCACAAAGATGATCAGCGACATGCCGTTGCCGATGCCGCGCTCGGTGATCTGCTCGCCCAGCCACATGATAAACGCCGAGCCGGCCGTCAGGCTGAGCACGGTCATCATCATGAATCCAAATCCGGGGTTCATCACCAGGCCCTGCTGCGCCGTCTGCAACGCCGTCGCAATCCCGATGGACTGCATCAGGGCCAGCCCCACGGTCAGATAGCGGGTCCACTGGGTGATCTTGCGCCGCCCCAGCTCGCCCTCTTTTTGCAGTTTTTCGAGCGTCGGGACCACCACCGTCAGCAACTGCAAAATGATCGACGCCGTGATATAGGGCATGATGCCCAGCGCGAAGATCGTCATGCGCCGGAACATGCCGCCGCTGAACAGGTCGAACATCCCGAAGACGCTGCCCGCGTTCTTCTGGAAAAAGTCCTGGAGCCGGTTCCAGTCGACTCCGGGGATCGGAATAAAGCCGCCGATCCGGTAGACCGCCAGCAGCCCCAGCGCGAACAGCAGCCGCTTCCGCAGATCGGGAATTCGAAAAATATTGGCGACGGCTTCAAAAAACTTCATAAAAACTCTTCTCCCGCGCACAACGCCTTCGCCGTGCGCCACACTCCGCTCCGGCCCGCGCCGACGCGGCTCTCTACTTTTCCGCTCCGATCACTTCCGCCGTTCCGCCGGCTTTCTGAATCTTCTCCAGCGCCGATCGGGAAAACACGTGCGCCTTAACGGTAATGGCGCGGGTGAGATCGCCCGCGCCCAGAATCTTCAGCCCGTGATTCAGCTTCTTGATGACGCCCAGCTCCAGCAGCTTCCCCGGATCAAACGCCGCGCCCTCCAGAGCGTCCAGGCGGGCCAGATTCACAATCGCGTACTCTTTGCGGAAGATGTTGGTGAACCCCCGCTTGGGGAGCCGCCGGTGCAGCGGCATCTGCCCGCCCTCAAATCCGCGCATTCGCGAGTAGCCGGAGATCGATTTGGCGCCCTTGGCGCCGCGGCCGGAATACTTGCCGCGTCCGGAGCCCATGCCCTGTCCGACGCGCTGCTTCTTATGCTTCTGCCCGGCGGGCGGCTTTAGCTGGCTTAAATTCATCGTTTTACTCCACTATAGCGAGCAGGTGCGGAACTTTCTTGACCATTCCGCGAAAGGCCGGCGTATCCGGCCGCTCCACCACCCGGTTCATCTTCTTCAGCCCCAGAGCGCGCACAATCGCCTTGTGCTTTTCCGGGCAGCAAATGGGACTGCGGACCAACTTGATTTTTATGGTTCCCGCCATAATCTTCAGCCGACCTTTTCCTGATTGAGACCGCGCAGGGCGGCAACTTCATTCTTGTCGCGCAGTTGCTCGAGCGCATCGATGGTCGCCTTGACCACATTGTGCGGATTGTGCGAGCCGATCGACTTGGTCAGAACATTCGGGATGCCCACGGCGGTGATCACCGCGCGGACCGGCCCGCCGGCGATCACCCCGGTCCCTTCCGGCGCTGGCTTGAGCAGCACCCGCCCGCTGCCGAAGGCGCCCAGCACGGGATGCTGGATCGTGGTGGCCAGCACATGAATCTTCCGCAGATTCTTCTTCGCCGCTTCGATGCCCTTCTTGATGGCCGCCGGAACCTCTTTGGCCTTGCCCGTGCCGAAGCCGACGATTCTGGCTCCCGGATCGCCCACCACCACCAAAGCCGAAAAACTCAGATTCTTGCCGCCCTTGACCACCTTGGTGACGCGATTGATCGAAACCACCTGCTCTTTCAGATTCAGATTCGCCGCGTCCAGGCGTTTTGCCGCTGTTGCCATTTAGAACTCCCGTCTCGCTCCGCTCAAAACTCCAACCCCGCCTCGCGGGCCGCCTCGGCCAGAGCCTTGACGCGGCCATGATAAAGATAGCCTCCGCGGTCGAACACCACGGCCTTGACGCCCTTTTCTTTGGCCCGCTCGGCCACCGCTTTGCCCACCGCTTTGGCGCCGGCGATGTTGCCGCCGTTTACCCCGTTCTTTTCGTTGGAGGAGGCCGCCGCCAGTGTCCTGCCCTGGCGGTCGTCGATCACCTGCGCGTAGATGTGCTTCAGGCTGCGGAACACGGCCAGGCGTGGCCGCTCCGGTGTGCCCTTGACGCGCCGCCGGATGCGCCGGTGAATCCGCAGCCGGATCTCGTTCTTCGAATCGCGAGCCATTACTTGCCTCCCGAAGCTCCGGTCTTGCCGACTTTCTTGCGCAGCACCTCGCCGGTATACCGGATCCCCTTGTTCTTGTACGGATCGGGCGGCCGCAGCGCCCGCATGTTGGCGGCCACCTGCCCGAGCAGTTGCCGGTCCGCCCCGCTCAGCACCAGATGCGTCTGCTTGTCCACCTTGAGATCGATGCCGTCGGGCAGATAAAACTCGATCGGATGCGAGTAGCCGAGCGTGAAGGTGGCCACGCGCCCCTTTACATCGCAGCGGTAGCCGATCCCCACAATATCAAGCTCCCGCGTGAATCCGCCGGAAACCCCCTGCACCGCATTGGCCGCCAGCGCCCGCGTCAGGCCGTGCAGCGCGGCCTGGCTGTCGGAGGCGCGCTGGATTTCGATGTGTCCATCCTGCTGCCGAACCGTGATGCCCGGCGGAACCGGCACGCTCTGCTTCCCCTTGGGCCCTTCGACCTGCAGCGAATCCGTTCCGATACTGACTTTCACGCCCTTCGGCAGCGGGATCGGTTTTTTCCCCACTCGTGACATTGCGCTTGCTCCGTTACCAGACGTGGCACAGCACTTCGCCGCCCACGCCTTCTTTCCTCGCCGAGGAGCCGGTCATCACCCCGCGCGGCGTCGTCAGGATATTGATCCCCAGCCCGCCCAGCACCCGCGGCACCTCGCGCGAGCCGACGTAAACCCGGCATCCGGGGCGCGAAACCCGCTCGATCCGCGAGATCACCGGCACGTTTGCCGCCGTGTATTTGAGATAAATGCGGATCGATCTTCGGGCCCCCTCCTCGGTCAGCTTGTAGTTGGCGATGTAGCCCTCATCCTTCAAAATTCTGGCGATATCCGTCTTCAGCCGCGACGCCGGCACGTCCACCTTGGGATGGCGCGCCTGCAGCGCATTGCGAATGCGCGTCAGCATGTCGGCGATCGGATCGGTGGTCGTCATGCTTCGTAATCTCCTACCAGGAAGCCTTGATCACGCCCGGCACCTCGCCCGCCAGCGCCAGTTGCCGGAAACAGATCCGGCACAGTTTGAACTTGCGGATATATCCGCGCGGGCGGCCGCAGCGGAAGCAGCGGTTGCGATGCCGGCAGGCCAGCTTCGGTTTCTTCTCCCGCCGGGCCCGCTCCAGCCGTTGGTCTCTTGCGATCTTTGCCGTAGTAGCCATGGATTCCTTTTTATTGCGTCCGGAAGGGCATTCCGAGATGTTTCAACAGCGCCATCCCCTCGGCGTCGGTCCGCGCCGTCGTGGTGATGCAAATGTTCATTCCCTTCACCTTTTCGACCTTGTTATAGTCGATTTCCGGGAAAATCAGTTGATCTTTGACGCCCAGGGTATAATTGCCCCGGCCGTCGAAGGATTTGCTCGATACCCCGCGGAAGTCGCGCACCCGCGGCAGCGCCACGTTCACTAGGCGGTCGAAAAACTCGTACATGCGGTCCCCGCGCAGCGTGACCGTGCAGCCGATCGCCATGTTTTCGCGCAGCTTGAACGCCGCGATCGACTTCCGCGCCTTGGTCACCACCGGCCTCTGCCCGGCGATCTGCGCCAGCTCGTTCACCGCCCCGTCCATCAGCTTCGGATTCTGCGTCGCCTCCCCCAGCCCGATGTTCAGCGAGATCTTTTCGATCTTGGGGACGGCCATGACGTTCTTGTACCCGAACTCCCTGGTCAGTGCCGGAATGACGTTCTTTTGATAATGCTCTTTAAGTCTGGCGGCCATAATTTACCTGCGTCCTGAAATGCTGCATCTTCGACTCCCCAGCCCCGCTCATGCCTTCTTGTCCAGAATCTCGCCGCTTTTTTTGGCGATCCGCACCCGCCGCGTCACCGTCCCGCTCTGCTCGATGCGATAGCCGACACGCGTAGGGGCGCCGCCGGAGGTAAGCAGCATCACGTTGGAAATGGAGATCGGGCTTTCCCTCTCGGCGATGCCGCCCTTGATCTGCCGCTGCGGATTGGGCCGGGTGTGCCGCTTCACCATCCCGACGTGCTCCACGAGAACCTTGCCCCGCTTCCGGTCCACATCCAGCACGCGGCCCGTCTTGCCCTTGTCGCGCCCGGCGATCACCTTCACCGTGTCGTCCTTCTTGATGCGGACCTTCAAAATCTTCTTGGGCGCGTTCTGATCGCGCCGGCGCACCCGGAATCGCATTTAGATCACCTCCGGCGCCAGCGAAACGATCTTCATGAACTTCTTGTCGCGCAGCTCGCGCGCGACGGGGCCGAAAACGCGGGTGCCCACCGGCTCGCCCACTTCGTTGATCAGAACCGCGGCGTTAGAATCGAAACGGATATACGTCCCGTCCTTGCGCCGCGTCTCCTTGCGCATGCGAACGATGACGCAGCGCACCACCTTCCCTTTCTTGATCGCCGACTCCGGCGAGGCTTCCTTCACTGCCGCCGTGATCACGTCGCCCAGCCCGGCGCGCAGCCCTAGATCGCCGCCGCGCGGCAAAATGCAGGATAACTTGCGCGCGCCGCTGTTGTCGGCCACTTCGAGAATCGTCCGCATCCCGATCATAGTTCTGTCTCCCTGCGGGGGCGCCGGCCGGCCCCCTAGCTCTTCCCCTTCTTCTTCGAAAGTCTCTTCTCCGGCCCGGTTTCGATGCCGATCGCGCTCAGATCCGTGGTCACCTGAACCGCCTTGCGCAGCACTTCGCCCAGCCTCCAGCGCTTCAGCCGGCTCATGGGCCGGCACTCGATGATGCGCACCACGTCGCCCACCTTGGCCTGCCCCTGCTCGTCATGGGCGTAAAATTTCTTCCGCTTGGTGACGATGCGCTTGTACACCGGATGCGGCACCCGGCGCGTGACCTCCACCACGATGGTCTTGGCCATCTTGTCGGAGACCACCAAGCCCACCTTGGAATTCTTTGTAACGTTGCCTTCGGCCATGGCTTAGCTTTTCCCCCGGGCGGCGCCGGCGTCCGCGTTCCCTTCACGCTCCCGCAACACCGTCAGCATCCGCGCCCGCTCCTTCTTCAGCCCGCGGTACTTCTTTAAACCATCCATCTGCCCCAGCCGCATCTGAAAGCGCAGCCGGAACATCTGTTCCTGCGCCTCGCGCAGTTGTTTGTGAATCTCCGCCGTATCGAGCGCCCGGGCTTTATCCGCGTTTTCCTTCATCGTTTACTCCACGTGCTCCCGCGAAACCAGCTTGGTCGGCAGCGGCAGCTTCGCCGCGGCCAGCTTCATCGCCTCCTGCGCCACCTCTCTCGCCACGCCTTCCATCTCAAACAGAATCTTCCCCGGCCGGATCACCGCCACCCACTGCTCCGGCGCGCCCTTGCCTTTCCCCATACGCGTCTCGGCCGGCTTCTTGGTGATCGGCTTGTCCGGAAACAGGCGGATCCATACCTTGCCGCCGCGCTTGATCGAGCGCGTCATCGCCACACGCGCCGCCTCGATCTGCCGGTCCGTGATCCATCCGCAGGAGAGCGCCTTCAATCCGTAATCGCCGAAGGCGAGCGAGGAGCCGCGCCAGGCCTTCCCGGCCATGCGCCCGCGCTGCTGCTTGCGGTACTTGACTTTTTTCGGCATCAACATGGCTTATTCCTTCTTGCCTTCCTCGCCCGGCTTGCTTTCCTTCGTCTCCACAACCTCCGCCTTCCAGCTCGGCTGCGGCGAGCTCATCGGCGGCAGGATCGGAGCCTGCACGCGCGGCATCTCCGGCGGCGGAGCTTGCAGGACCCCGCCGCTTTCCCCGGCCGGCTGCGCGCGCCGCTCCCGGTCGCGTTCCCGATCGCGGCGCTCCCGCACCGGAGTACGCCGCGGCTCCGGCTCATTGCGCAGCGGGCGGCGCTGCCCGCCCGGAAGAATCTCGCCCTTATACACCCAGCACTTGATCCCGATCACGCCATAGGTCGTATAGGCCTGGCTGAACCCGTAATCGATGTCGGCGCGCAGGGTGTGCAGCGGAAGCTGCCCTTGCAGATACCACTCGGTGCGGGCGATCTCGGCGCCATTCAAGCGGCCGGAAACGCGCACCTTGATTCCCTTGCAGCCGAAGCGCAGCGCCGAATCCACCGACTTGCGCATCGCGCGCCGGAAGGCCACGCGTTTTTCCAGTTGCAGCGCGATCGTCTCGGCGATCAACTGTGCGTCCAGCTCCGGTTTATGCACCTCCTGAATATCGATAAAAACTTCGCGCTTGGTCTTCTTGGCCAGATCCGCTTTCAGCTTTTCGATCTCAGCGCCCTTGCGTCCGATAATGATGCCCGGACGCGAGGTGTGAATGGTGATGCGCAGTTTGTTGCCGGGCCGGTCCACTTCGATCGCGCTGACGCCCGCCGCCTTCAGCCGGTCGCGCAGCGACTCCTTAAGCTCCAGATCCTCACGCAGCAGCTTGGCGTAGTCCTGCTTGGCGAACCAGCGCGACCGCCAGGTCTTGGTGACGCCCAGCCGGAACCCGTAGGGATGTACCTTTTGACCCATCGCTATTCCTTGTCTCCGACCTTCACGACAATATGCGCCATCCGCCGCTGGTAGCGGAACGCCCGGCCCATCGGCGCCGGCCGGATCCGCTTCATGCGCGGCCCTTCGTTCACATACGCCTCGGTGACAACCAGCCGGTCCACATCGACGCCGTTGGACCGGTTCTCGGCGTTGGCGATCGCCGAGCGCAGCACCTTTTCCACCGCCGGCGCGATCCGCTTGTTGGCCGCGCGCAGAATATGGATCGCCTCGCCGGCCTTCACGCCCCGGATCAGATCGACGACCAGACGCGCCTTCTGCGGCGAGGTCCGGATGTAACGAGCTTCCGCTTTCGCTTGCATATCTCCCCCTGGCCTCTCAGGCCGGCTTGGCCGTCTTCTCCGCCGCCGCCTTCGCTGCGTGCCCTTTAAACTGCCGCGTCGGCGAAAACTCGCCGAGCTTGTGCCCCACCATGTTCTCGGTCACATACACCGGAATGAACTTCTTTCCGTTATGCACCGCCAGCGTGTGGCCGACGAACTCCGGCACGATGGTCGACCGCCGCGACCACGTCCGCACCACCTTCTTTTCGTTCTTCTCGTTCATCGCCGCCACTTTCTTCATCAGGTGGTCGTCTACAAACGGTCCCTTGGCTAACGAGCGTCCCACTGGTTATCTCTTCTTCTGCTTCCGCGTGACGATCCACTTGTCCGTCCGCTTGTTGTTGCGAGTCTTGAAGCCGCGCGTCGGCTGGCCCCATGGCGTCACCGGATGCCGGCCGCCCGACGTCTTTCCTTCTCCGCCGCCATGCGGGTGATCCACCGGATTCATGCTCACGCCGCGGTTGTGCGGCATCCTGCCCATCCAGCGCTTGCGCCCGGCTTTGCCGATGCTCACGTTCTCGTGCTCGACGTTGCCCACCTGCCCGATGGTCGCCGCGCACTCCACCGGCACCCGCCGCACTTCACCCGAGGGCAGCTTCAGCAAGGCGTAGCCGCCCTCCTTGGAAACCAACTGCGCCTGGGCCCCGGCCGAGCGCGCCATCTGCCCGCCCTTGCCCGGCCGCAACTCCACATTGTGAACCACCGTGCCGGCCGGAATGTTTTTTAGCGGCAGGGCGTTGCCGGTCAGAATATCGGCGTCCGGACCCGCCATCACCGTGCGCCCCACCTCCAGGCCCACCGGCGCCAGAATATAGCGCTTTTCGCCGTCCACATAGTGCAGCAGCGCAATGCGGGCGCTGCGGTTGGGATCGTATTCGATGGCGGCCACGCGCGCCGCCACCCCGATCTTATCGCGCTTGAAGTCGATGATCCGGTACGTCTTCTTGTGCCCGCCTCCGCGGAAGCGCGAAGAAATCCGCCCCGTGCTGGACCGCCCGCCGGTCCGCTTCTTGCCAACCGCCAGACTCTTTTCCGGCCGGTCCTTGGTGATGTCCTCGCGCGAAACCACGGTCTGAAAGCGCCGCGTCGAGGTGGTCGGCCGATAGCTCTTAATAGGCATCTTTAAATCTCCGCGTACTCCGGCAGCTTTTCTCCGGCCTTCAATCTCACCCAGGCCTTCTTCCAGTCCGCGCGATAGCCGGAAAAGCGCCCCTGGCGGCGCAGTTTTCCCGCCGTGGTCGAGGTGCGGACCTCTTCGACCTTAACCTTAAAAAGCGCCTCCACCGCCTGCTTGACCTGCGTCTTGTTGGCCCCCGCCGCGACTTCAAAGCACAGGGTGCGCTCGGCATCCTTCTTGGCCACGCCTTTTTCGGTCACCAGCGGCCGCTTGATCACATCGTATAACGTCATGCCAGCGCCTCCGACAACTTCTCCGCGGCGCCGCGGGAAAGCACCACCTGCTCGTGCCGCAGCAGATCGTAGACATTCACCTCGCGGCTGGAAACCAGCTTCACCCCTTGCAGATTCCGGCTCGACAGCCGCAAATTGCGATTGTCGGCGTTATCCACCAGCAGCACCGTCCGCTGCGCCTCGATCGCATCGAGCGCCTGGCGCACCGCCTTGGTTTTGATTTCCGAAATGGCGAACTCGTTCACCACCTTCAGCTCGCCGTCGCGCAGCTTGGCCGATAACGCGCTGCGCAGCGCGCCCAACTGCATCTTGCGCGGAAGCTTGTAGGCGTAGCTGCGCGGCTGCGGCCCGTGCACCGTTCCGCCGTGCCGCCACAGCGGGCTGCGGATCGATCCCATCCGCGCCCGTCCGGTGCCCTTCTGCTTCCACAGCTTCTTGCCCGATCCGGCGACTTCATGACGCGTCTTGGTCTTGGCCGTCCCCCGCCGCGCGCACGCCAGATAATGCCTGACCGCCTCATACAGCAGCGCCTCATTTACCGGAGCCGCAAACACCGCGTCGGCCAGATCGAGCGTCCCGACTTTGTTGTTCTTCAGATCGATCACGTCCACGCTCGGCATGGCTATTTCTTGGCCCTCCTGACGACGACGTATCCTCCGGCCGGCCCGGGAACCGCGCCCTTCACCAGCAGCACGTTCTCCTCGGCGTCCACCTCGACCACCTCCAGATTGCGCACCGTCACCCGCGCCGTCCCCATCTGCCCGGCCATCCTCATGCCCGGAAAAACGCGCGAGGGAAAACTCGAGGCCCCGATCGAGCCCGGCGCGCGGTGGAACATCGAGCCGTGCGACTCCGGCCCGCCCCGGAAATGATGGCGCTTGACCAGGCTCGCAAAGCCGCGCCCCTTGCTCACGCCGATCACGTCGACTTTGTCCTTCGGCTTGAACTCATCCACCAGCACCCGGTCGCCCGCCTTCAGATCGCCGTTGGCGCCCTCCTCCAGGCGGAATTCGCGCAGGAACTTCACGCCCTCGGCGCCGCATTTCTTCAGGTGCCCGGCGGCCGGCTTGCTCACGCTCGTCTTCTTGGCATACTCCATCAATCCGAGCTGAATGGCGTCGTAGCCGTCCGTGGCCGGCGTCTTGCGCTGCACCACCACGCACGGCCCGGCCTTGAGCACCGTCACCGGAACCACCTGCCCGTCCGGCCGGAACACCTGCGTCATGCCGATCTTTTTCCCTAAAATCCCAGGACTCATTGGAAACTCCCAGTCCAACCGGCCGCCGACCGCGGGCCGCCGGCCACTTTACTTCCCTTTTCCGAACGCCTTGATCTCCACATCCACACCCGCCGGCAGATCCAGCTTCATCAGCGCGTCCACCGTGTCCTGCGTCGGCTCCAGAATGTCCAGCAGCCGCTTGTGCGTGCGGATCTGGAACTGCTCCCGGCTCTTCTTGTCCACGTGCGGCGAGCGCAGCACCGTGTACAGATTTTTCACCGTCGGCAGCGGAATCGGCCCCGCCACCTGCGCGCCGGTACGCTTGGCCGTATCGACGATCTCCGTCGTCGACTGGTCCAGAATCCGGTGATCGTACGCCTTGAGGCGGATGCGAATACGTTCTCTCAAGCTGCTCATGGGTTACTCGAGGATTTCCGTCACCGTCCCCGCCCCGACCGTCCGGCCGCCTTCGCGGATCGCAAACCGCAGCCCCTTATCCATCGCCACCGGAGTGATCAGCTCCACCGTAAGATTCACGTTGTCGCCCGGCATCACCATCTCC
>JAJPIT010000050.1 GCA_021324615.1 Terriglobia bacterium | reverse complement strand
GGATGAGTTCGCGGTGGAGGCGTATCTCGAAAAATAATGTTTACAGGAATCATCGAGGAGTTGGGCGCCGTGATCGCGCCGGCGCCGCGGCTGCGCGTGGGCTGCAAGACCGTTTTGGAGGATCTGCGGGAAGGCGCCAGCATCGCCGTCAACGGAGTTTGCCTCACCGCCGTCGAAATTTCGGCCGATTCCTTCACCGCGGACCTCGCGCCGGAGACCTTGCGCCGCAGCAATCTGGGCGATCTGCGGGCCGGCTCGCGCGTGAATCTGGAACGCCCCGTCACCCCCGCCACGCGCTTATCCGGACACCTGGTCCAAGGCCACGTCGACGCCACCGGCGAACTGCTGTCGCTGGAGCCGCTGCCCGGCGGCAATTACTGGCTGCGCGTCCGCGTCCCGCCGGCGCTGGACCGCTATCTGGTCGAAAAGGGATCGATCGCCATAGACGGAATCAGCCTCACCATCGCCGCGATCGAAGCCGGCGTGGTGAGTATCGCCATCATTCCGCATACTTTTGCGAATACGACGCTGGCCTCGGCGGCCGCGGGCAGCCGCCTGAATCTGGAAGCCGACGTGATCGCCAAACACGTCGAGAAGCTGCTGGCTCCCCGTCCCGCCGCGCCCTGACCGCGGAGCGCGGCGCGGTTACCGGTCCGGAATCCCTCGCGGGTCCGGCTTGACCGCCACCGGCTGCGTGTAGGTTCTTCCGTCCACCGTCAGGCGGACCGTATAATTGCCCGGCTCAAGCGCCGCCGCGCCGCGTCCACCCCGGCCGCGCCCGGTTTGCGCCTGCTGCACCGCTCCGGTGCAGGCGTCGCGCGGAGGCGGTGGAGCATTGCCGCGCCCGCCGCCGAATCCGCCGCGCCCACCCGGCGCGCCGAGCGTCACGCGATGCATCCCCACGCCCGCCGATGGCGGAGGCGGCTGCGTCTCCCAATAGGCCTGAACGTTAATCGACTCGGTATCCACCGGACGAACCGGCGTGTCGCTGGCGGCGCAGGCACGCACGGCGCCCCCCGCATCGACCAGCTCGATCTTGAGCGGCTGCGCCGCCGGTGTGCGCAGCCAGTAATACGCCACCACCCCGCCCGGCGGATTCTGCTCCTGGGGCTCTTCGTGCGGCAGCGGAGTTCCATTTTGGCCTCCCTGGCGGATCGCGAACGTCTCGCCCGGCTTGAACAGATACGCCGCCGAAGATTCGATTTCGCCGCCCCGCGCCACGATCTCCCGCAGAGGCGTCATCTGATCCATCACCCAAAAGCCGCGGCCGTGCGTGGCGATGGCCAGATCGTCGCCATGCACCAGAATGTCGCGAATCGAAGTGACCGGCATGTTGTTTTGCAGCGGTTGCCACTGCACGCCGTCATTGAAGGAAACATACACCCGCAGTTCCGTCGCGGCGTACAGCAGCCCCCGCTGTTTGGGATCTTCCTTCCCCGAATTCACGTAGGCGCCTTCGGGAATGCCCGCCACCACGTTGCGCCAGGTCTTGCCGCCGTCGTGCGTGCGGTAGATATACGGTTTCATGTCCCCCAGCCGGTGGCGATCCACCGAGGCGTACGCCGTCTGCGGATCGAAATGGCCGGCCTCCACCTGCGAAACCTTGCTCCAGGCGGTCATCGCCTTGGGCGTGACGTCGCTCCAGTTCTTGCCGTCATCGCGCGTCACCCAGATCAGCCCGTCGTCGGTGCCGGCCCACACCATCGTCGCCGACAGCGGCGAGGGCGACAGCGTATAAACGACGCCGAAGCGGTCCAGCATCGGTTGATCGATATCGACCGCGGTCACCGCGTCCAGATTCGGCGGCGCGCCCGGCCGGAGCCGCGCCAGATCCGGACTGATCTTCTGCCAGCTCCTGCCGCGGTCCCGCGACCGGAACACAAACTGGTTCGAATAATACAACGCTTCATCGGCCGGCGAAAAAACTTCAGGCAGCGACCAGGTCCTGCGGTTGGGATCGTTGGGATCGGCCGGCGGCAGTTCGCCCGCCGGCAGAGCGATGTTCAGCCTCTGATCGCATTTGCCGTTGCCGTTGCCGTACAAAATGTTGCCATCCTTGGGATCGGGCACCACCGTCATCGATTCGCCCGCTTCGCAGGTCGGAATCCAGTTGCGGAAATTCAGCACGCCCTCCGGCGACCAGGTGCTGACGCCAACCCCGCCGCTGTCCTGCTGCGCGCCGTAGAGCCAGTAAGGAAACCGGTTGTCGGCCGCGATGTGATAGATCTGCGCGGTGGGCTGGTTGTACCACGTGCTCCAGGTCTTGCCGCCATCGACGCTGACCACCGTGCCCTGATCGCTTGAAAGCACCATCCGGTTGGGATCGTTCGGATTGATCCACAACTGGTGATAGTCGTCGCCGCCCGGAGCGCCCTTGATCGGGGTGAACGTTCTGCCGGCGTCCGTGGTGACGTAGGTCGCGGTATTCATCACGTAGGCTTTATCGGGATTTTTCGGATCCACCGCGATGCCGCAGAAATACCAGCCCCGCCCCCACAGCCGCTGCTCGCGATTCACCAGCCGCCAGCTCGCTCCGGCGTCGTCGGAAATATATACTCCCCCGCCGGTGTTGGCCGACGCCGTGCCGCGCCCGCCGCCGCCCAGCCGCGGAGCTACGCCGGAGCCGACGTCATCCACCACCGCCCACAGCCGGTCCGGATTGCTGGGCGCGACCGCAATGCCGATCTTTCCCACAAACGGATCGTTCGGCAGCCCGTTGGACAGCTTCACCCAAGTCTCGCCGCCGTCGGTCGATTTGTAAAGCCCGCTGCCCGGCATGTAGGACGGCGCATAGACCGACCACGGCGGCCGCCGCGTGGCCCACAACGTCGCGTAAACAATCTGCGGATTCCGCGGATCCAGCGCCACATCGATCGCCCCGACATTTTCAGGATCGTCTGCTTTAAACAATACTTTCTTCCATGTCGCGCCGCCGTCGGTGCTGCGATACAGGCCGCGATACGCATTCGGCTCGTAAATATGCCCAAGCGCCGCCACGTAGACGCGGTTCGGATTGGTGGGATCCACCGCTACCCGGCCGATCTGCCGCGTCTCCTCCAGCCCGATATGCGACCACGTCTTTCCCCCGTCGGTCGACTTGAACATGCCGATCCCGTAGGAGTTCTGGCTGCGAATATCCGGCTCGCCCGTCCCCACGTAAATCACGTTGTGGTCGGAAGGAGCAACGGCGATCGCGCCGATGGAGCCGATCGGAATGCCCTCATCGGAGATCGGAAACCAGGTGCGGCCGGAATTTTCCGTCTTCCACACGCCGCCGCCCACCGAGCCCATATAGAACGTATCCGGCTGATCAGCCGAGCCGGCCACGGCAAACGTGCGCCCGCCGCGCATCGGCCCCACCTCGCGCCATACCAGCCCTCCGATCAGCGCCGCCCGATACTGCCCGTCCTGGGCGTAAATTTCCAGAGCGGCCAGCGTCAAAAGCAACAAAGATGCCACGAAAATCAGCCAGCGGGGTCGAAAGCTCAAGAGTCGCTCCTAAAGCAGATTCGATTATTTACTTTAACATTGGTCCGCGCGCCGGGAATCGGCGTCCTCCTCCCCCGGCCCGGCCTAGGCAAAGACGCGGAAACTTGCCGGTCAAGTAAAATAACAGAACAGTCATGCAGATCTCAATGCGAGCCGTTTTCGCCGCCGGCCTTGCGGCATTCCTGCCGGCGCCCGCCGCCGCGCAGGACAAGCCCAAAATGGCCGAGGAAGTTTTTAAAAACGTCCAGGTCCTCAAAGGCATCTCGGTGGACGATTTCTTGGGAACCATGGGTATTATGTCGGCCGCCGTGGGCTTCGACTGTTCGGAGTGCCACATCGGCGCGGGCACGGATAAAGTCGATTGGGCCGCCGACACGCAGAAAAAAATCGTCGCCCGCCGGATGGTGACCATGGTCGCCAACATCAATCGCGAAAACTTTTCGGGACGCCAGATGGTGACCTGCTGGAGCTGCCACCACGGCCGCGACCGCCCGGCCACCTCGCCCACGCTCGAAATCGTCTACGGCCCGCCGTCGCAGGAAACCGACGACGTCTTGACGCAAATGCCCGGCCAGCCGCCGGCCGATCAGATCATCGATAAGTACCTCCAGGCCCTCGGCGGCCCCCAGAAACTGGCCACGCTCAAAAGCTTCGCCGCCACCGGAACCAGCGTGGGCTTCGGAGGCTTCGGCGGCGGTGGGCAGGTGGAAATTTACGCAAAATTCCCGGATCAGCGCGCCACTCTCATCAAATTTAAAAAGGAAACCGGACGCGGCGACAGCGACCGCGTCTATAACGGCAAAACCGGCTGGATCAAAACCCCTCTCGCCGTCCTGACCGATTACGAACTGACCGGCAGCGAGCTCGACGGCGCCCGCCTGGACGCCGAACTTTCTTTCCCGGCGCAGATCAAACAGGTCCTGACCCAGATGCGCGTGGGACTGCCGGCCTCCATCAGCGATCTGCCCGGCCCCTCCAGCCAGACCGCCAGCGAAACCAAGGAAGGAATCGGCCAGGACCGGCCGGTCAACGTGGTGCAGGGCAATGGCCCGCACGGCATGCTGGCCACGCTCTATTTCGATCAGAAGTCCGGACTGCTGCTGCGCATGGTGCGCTACGGCCGCACGCCCATCGGGCGAGTGCCGACGCAGATCGATTATTCCGATTATCGCGACGTCGACGGCATCAAATTGCCTTTCCGTTTGACCTTCGCCTGGCTCGACGGCCGGGACGCCATCCAGTTGAACGAAGTCAGGATCAACGTGCCCATCGATCCATCCAAGTTCGAGCGCCCGCGCTCGGCGAACTAAGCGTTAACCGGCGATCGGACCGTCGCCCGCCGCCAGCGCCGCGATCATCTGCTCTTTGCTCCGCTCAGCCGCCTGCACCGCCGACTGGAGCGCGATCCGGTACACCACCGCTCCCGCCGCCGCGTCCAGCGCCAGCACGCCGAAAAATCCCCACGCCGCCCACTCCCCGGCCAACGCCCATCGCGCCAGATACGCCAGAGCCACGGGAATAAACGCCACCGGATAGATGACCGCCAGCATCGCCTGCACCCGCCCGGCCGCATGGGCGCGGAACTGGGTCGATGGATCGACGCCCCGCGCCTGATGAACCGACAGCAGATTCCCCGCGCACAGCAGAAAGATCGTCATCACCGCCGCCACCGCGAAGGCGTCCAAAACGCGCCGCGCGTCCATCGGCAAGCCCAGAGCCTTGCAAACCAGCGCGACCGCGGAAATCTCCAGTACGATAAAGAAAACCGCGCTGAGATTTTTCCCCAGCAGCACCCGCGAAAACGGCACCGGAGCCAGAAAGTAGATCTGCGCCGCGCCGCGGTCGAAGCCGAACGAGTTCCAGAAACACGATTCGCTCAGCAGAAGCAGCGAGTACACGCTGACCGCCGTCAGATAGTCGGCTCCAAAGAAGGTCCTCCGGCCGAACGATACCGTCAGAATTACGATGCCGAAGGTGAATCCCATCAGGAAAACTAAACGGAAGCGGGGTGAGCGCGCCAGAAAGCGAATCTCTTTTTCGACCAGCGCCGCCAGCGGATCGGCCAGAATCATTGAAGGCAGCCGGAAAAAAGCCTCCCGGATCCGCGCCGCCGGCGGCAGGCGGGCGCCGCCGGCGCCTGCCGCTTCCTTGTCGAAGGCAAGGGTGCGGCCAAACTGCCACCGGCCGAACCATGCCGCCGCCGCCATCCACGCCAGCGAAATCGCCGCTCCGGCCAGCGCGTTGCTTCCATCGGCGACCGCCGCGGCCGCCGACCACGGCCACCCGATCCACACATCTTTTTTCAAAAGCGCGGCGAAACGCTCCCGGGCCGGGCCCCGCGTCAGCAGAATCTGCGGCAGCGCCGCGCACATCACCAGCAGAAACACCACGATTTCGCGAATGCGCCGCCGAGCCATCGCCCGCATCAGCAGATCGCGCAGGCCAACGGCTAAAAACAGATTGAACAACACATAAGGCGCCAGTCCCGCCGCGCACCACCAGGGCAGCGCCGGATTCCGCGCGATGCCGGCCGCCACCCCGCACACCACCGCCATCATCTCGATCGCCGCCGTGACCCGCAGCAGCGCCTCGATCGCGAACAGTTCGCCCGCCGGGATCGGATACGCTTTCAGCTTGCGCAGATCCAGCGACGCACCGGTCGCCGCCATCAGCAGCGGCACGATCTGCCAGTAGAGAAAGACCAGCAACAGCCCGCCCGGCAGCGCCAGCCGGAGAAACGCAACGTTCTCCCCGCCGGCCGCGAAGCGCCCCGCCGCGGCCGCCGCAAAGAGCCAGAATCCGTACCACAGAAACGCGGCGATCGCCGTCCAGGCAAGGCCCGCCCGCGGGTAAAAATTGAGCAGCGTGCGCCAGTGCGCCCAGAGAATCGCGCGCGCCCGCTTCATATCACAGCCAGTCCAGCGTTTCCGCAGTCCGCTCCATGCCCACCGCGCGCACAAAGGCATCTTCCAGCGTTTCCGAGGCGCGGCGCAGCTCCTCCATCGGCCCCTCCAGAACCAGCTTGCCCTGATGGATAATCGCCACCCGGTGGCACAGCCGCTCCACCACTTCGAGCACGTGAGAAGTCAGAAAAATCGTCGCCCCCTGCCGCACCTGCTCGAGCAGAATTTCCTTCATCAGCCGCGCGCCCACCGCGTCCACGCCTTCAAACGGCTCGTCCATCAGATAGAGCTGCGGCCGGTGGATCAGCGCCGCCGCCATCGCCACGCGCTTGCGCATGCCTTTCGAATATTCATGGATCAGCTTGCGCCGGCTGTCGGTGAGCTCGAACAGCTCCAGCAGCTCGCCCGCGCGCCGCCGCGCCACCCCGCGCTCCAGCCCGTACAGCCGCCCGACAAATTCGATGAACTCCCCGCCCGTCAGATGATCGAACAACAGCGACTCATCGGGCACCAGACCGATCTGCTGTTTGATCTCCAGCGCGCGTTCCGGCATCGGCAAACCCAGCAGCTCAATGCTTCCCGAGCTCGCCGGAGCCAGCCCCATCAGCATCTTGATCGTGGTGGTCTTTCCCGCGCCGTTCGGCCCCAGAAAGCCGAAAAAACAGCCGCGCGGCACGCTGAAGCTGAGGCCGTCCACCGCCGCCTTATCGCCGTAAATCTTGCGCAAATCCCGAACCTCAATCGCCGGAGAAGGCATTGGCTTCTCCCCATGTTAAACGATCGGTATGGCAGGCCCTCCGGACACCGGCCGCCGCGCGCGCCCGGAATCGTCTATGTTTTAAATAATGATGCGCCTGGCGGCTTTCCTGATGGGGGCACTGCTGGCGGCCGCGCAGAGCCGGCCTCCGGTGCTGGTCGAACTGTTTACTTCCGAAGGCTGCTCGAGCTGCCCTCCGGCCGATCAGCTTTTAATCCGCCTGCCACGGGCTTTCTCCGGCATCGAAGTGATCCCGCTCAGCGAGCATGTCGATTACTGGAATCACCTGGGCTGGACGGATCGCTTCTCTTCCCCGCTCTTTTCGGCGCGGCAGCAGGACTACGGCCGCCTCTTCCATCTCGAAAACGTCTATACGCCGGAAATGGTGGTCAACGGCGAAGTGGAGTTCAACGGCTCGGATTGGATGCGCGCCCGCGATGCGATCCTCAAGGCTGCGGGCGAGCCCCGGGCCACGCTGGCCATCTCCATGGGCGACGTCGCGCATTTGCAGGTCTCCGACGTTCCGCAAGGCGTCCGCCAGGTCGATCTGTTCCTGGCGGTAACGGAAACCAATCTCGAAACCGTGCCGCGCGGAGGAGAAAATAGCGGCCGCACGCTTCGCCACGCCGGCGTGGTCCGCAGTCTGACCAGCGTGGGCCACTTCGACGCCAGAAAAACCGCGTCTTATTCCGCCGACGCGCGGATCGCCATCAACCCGAAATGGCCGCGCGAGAACGTGCGGCTGGTATGGTTCGCGCAGGATCGCGCGACGCGGAAGATTATCGGCGCCGCCACCGCCCGCCCGTAAGATTGCGGCGCAGTTCGCCCCAAAAATCCTGGAGTTCGCCGGCTTCCACTCGCAAGCCGCGCCCGCCCGGCCTAAAATCGCCTCATGAAACAGAGACAAAGACGCCGCCGCGGGTATTTTGGCTTGACACAGATAACAATCGTACGTATGATTGAAACAAACGTATGAGCAATACCCCCCAACGCGTACCGGATACCAAGGAACGCATCCTCGATGCCGCCGAGAAGCTGTTCGGGCAGAATGGCTTCACTGCCACGTCGTTGCGCGACATTACCGCCGAAGCCGGGGTCAACCTGGCGGCTGTAAATTATCATTTCCAAACCAAAGAAAGCCTTTTTGAAGCGGCGATTGCGCGGCGCATGGAGCCAGTGAACCGCAAACGGATCGAGCTTTTGGACGCGGCGGGGCCGAATCCCACGCTGGAGCAGATTCTCCTGGCGTTTTTAAGTCCCCTGTTCTTCCGCCATCCCAATGAGGCAATTGGCCTTATGAGCCAGATCCTGGCCACGCCGGATAGCTTTGTCCGCCAGCTCTTCAAAAAACATCTGGCGGGCGTGGCGCAGCGCTTCGTCGACGCCCTTCAGCAGGCCTTGCCCAATCTCACGCGGACCGAAGTCATGTGGCGCCTGCATTTTACCGCCGGTTCGATGGCTCACCTGATGGCCCGCGGGCCGGTGCTGCCGGAAATCAGCGAAGGACTCTGCGATCCCTCGGATCGGTCCGCGGTATTGGCTCGGCTGGTGACCTTTGCCGCCGCTGGTTTTCGCGCCGATGCCTGGGGCGGCGCGGCCGGTTTGGGTGGAGAAGCGGCATGATGCTGGAACTGATTGGCTTTGTTTTAATCGCTGCGCAGCCCGAGACGACCATGCGCGTCAGCCTGAAGCAGGCCGTCGAGATCGCACTGGCGCCGGAAGGCAGCCCGAAGATGGCCATCGCGCAAGAGACCATGCGGCAGGCCGAGGCGCGGCGCCTGGAAACGCGCGGCGACCTGTTGCCCCATCTGGATTCCTCGGTCAGTGATCATCGCGAAACGGTGAATTTGAAAGCGTTCGGCTTCAACTTCAACTTCCCGACAATCAACGGGTTCAGTTTTGCGATTCCCTCCATCGTCGGCCCGTTCTCGGTATTCGATGCGCGCGCCACCGCGCAACAGACGGTGCTCGATTTTGCGGCAATTCGGCGTTATCAGGCATCAAAAGTGAACGAAAACGCCGCAAAATCCGACTTCGATGCGGCCAAAAACCAGATCAGCGATCAGGTGGCGCGCGCCTATCTGACCACGCTTCGGGCGGACGCGGCGCTGGCGACGGCGCGCGCCAATGTTGAGCTTTCGCAAGCGCTGCTCGATCAGGCGCGGCGCCTGAAGGACGCCGGAACCGGAACCGGGATCGAGGTGACACGCGCCGAGGTGCAGCTCGCCAACGATCAGCAGCGCCTGGTGGCCGCCACCGATGACCGCCGCCGCGCGGCGCTGAATCTGCTGCGCGCGATGGGCCTGAAGCTGGATACCCCGATCGAGCTGACCGATTCGCTTTCCTATAAAACCGCGGACATCGGCGATCTCAACTCCGCGCTGGCCGCGGCGCGGGAGATGCGCGCGGAGTTGAAAGCCCAGAAACAGCGGGAGGTTGCGGCGCGCTTCAACTACCGTTCGGTGAAGGACGAGCGCCTGCCGTCGATGGCGGCCGACGCCAATTACGGAACCATCGGCACCGGGCTCATCGGCAATCAGCCGACCTACACCTACGGCTTCAGCGTGCGCGTGCCGGTGTTCGACGGAGGGAAGCGCGATTACCGCCGCGAAGAGACGTTTTCGCAGTATCGCCAGGAGCAGGCCCGCATGCGCGATCTGGAGCAGCAGGTGGAGTTGGACGTCCGCCTGGCCTTCGACAGCGTGCATGCCGCCGAAAGCGAGATCAAAGCGGCCGAGGACGGTTTGCAACTGGCGCGGCAGGAGCTGGCGCAGGCCCAGCGCAGGTACGCCGCCGGGGTCGCCAGCGGGATCGAAGTCACCGACGCGCAAAACCGCCTGGCGCGCGCCCAGGAAAACGAGATCGCCGCGCTCTATGACTACAACGTGGCTCGCATCGATCTGGCGACCGCCACGGGACGCATCCGGGAGTACGTGAATCAATGAAAAAGAGAATCCCCATCCTTCTGATTCTGATCGCCGCCGGCGCCGGCGCCTACTGGTGGTGGACCACCCGGCAGGCGGCCAACAACAACCGCATCTTCGTCTCCGGCAACCTGGAGCTGACCCAGGTGGATATTTCCTTCAAGATGGCCGGCCGCATGATCGAGCGCAAAGTGGACGAAGGCGATTGGGTCAAGCAGGGCGATCTGGTGGCGGTCCTCGATCCGGTGATTTACCGCCATCAGAAGTCGCGCGACGAGGCCAGCGTGGCCAGCGCGGAGTCGAATTATAAGCAGCTTGCCGCGGCGGTGGCCTATCAGAAGGCGACGCTGGAGAGCGACATCGCCTCCAAGCAGGCGGACTTGAATCGCGCCACCGCCAGCCTGGAAGAGCTGCTCAACGGCAGCCGGCGGCAGGATGTCGAGCAGGCCGAAGCCGGCGTCCGCGACGCGAAAGCCCAGTTGGATCTGGCGCAGGCCGATTGGGACCGCGCGCAGCAGCTTTTCAAGAACGAAGACATTTCCCGGCAGCAGTACGATCAATACCGGACCAAGCTCGACAGCGCGCAGGCGATGCTGCGGCAGGCCGAGGAGAGATATTCGCTGGTGAAGGAAGGCCCGCGGCCGGAGGATATCGCGCAGGCCCGCGCGCAGGTTGCCGCGGCCAAAGCGGCGCTGGCCAACGCCGAAGCGCAGCGGCTGGAGCTGCGGCGGAAGGAAGAGGCGATGGCCGGCGGCCTGGACGAGATCCGCCGCTCCAAGGCGCAGGTGCAAATCTCTGAAGCACAGTTAGCCGATACCGAGGCCCGGTCTCCGATCAGCGGCGTGGTGCTGGTGAAATCGGCCGAGCCGGGCGAGGTGCTGGCGGCGGGAACCACGGTGGTGACCATCGGCGATCTGGAGCACCCCTGGCTCCGCGCCTACATCAATGAAACCGATCTGGGCCGGGTGAAGCTGGGCCAGAAAGTGAAATTGACCACCGACTCCTATCCCGGCAAAGTTTATTGGGGAAAGATCTCGTTCATCTCCTCGGTGGCGGAGTTCACGCCCAAGCAGATTCAGACCAAGGAAGAACGCGTGAAGCTGGTGTATCGCATCAAGGTAGACGTCGATAACTCCAGCCATGAATTGAAAAACAATATGCCGGTGGACGCCGAGATTCTGCTCTAAAAAACCGCGCAGCAGGGAATCCATGAGCGCCATCATTCACGCCGAAAATCTCACCCGCCGCTTCGGCGAGTTGACCGCGGTGGATCATCTGAATCTGGACGTCCGGGAAGGCGAAATCTTCGGCCTGGTGGGCCCGGACGGCGCGGGCAAAACCACGACGATGCGGCTGCTGTGCGGGCTGATGGAGCCGAGCGAGGGCCGGGCCGTGGTCGCCGGGCACGACGTCAGCCGCGAGGTGGATTCGATGAAGGATCAGATCGGATACATGGCGCAGCGTTTCGGCCTTTATACCGACTTGACGGTGGCCGAAAACATGGCGTTTTATGCCGATCTGTTCGGCATCACCGGAAGCGAGCGCCAGCAGTTGAGCGCACGCCTGCTGCGCATGACCCGCATGGATCCATTCACCAAACGGCCGGCGGGAAAATTATCGGGCGGGATGAAGCAGAAGCTGGCGCTGATGTGCACCCTGCTGCACAAGCCGCGCGTGCTGTTTCTGGATGAGCCCACCAACGGCGTCGATCCCGTTTCGCGGCGCGATTTTTGGGCGATTCTTTATCAACTGGTGCGCGAGGGATTGACCGTGTTCGTCGCCACCGCCTATCTGGACGAAGCCGAGCGGGCCAACCGTGTGGGCTTTCTGCATCACGGCAAAATGATCCGCTGCGACACGCCGGCGGCGCTCAAACAAACTTTGGCGGGGCAGGTTTTCCGGATCCAGTCCGAAACGCCGCGGGAGACCATTCGCGAGCTGGAGCAACAGCCGGGGGTGTTGACCGTGCAGCCGGCGGGGGCGGATCTTCACCTGTTCCTCGATCCGGCCGTGACGAGCCCGGAAAAACTGGCCTCGGCGGTTCCCTTCGGTTTCCGCCCGGTGACGCCGTCGCTGGAGGACGTTTTCATCGCCCTGACCCGGGAGCAAGGAGCGCGGCATGCCGCCTGAGGCCTCCGCGGTCCACATCGAAAACCTGGTGAAACGCTTCGGGGAGTTCACCGCGGTCGATCATGTTTCGCTCGACGTCGCGCCGGGCGAGATTTTCGGCTTTCTCGGCCCCAACGGCGCCGGGAAATCGACCACCATCCGAATCCTCTGCGGGCTGCTGCCGCCGACCTCCGGGAGAGCCACGGTGGGCGGATTCGACGTCGCCGCGCAGCCGGAGGAGGTGAAACATAACATCGGTTACATGTCGCAGAAGTTTTCTCTTTACGACGACCTGACGGTGCAGGAAAATATCGAATTTTTCGGCGGAGTTTACGGCGTTTCGCCGGAAAAACTGCCTGCGCGGCGCGATTACGTTCTCCGCATGGCGGGTCTGGAGGAGAAACGGACGACGATGACGCGGCTGCTCGCCGGAGGGTGGAAGCAGCGGCTGGCGCTTGGCTGCGCGATCTTACATGAACCGCCGATTTTGTTTTTGGACGAGCCGACCAGCGGCGTGGATCCCATCGCGCGGCGGAATTTCTGGCAGTTGATCTATCAGCTTTCGGCCGCCGGCCACACCATCTTCGTCACCACGCACTATATGGATGAAGCCGAGTACTGCCACCGGGTGGCGCTGATGTACGGCGGCCGGGTGATCGCGCTGGGATCGCCGGCGGAGCTGAAAATGTCGCTTGGCGCCGGCACGCTGCTGAATCTGGAGACCTCGGATTTTCTGGCAAGCATGGCCGCCCTGGAGGGCCAGCCGGGGATTCTCGACGTCGCCGTTTTCGGCGGCGGGCTGCACGTGAAGGTGGCCGATCCGGACCTGGCGATTCCGCGGATTTATCAGATTCTTCAGGAAAAGGGAATCGCGGTGCGGGCGCTGGACGCCATCGTGCCGTCGATGGAGGACGTCTTCGTGGGGCTGATCGAGAAAGAGGAAAAAGCGGCATGAATTTCCGCAGAACGCGCGCCATTTTCCGCAAGGAATTTTTGCATATTTTGCGCGATCCGCGCAGCCTGGTGGCGGCGCTGCTCCAGCCGCTGATCATGCTGCTGATTTTCGGGTGGGCGCTCAGCCTGGACGTGGACCGCATCCCGACCTATGTGTACGACGCCGACCAGACGCCCCAGAGCCGCGAGCTGATCCGCGATTTTCAAGGCTCGCGGTACTTTCAGGTGGCCGGGCAGGTGCACAGCTACGCGCCGATCGAGCAGGCCATCAACAAGCGGCAATGCCTGCTCGGCGTGGTGATCCCGCGGGATTTCGCGCGAGATCTGGCGCTGAACAAGGCCGCGCAGGTGCAGCTTTTAGTCGACGGCAGCGACTCCAACACGGCGGCGATCGCCATCAATTACGCCGAAGCGGTGGTGGCGCTCCGCTCGGCGCAGCTTCAGGCGAGCATCCAGACGGCGCGGGTCAACGCGCCTGGCGTCGACGCCCAGGTGCGGGTGTGGTACAACCCCAATCTGCTTTCCCAGAACTTCATCGTGCCCGGCCTGATCGCCGTGATCGTGATGATCATCGCCGCCAATCTCGGATCGCTGACCATCGCGCGCGAGTGGGAAAACGGGACCATGGAGCAGTTGCTCTCCACCCCGGCGCGGCCCATCGAGCTGGCCTTGGGCAAGCTGGCCGCGTATTTCGTGGTGGGCACCGCCGACATGCTGATCGCGCTGTTGATCGGCATCTACGTTTTCCATGTGCCGCTGCAAGGCAGCGCGGTGTTTCTGCTGGTTTCCAGCGCGGTTTTTCTGTTCGGCGCGCTGGGGCTCGGCATCATGGTTTCGGCCATGTTCCGCTCGCAGTTGATGGCCTATCAGATGGGTACGCTGCTTTCGTTTCTGCCGGCGTTTCTGCTGTCCGGATTTATTTATCCGCTGAGCAACATGCCGCGCGTGATCCAGTTGGTGTCGCTGATCGTTCCGGCGCGCTACTTCATGGAGATCGCGCGGGGAATTTTTTTAAAAGGCGTGGGGCTGGAGCTGCTGTGGTTCAATTTCCTGCTGCTGGTGGGCTACGGCGTGTTGGTATTTTATCTGGCGACCCGCAAGCTGCGGCAGAAGGTGGCGTGATGAGACAACGGCTGCGGCGGATTATCCGCAAAGAGCTGATCCAGGCGCTGCGCGATCCGCGCATGCGGTCCATGCTGTTCCTTCCGCCGCTCATCCAGCTTCTGATTTTCGGCTACGCGGCGAGCCTGGATATCGACAACGCCAGAATCGCCTGGATGGATCAGGACCGCACGCCGGAAAGCCGCGAGCTGCTGTCGGAGTTTGAGGGCTCCGGCCGCTTCATTCTGGCGGGCCTGCCGGACAATGAGCGCTCCATGCAGCTCATGATGGACCGCGGCCAGGTGGACGCGGTGATTCGGGTTCTGCCCGGCTTCGGCCGCGACGTCAAGCGCGGGCGCGCGACCAGCGTCCAGGTGCTGGTGGACGGAACCAATTCGAACACGGCCTCCATTGTGAGCGGATACGCAACGGCGTGCGTTCAGCGCTATGCGAGCCGGGCCGCCGAACACGCGCGCAGCGGGATGCTGGTTGAAAGCAGCCAGGAGGCGGGCGGCGCGGTGCCAACCGCCGCTCCGCAGATCGCCTCGCGGACGCGGGTCTGGTTCAATCCCGATCTGAAGAGCCGCAATTATTTCATCCCGGGCGTGATCGTCAACATCATCACGCTGGTGACGCTGTCGCTGACGGCCATGGCCATCGTGCGCGAAAAAGAGATCGGCACCATGGAGCAGTTGATGGTGACGCCGATCCGTCCCAGCGAACTGATCATCGGCAAGACGCTGCCGTTCGTGCTGGTGGGCGTCTGGGACATGCTGCTGGTGATGGGCGCGGCGCTGCTGGTCTTCCACATCCCGTTCCGCGGAAATTTCTGGCTGCTGTTCGCCTCGACGCTGCTGTTTCTGCTGTCCTCGCTGGGCGCGGGATTGTTCATCTCCACCGTTTCGCGGACGCAGCAGCAGGCCATGATGGCCACCAGCCTGTTCTTCCAGCCGTTTTTCATGCTGAGCGGATTCACCTTTCCCATCCGCAACATGCCTCCGCTGGCGCAGTGGCTGACGTTTTTAAATCCCGTTCGTTATTTCATGGAGATCGTGCGCGGCGTGTTTTTGCAGGGCTCGGGGGTCGAGGCGCTGTGGCCGCAGATGGCCGCGCTGGCGGTTTTTGGCGTCACCATTCTGGGCTTGAGCGTATCGCGCTTTCACAAGCAGCTCGAATAGGGCGGCGCGCGGCCTGGAGCAGGCGCGCCCGCAAATGGTAAGATGTGCGCGTGATCGCACCTACGCACGTTGCCAGCATCAACACCATCGAGCGCGACCTTGCCGGGGATATTGTTCAGGTGGTGGAGGAAGCCGCCATCGCCGCGGCCCGCACCATGGGCCAGGGCGACCGGCAAGGCTCGGATCAGGCCGCCGTGCAGGCGATGCGGCGCGCCTTCGAGGAAGTGCAGATCGACGGCAATATCGTGATCGGCGAAGGCGAGCGCGACGAAGCCCCGATGCTGTACATCGGCGAACGGGTCGGCGCCACACCTCCGCCGGGAGTGGAGTATCCCAAGGTCGATATCGCGGTCGATCCGCTGGAAGGGACCAATCTTTGCGCCACCGGAACGGCGAATTCCATTGCGGTGCTGGCCGCCTCCGAGCCCGGCGGATTATTGCACGCGCCGGACTGCTACATGGAAAAAATTATCGCGGGTCCGGCGTGCCGGGACGCCTTGGACATCGACGCTCCGGTGAAGTACAACCTGAAGGCGATCGCGCATTCGCTCGACCGGCAGGTGCAGGATTTGGTGATCATGGTGCTCGACCGGCCGCGCCACGCCGAGTTGATCAAGCAGATCCGCGCCGCGGGCGCGCGCATCCGGCTGATTCCGGACGGCGATCTTTCGGCCGGTATCGCGGCGGCGGTGCGCGGCGCGGGCGTGGACGCGGTGATGGAAATCGGCGGCGCGCCGGAGGGAGTGATCACCGCGGCGGCGATGCGTTGTCTTTCCGGCGAAATGGTGGCGCGCCTGGTGGTGAACACGCCGGAGCTGGAGGAGCGCGTGGAGCGGATGGGGATCCGCGATCCCAAACGGATTTACACCGCGCGCGATCTGGCGCCAGGCCAGCAGATTATTTTCGCGGCCGCCGGAGTCACCGACGGCGCGCTGCTGCACGGCGTGCGCTTCTTCGGCGACGGCTGCCGCACCCACACCCTGATGATGACCTACGCCTCGCGCAAGGTCCGCTTCGTGGATACGGTCCACATGTTCCGCGAGCCGGGTCGGCGCGGCGTACGCCTGTATTGATCCTCGCGCCGGGTCTCAACCAATTTCGCGCGCGGCCGATAAGCAGGTACGGGAAGCGCAGCCGTACTAAGCGAAAGCCGCAAGTGCAGAATCTCACCGCCGCATCCGATGAATCTCGAGAAAGACTCCATGAGTGCTCCTGCTGAAGCTGTATCCTTCCGCGCCGGGTCAGCCGGCCAGCCAGCCGTGCGGCGGGCGGTGGTCCCGCCGGTTCCTGAAACCATAGAGGAAACCGGCATTCCCGCATCCATGGTCGAGTCTCTCATCCTGAAGTACCTGTATTTTCGCGGCGAGCTGCTGGGGCGCGAGATCGCCGGCTCGCTCGGTTTTCAGTTCAGCGTCGCCGCCGACCTGCTGGAGGCGCTGAAGCGGCAGCACTTCGTCGCGGTGAAGAAGTCGCTCGGCATGGGCGATATGTCGGCGATTTTCACGCTCACCGAGGCCGGACGCAATCTGGCGCGCGAGCATCTGGAAAATAATCAGTACGCCGGGCCGGCGCCGGTGCCGCTGTATCAATACACTCAGGTGGTCCGCTGGCAGAAGCTGCCGCCGGACTGGCTCACGCCGGAGTCGCTGCGGCAGGCGTTTCGCCATCTGGTGGTGGAGCCCGATATTCTGGCGCAGATCGGGCCGGCGGTCAACGCCGGCAAATCGTTTCTGATCTACGGCCAGCCGGGAAACGGAAAAACGGCGCTGGCGGAAGCCTTATTCCGCATCGAAACCGAGCCGATTTTCATGCCCTACGCAATCGAATGCCAGGGCAATATTATCCAGATTTACGATCCGATTTATCATCAGAAGATCGAGGATGAAACGGCCCAGATCTCGGCGCTTTCAAGCGATCTGCCGCATGACGGGCGCTGGTTCCGCTGCAAACGGCCGTTTATTATCACCGGCGGCGAGCTGGCGCTTGACATGCTCGATTTGAGCTTCAACCAGCACTCGAAAGTGTACGATGCGCCGTTTCAATTGAAGGCCAACAACGGGATTTACCTGATCGACGACTTCGGCCGCCAGAAGGCGACCCCGGCCGAAATCCTGAACCGCTGGATTGTGCCGATGGAGCGCCAGGTCGATTATCTCTCTTTCCGCACCGGCGGAAAGATGACCGTGCCGTTTGAAGCCTTCCTGATTTTTTCGACGAATTTACGGCCGGAAAGCCTGGGCGATGAAGCTTTTCTGCGGAGAATTCAGTATAAAATGTTTCTGCGCAGCCCGAAAGCTCCCGAGTTTATCGAGATTTTTGCGCGCTTTTGCGAATCCCGCCAGCTCGAATACGAGCCCGGGTTGATCGAGCGCTTCGTCGAGAAGCATTACGCCGCCGGCGGCCGGCGCTTCCGCCGCTGTCATCCGCGCGACGTGGTGACGCACGCCATCGACATTCTCAATTTCGAGCGGCGAGAAATGTTTCTTACCGAAGAAGTGCTGGATCGCGCGTTTCATAGCTGCTTCGTCGAGCACGTGGACGTGAACGACTAAGCGCGTCTACTCGAATTGCTTGCGGAATTCGGCGAACTGCCGCTTCAATTCGTCCACCTCGCGTTCCAGCGCTTCGATCCGCGCGTCAAATGAGGATGGCGGCGGCGGGACGGCCGGTTCAGCGCTCGCCTCCACCAGGCCGCCCAGCAGATGCGCCCAGCGCCCGCGAGGCAATCGCGCCACCAGCGGCTCCGGCTCCCGCGACGCCAGCGATTCGAGCACCCGCTCCACTTCCTCAAGATCGGTGAATGGATGCATCCGTTCGGTCCGGCCGCGCAGCTCGCCCACGGTTTGCGGACCGCGCAACATTAACACGCAGACCAGCGCCAGCTCCCGCCGTCCCAGGTTCAATTATTCCCCCAGCCGGTGCGCGAATTTTTCCACGCGATGGCCCGCGCCGCTCACGCGCAGGACCAATCCCCGGTCCTGGAGCCGCGCAAGCGCCTGCTCCACGGCGGTTTCGTCGTAATTCACCACCGGGTCCCGGCTCGACTTTTGATTGCACGCGTTCTGTAGTGCATGCAGCGTCAGCGGGTAATACTCCGGCGTGGCCATATCCTTTTCGACCAGACAACCGAGGACGCGCACTTCGGCAGGATGCAAGGTTTCCACGTCCCTCAACTTAACCAAAACCAGGAGGCGGCGTCTATCGCCGCTCCAGCGCCGCGTCAGCGGAAATCGTGGGGCGGAACGGCGGCGGCGTTTAGTTCGAGCGGCTCCACATGCCGCAGCTTGATCGAAATCGCGCCTTGCTGGTTTTGCAGAATTCCCGTGACGATCAAATAGGGGGCGCGGACCAGCGTTTCGCGGAACTGGTCGAATTTTTTCGGTTCCACAATCGCATTGGCGATTCCGGTCTCGTCTTCGATGCTCAAAAACATGAATCCGTTGGCCGTGCCGGGGCGCTGGCGGCAGATGACGCATCCGGCGACCTTCACCATTTGATTCGGACGCGCGCGATACAGATCGGCCGCAGTGCAAACGCCGCGCATCCGGCCGCGATACAGTTTCATCGGATGCGCGCCGATGGTGACGCCGGTTCCGTAAAAATCGGAATGAATGCGCTCCGGCGCGGTCATGGGAGCCAGGGGAACGCGCCGGGGCTCTCCTTCGAATTTCCCTCCGGGCGCGAACAAGGGCCCCGCCGGACGCGCCGCGCTCTCGGATTCCCACAACGCCGCTCTTCGATGCGCCGCCAATCCATTCAACGCGCCGATTTGGGCGAGCATCCGCAGCTCGTCCTTGCGCAACTCCGGCACGCGATGCGCCAGATCGTCGATCGAGGAAAAAGGCCGTGCTGCAATGATCGCCTCGGCCGCCTCTTTCCGCAGGCCGCGGACATAGTTGAAGCCCAGCCGCACTTCACCGTCTTCCACCGTGCATTTCCAGTGCGAATGAAGAACGTCCACCGGGCGGAAATGCAGGCCGTGGCGCTGCGCGTCTTTGATCACCGTCGCCGGATGATAAAAGCCCATCGGCTGGTTGTTGAGAATCGCAGCGGTGAACGCGGCGGGATAGTGGCATTTCAGATATGCGCTCGCGTAGGCGATCAGGGCGAAGCTGGCGGCGTGCGATTCGGGAAATCCATAAAGCGCGAAAGAGGTGATCGACTGCACGATGCGCTCCTGCGTTTCGCCGGTGATTCCGTTGGCCGCCATGCCCGCGCGCAGTTTCGCCTCGATCTGCCGCATGCGCGCTTCGGATCGCTTGAATCCCATGGCCCGGCGCAATTCTTCCGCTTCTCCGCCGGTGAAGTTCGCCGCGATCATGGCGATGCGCAGAAGCTGCTCCTGAAACAGCGGCACGCCGAGCGTGCGGTCCAGCACGTCGTGAAGCGAGGGGTGCAGACACGCCGCTTCCTCCAATCCCTGGCGGCGATTCAAGTACGGGTGCATCATTTTTCCGACGATCGGCCCCGGACGGATGATGGCCACCTGCACCACGATGTCATAAAATTTTTTGGGTTTCAGCCGCGGCAGGCAGGACATCTGCGCGCGGCTTTCCACCTGAAACAAGCCGATCGTGTCGGCGCGCTGGAGCGCGTCATAAACCGCGGGATCGTCCTTGGGCAGATGCGCCAGATCGACCTCTTCGCGATGGTGCCGGCGGATCAGCTCCAGCGACTCTTCAAGCACCGCCATCATTCCCAAGCCGAGCAGATCGACCTTCACCAGCCCCAGATCCGCGCAATCGTCCTTGTCCCATTGAATGACGACGCGGCCGGGCATGGTCGCCGGCTCGAGCGGCACCACCGAGTCGAGCTGCCCCTGGCAGATCACCATTCCGCCGGAATGCTGGCCCAGATGACGCGGCAGATTCTGCGCGGCGCTGTAGAGCGACAGAAATTTCCGGATGCGCGGATCGCGCAAATCGAAGCCGGCCTGCCGGAATTGCGACGCGGGATTGTCCTTTGGATCTTTCCATTCCCATCGCGCCACCAGCGACGCAAGCCGTGCGAGCGACGCTTCGTCGAAGCCCAACGCTTTGCCGATATCGCGCGCCGCGGACCGGCCGCGATAGGTGATGACGTTGGCCGTCATGGCCGCGCCGCGCGGGCCGTAGCGCTGGAAAACATATTGAATGACGCGCTCGCGCTGCTCCCCGCTGGGCAGATCGAGATCGATATCGGGCCACTCGCCGCGTTCTTCCGAGAGAAACCGCTCAAACAGCAGATCCATCGCCACCGGATCCACCGCGGTGATGCCCAGCGAGTAGCACACCGCGCTGTTGGCCGCCGAACCGCGCCCTTGCACCAAAATACCCTCGCGGCGGCAGAACTGGACCAGGTCCCAGACGATCAGAAAATATCCGCTCAAGTTCAATTTTTCGATCAGCGCCAGCTCTTTTTCGATCTGCCGCCGCGCGCGGTCATGATAGGGGCGGTAACGCTGCCGCGCGCCTTCCTCGGTGCGCTTGCGAAGGAAAGAATGAACCGTCTCGCCGGGCGGCAGCGGATATTGGGGGAACTGGTAGCCCAGATCGGCGAGCGTGAATTGCAGCCGGCGCGCCAGCTCCCCGGTTTCGGCGATGGCCTGGGGAAAATCGGGAAAAAGCCGCGCCATCGCCTTGGGCGGCTTGAGATGGCGCTCGGCGTTCCGCGCCAGCAGGCGTCCGGCTTCCATGACCGTCGTCTTATGGCGGACCGCGGTGAGCGCGTCAAAGAGCTCCCGCTCTTCCGGCGCCGCGTGGCGGACGCCGTTGGTGGCCAGCAGCGGCAGCTTCAGAGACCGCGCCAGATCGGCGACGGCCTGATTGCGCGCCTCCTCATCGCGATGAAAGTGGCGCTGGATCTCGGCGTAAACGTTGCGCGGGCCGTAGATGCTCATCAGCTTTTCGAATCGCGCGCGCACCGGCGGCCCTTCGCCGGTGAGGCAGATCAGGCCTCCGGAAAATTCGCGGAGTTCGTCTTCCGATGCCGCGGCCTGGCCTTTTTTCGCGCGCAGCTTCATGGAAGTGATCAGGCGGCAGAGATTTTGATAACCGGCGCGCGTTTCCGCCAGCAGAGGATAAAGATCGCCGTCGGCGCCGGTGATCTCCGCGCCCAGATGCGCGGTCATGCCGATTTTCTTGGCGGCCATGTAAAACCGCGGCGCGCCGCTGACGTTGTCCCGGTCCATGAGCGCGGCGGATTGGTGGCCGAGATCGGCGCAGCGCTGCACCAGGTCCTCGGGAAGCGAAGCGGCTTGCAGAAAACTGAAGGCGGAGCGCGTATGAAAGTCGGTGTACATATGAGTTGCCCCGGCATGAGTGCCGAGGCTTGGCGGATCAGTCATATTCCCCTTCCAAAAACCACTCCGCCGCCGCGCGATAAATGCGGACAAGCGTCCCATCGGCGAGCTTCAAATCCCACTCATCGCGATTCCATCCATCCGGCCGCCACCATTCGCCGCTCGACCGCCAGGGTCCGGCGGCGTTGACGATTTTTTCCCCGAATAATCGCCGCGGGATGCCATTTTCTGTTTCCACCCGCGCCGGAATCGCCGGACGGAAATAACGGAACGCCAGCGGCGAATCGGGCATGGACCATCCCGGGCGATAAGAGTTGCGCAACTGGGGAATTTTGACGTTTTTCGAGCCCACCAGCGCGCGGATTTTCTCCAGAGTCAGTTCCAGTTTTTCCGGTTCCGGCGCGGCGGGCGTGAATAAGCCGTGCTGAACGCGCCGCGGCGCGGCGGGCAGCACTTCGAGCCTGATTTTTTGCGGCGGCTCGGCGGGCGGATGCGACTCCAGTTCGTGCCGCGCCAGCTTCAATAAAAATTTCACATCGCGGGTGGGAAACGGCAGGCGCAGCAGCCGTTCTTCCTGGTTCAACGTGAAGCGCAGCGCGCCGGCCGCCTCGACGCGGGCGCACAGTCCGGTTAAGAACCGATGGATCAAAAACAGCAGCGGCTCGATTTCGGTAATCGGGTAATCGAGCTCCACCTGCTGCTCGTAAATGGTTTGCGCCGGCGCGGGGTTAAGCGGCCGGCCGAGCGTGCCGCGCGCCAGTTGTTGCAGCCGGAGGCCGCGCTCGCCCAGCCGCTCGGCGATGCCCGATTCCGGCAGCCGCGCCAGATCGCCAAGCGTGCGGATGCCCCACAGATCGAGGATTTGAAAAATTTCCGGATCGGGGGGAAGAACTTCCATGGGCAGATCCGCCGGAGACCGGCCCGGATGGCGCGCGGCGATCACCGCGGCTTCAATGGTGGGGGCCACCGCCGCGCCGGGAATTTGCCGGATCCTCTCGATCTGCCGCGGCGTAATGGAGAAGACGGCGGTTTGATCGTCTAAAACTTCGACGAATGGCGAAAAGGATTCGGCGAGCCTGGCGGCTTCAGGCGCATGGATGCAGGCGAACATGCAGCGCCGTCCTTTCTTTGCCGATCGGTTTGCGCGGGACGATTTCAAATTCGGCGGCGCGCAGCAGATTGCCTTGAAAATCGGCCCGGCGGCGATTCATTTCCAGCACCAGCGACGAGCACGTTTTGGCCAGCGGCCGCCGCGCGAGGACGGCCAGAATGGTCCGCGCCGGCTCGATGGCGCGCCGCCAGCGGAACCAGACCGAGGGCGGGATGCGCTGAAGCTCGCGGTCACGGGCATCGGCCAGATCGAGCGCGACCACGCCGAATCCGCCGGCGTGCAGGACCAGGTCCGCGGCGCGCATGGCGTGCTCGACGTTGCCGCCGCAGCGGACCCAATAAATTTTCGCGAGATCGGCGCCGGCGGCCGCGGCCGAACCGGGATCGAAGGAATCGGTGGCATCGATCAGGGCGGCGCATTCGCCCAGACGGGTGGAATCGGCCAGAATCGAGTGCAGCAGACTGGTGCGCCCGCTGGAGCGCGCGCCGACAATTTCACTGATCCGGCCGCGCGGGCACTCCGCCAGGCCGAGCGTTTCCGGCTGGGGATCGATTCGCCAGCCTAAGGGGAAAGGAGCAGCCATACATTTACGCCTTTTCTTCGCCTTAAGGATAGGGTGCGGCCGGGCATGGTGTCAAATGACATTTTTGGTGAAAAATGTTTGATGAAAAACGGGTTATACTCGGGCTGAGGCCTGGTGAAACTGCCCATCTACCTGGATCATCACGCCACCACGCCGGTGGATCCGCGCGTGTTCGAGGCGATGCGTCCTTATTTTTGTGAGATTTACGGCAACCCCGCCAGCCGCAATCACAGCTTCGGCTGGCAGGCCGCCGATGCCGTCGAAAAGGCGCGCAGGCAGGTGGCGGAGCTGATCGGCGCGGCCCCGAAAGAAATTATTTTCACCAGCGGCGCCACCGAATCCGACAATCTGGCTCTTAAAGGCGTCCAGGCCAAGCACATTATTACGGTTGCGACCGAGCATAAAGCCGTCCTCGATCCCTGCCGGCGCCTGGGGAACGTGACGTATCTGCCGGTGCGGCGCGATGGCCTGATCGACCCTGATCAACTGCGCGATGCGATCACGGACGATACCGGGCTGATCAGCGTGATGTACGCCCACAACGAGATCGGCGTGGTGCAGGATCTGCGGCGGATAGGCGCGATCGCCCGGGAGCGCGGGGTGCTGCTGCATTCCGATGCCGCGCAGGCGGCGGGCAAAATCGCCATCGACGTGCAGCGCGACAACATCGATCTGCTGTCCATCAGCGGGCATAAAATTTACGGCCCCAAAGGAGTGGGCGCGCTTTACGTGCGCAGCCGCGATCCGCGGGTGCGGCTGGAGGCGCAGATGGACGGCGGCGGCCACGAGCGCGGGATGCGCAGCGGGACGTTGAACGTCGCCGGGATCGTGGGTCTGGGCGAGGCCTGCGCCATCGCCCGGCGCGAAATGGCGGAGGAATCGGCGCGGGTGGCGGCGCTGCGCGATCTGTTGAAGGATCGCATTCTGGCCGGGCTCGACGGGGTTTCGATCAACGGCTCCATGGAGCGGCGGCTGCCGAATAATCTGAATCTCAGCTTCGCCGGCGTCGAAGGCGAAGCGCTGCTGATGGGCCTGAGCGACATCGCGGTGTCCAGCGGCTCGGCTTGCACCTCGGCGACAATGGAACCCAGTTATGTTTTAAAGGCGCTGGGCCTGGGAGACGATCTGGCGCACTCTTCGATCCGTTTCGGGCTGGGAAGATTCAACACGCGCGAGGAGATTGAATACGTCGCCGCCCGGGTGATCGAGGTTGTAAAGAAATTGCGGGAGCTGTCGCCGCTATACGATCCGGCCCGGTAAGCCGCGGTTTCACAGGAGCATATACGTCACGATGGCGATCGCGCTGAGGGCTTTTTTCTCATCGAAAATATCCACGCGCGAAACGCACAGGGTTTTGCCGGCGCGCACCAGGTGCGCCCGCGCGATCACTTTCTTGCCGGTGATCGGGCGCAGATAATTCACCTTCAACTCCGTCGTGGTGGATTTCTTGGTGCCGTATCCCCAGTGATTTTCGAGAGCATGCCAGGCTGCCTCATCGGCGATGGAGGCGGTGATGCCGCCGTGCAGATTGCCGCTCGAATTGAGATACTCCGGCGACACGGAAAAATGCAGGGTCACGCCGTCGGCGTGCTTGCGCGCCACGCGCAGCTTCAGATGATGCTCGAAGGGCAAGCCTCTATTGTGGCAAAGTCGCGATCCGGCGGAAACACCGGCTCGGACGGCTCCGCCGCTTATGCTTTCGGCGGTTTATCGGTGAATTTCCACTTTTTTTCGTCGAAATAGAGGACTTTCCCCTGCCGGTAGGATTCGACGGCCGCCGTAATCACCACCTGCGCGCAGGCGCCCGTCTCCACGTCGAGACGCGGCTTCTTTCGCGTCCGCATGCAATCGAGGAAGTTGTTCATGTGCGCGATCAGCGGATCGTACTGATCGACCGGAATTTTCCGCTCCTCGATGCCGAATTTATAGGTGTCGTAGAGCGGCTTGAAGATCGTTTTTCCGTCCTCCCCCTTGATGCCTCTGACCTCCGGCTTGACGGTGATGTTGGGGGTCGCGCCTTCGAAGCGGCCGTGCTCCACCATGATGATCGTTCCTTCGTGGCCGCGGATCAGCCCCGGGATGTGCTGGCTGTTGGCCATCGAGGAGCTGAGCACCAGGGAATGCCCTTCGCTGTACTCGGCCAGCAGATGGAACGTATCCGGCACCTCGCGTTTTTCCTCGAAGGCCGGCCCGCCGTAAATTCCTCCGGAGGCCATCACCTTGTGCGGATATTGCGGTTTATCCCAGCAGATATTCAACGGCGCGACGACATGATAGAACAGGTCCGTCGCGATTCCGCCGGAATAATCCCAGTATTTACGGAAGCGGAAGAAGCGGTCCGGGTCCCAGGCGCGCTTGGGCGCCGGCCCGAGCCAGGTTTTCCAATCGACGAACTGCTCGCCCGTCTTATCCGGGCCGGCGTCGTCGTCGATCTTGTAGTAGTTCCATTCCCCGATCACCGAATTGCGATGATAGGAGCCCTGGCTCATGATCATCTTGCCGATCATGCCGTCGGCGATGGCCTGTTTGGCCTTCCACCACTGATCCGCCGAGGTGGTCTGCGAGCCGACCTGCAACACCCGCCCCGTTTCCCGCACCGTCGCCACCAGTTGCCGCACTTCCTCCAGCGTGTGGCACATGGGTTTTTCGAGATAAACGTCCTTGCCCTGATCCATCGCGTCCAGCGCGACCTTGGCGTGCCAATGATCAGCGGTCGCGATATACACCGCGTCCACATCGCGGCGGGCGATCACCTCGCGGTAGTCCAGATAGCCGTCGCAGCGATGATAATCCTTGGCTTTGTTGACGCGCCGCTGATAGCAGTCGGCCACGGCGACCACCTGGCAGGAGTTGTTTTCCTTGCCGATCTTGGCCCAAACCGTGCTGACGCCGTAGCCGCGGTCGCCGCAGCCGATGATGCCGATATTGATGCGGTCATTGGCGCCCAGCACGCGCCCCGAGGATCGCCCGGAGGATTTCGCCAAGGCAGCCGTAACAGTTGCGCTCAGGGCTCCGGCCTGGCGCAGGAAATCGCGGCGGTCGAACGGGCGGTTTTCCGAGGACATGAAAAATCCTTTCCTGGTTGAGTTTACACCAGCCCGCGCCGCTCTGCCGGACAAGCGCCGGGACTTAGAAGGCAAACCGCAGGCTGAAATCGATCCGCCGGTTGAACGCCTGAGAATTCTGATTGCCGAATCCGCCGATATTGGCCAGCGCCAGCGGCGTGCCGAACCGCGGCGAGAGCAGATCGTTTTCAATCTGCCCCGGATTGACGGTGTTGAACAGATTATGGAACATCACGCTGGCGGTCAGCGTGTATTTGCGGCCGCTGGAGTCGCCGAACATCCCGCCGAATCCGCCTGGACCGCCGCCGCCGGGACCGCCGCGGCCGCCGCCGCCCACCGCGCGCCCGAAGCCTCCGGGTCCGCCCGGACCGCCTCCGCCGCGCCGCCCGTTGCTCTGCGCCGTGGTCGATTCGCCGAAGCCCCAGGTCCGGCTGAGCCGGACGTTGAAGTTGAATTGATCATAGGCGCTGAAAGCATTGCTCGGAATTTCGGACAGGCCCGCCGGAGGATTGATGACGAAGCTCCCGAATCTGGTTCCGGAAATCAGGCAGGTGGTCAGGTTGCGCGCCAGTTGCGGCGTGCATACCGGCGCCGCAAAACCCGCCGGCGCAAACGCCGGACGGGCCGTGGTCAACAGGCCGTCGCCTATCGGATCGATTCCCTCGACGACGTTCAGCGGCGGCGCCGAGTTGAACAGAATGTTGGGCGACAGGCGCAGCCCGAAGGGCAGCAGAAGGCTGCCGTTGACGTTGACGCGGTGGCGGATGTCGTAGTTGGCGCGCCCCCAGTCTTGGTTGAAGTTATAGGGGTTCGAGGGGGCTCCGCCCGGATTCGGCACGTTGGTGTTGACGTGTCCGTAAGCATAAAAACCGAAGACGGAAATTTTCGAGTTGATGCGCGCGTTGGCGTTGAAGATGAGCTGGTTCTGCTTGTACAGGCCGCTGGATTCGTACAGATCGAAGTAGCCGGCCCCGTAGCCGAGCGGATAAACGCTGGCGGCCGGATTCAGCGGATTCCAGGTACCCGGTAGCGGCGTGTTGATATCCACCATGCGCAGCACGTGCTCGCCGATGGAGTTGATGTAATTCACCGAAACCGTCACGTTCTTGGGGAGCTGCCGGTCGATGCCCACCGCGAACTGCTGCATCCGCGGCGATTGATAATTTCCGATCAGATGGTCGGTTTGCAGCAAGCCCGCGTACTGCGGCGTTTCAAACTGCGCCAGCGGCGGAATCGGCACGCCCGCCGCGGGGTAAAACTGCGGATTCGGAATGGTGTAGGCGACGTCGTTGACCCCGTTGTAGCGGATCGTGTTCAGAGTATTGTTCAGGCTGAACCGGTCGTAGAAAAATCCGTAGCCGGCGCGCAGCACCGTCTTGGGATTGCGCATGCGCCCCTGCGACGGCCCGATGCCCCAGGCGATGCCGATGCGCGGCGCCCAGTCGCCGTGATCGGGAATGTTGTTCTGCACCTCGTAGCGCAGCCCCAGGCTGAGCGTGAAGTTCGGCTTCAGCTTCCAGTCGTCCTGATAGAACAGGCCCGCGTCCACCTGGCTGGCGTTGATCAGCGGCTGGCCGGCCGCGAAAATATATTGAGACGGCCCGCCGCCGGCGGCGATAATTTGCGGCAGCGGAACTCCCTGCGCAATCCCCTGCTGCATGATGGCGTAGGAGGCCAGCGAATCGAAGTTGAACTGCCCGTCGAAATTGCTGGTGTTGTAACTGCCGAGCTGGGCTCCGCGGATGCGCGCGCCAAACTTGAAAAAGTGCGTGCCGTGCGTGATCGACGTGTAATTCTGAAATTCGTAGTTCTTGTTGTGGGTGTAATTTTCCGGAAAGCTGCTGCCTTCGGTGAACGCCTCGGCGACGGAGATGTTCAGCACCGGATTCACGCCCGTCTGCGTGTTGTTCTGCTGGAAATACTGAAAATGCGATTCGTTGATCACCGACGCGCTCACCACCTGCGTCTCGGTGAGCTGCACCGTCTGGTTCTTGCCGTGCTGCGTATAGCCGCTGTCGGGCAGGTTGAATCCGCTGACGCCCCCGTTATCAAGCTCGCTGCCCTGCCAGCGGTAGCGAAAATCGAGGGTGATGTTGGGAGTGAGCTGATAGGTGACCCGCGGGCTGACGTTGTTGAACGTATTGGGCTGGAGCACGCCGTAAGACTGCGACAGCGGCGTGCAGGGCGTCAGAAACGGCAGGTTCGCGCAGCCCGGATCCAATAACTGCGCCGTGACCAGTTGATCCTCGCGCTGCTGCCGGCGGGAAAAATCGACGAAGAACGACATTTTGCCCTTGATGACCGGACCGCTCAGGTTCGCCATCAGATTCTTGGTGTCGGAAGCCGGCAGCGCCACGCCGCCGTAAGTAATGAACGGATTGCGCGCGTCCCAGATATGATCGCTGTAAATCAAATTGACCGATCCGTGGAACTTTTCCGTCCCCGGTTTGGTGAAAATTTCGATCCGCCCGCGGCCGGAGGTGTCGTACTCGGCCGAAAACGGATTGGAGTTGATGCGGATCTCGCGGATGGAGTCTTTGGGCGGAAGCTGGCCGCTCGAAAAGCCGTCAATGAAGAACTGGCCGCCGTTGGGACCCGCCGCCGGCCCGGCCAGCGCGAGCAGATCCGCTTCGAGGTCGTCGGGATCGTCCGACAACATATCCAAATCTTCCTGTTTTAACACCAGCGCGCCGGCGTTCTTGGCCGGATCCAGCTCCACCTGCTGGGTATCGGCCACCGTCACTTCCTGCTTCGAGGCTTCCAGAACCAGCTTGGCGTCCAGTTGCAGCGGGCGGCCGGCGGAGACGTCCACGTCGGCTTTTTCAAAAACGTTGAAGCCGGCCGCGATCACCCGGATCGTGTATTTGCCCGGCGGCAGCCCGGCGATGGAGTACGCGCCGTTTTCGTCGCTCTGCGCGACCTTCAGGACGTTATTCGGGCCGCTGGCCGTCACCGTCGCCTTGGGCACCGCCGCGCCGGAAGGATCGAACACCGATCCGCGGATTACGCCCGCGCCCTGCGCCGCAGCCGCCGCCGCGAACACCGCGGCCAAGAAAATCGTTTTCCAAAAATTCATTCTCGAAGATTCCTTGATTTATGGTTCGCCTTCGCCCATGCCGCCGCCCAGGCTCCACGATCCGAGCTCCATCTGGCGGGTGCCCGGACGGGTGAGAATCGGCTCCACGCCGGCCAGCATGGTGATCGCGTTCAATTGATCCGGCTGCGCGCCGACACTGCTCAGGACGATCACCGCGTCGCCGGGTTTAAGGTCGGCCAGAGTCACGTCCGGGACGCGATCCAGCAGCGGCGTCAAATCGCCCCCCGCGCCGCGTCCTCCGCCCGATCCGCGGCCGCCGCGCCCGTCGGCGGCATCCGGCCCGCGCCCTCCTTCTTCCGGCGGCCGGTTGCGCGCCGCCAGCATCTGCGCCATCTGCGGAGGCAGCTTCTTCAGCTTCGCGTCCGCGCCGAGCTTCACCGTCACCGTCTTCTTCGTCGCCAGATCCTTCACCTGCATCAAGTGTTCGGCGGCGTCGATCGACACGATGGTCGCCGCGATCTCGCGAAAGCTTCCGGAGACGATCTCCTCGGCGCTCATCTTCGCGCCGTCCTCGCTCTTATTCCCGAGCGCGCGAACCTGATCGCCAACCTTGATCTCCGCCAGCGTCGACGGCTTGGCGTCGGAAAATTTGATCGAATCGGGCGCGTACCGCTTGATCACCGCCTTGGCCTCCGGCGTGATGGTCATCGATTTCGGCGGCCCCGGCGTCTGGCTGCGCACGCTGATCACAATGCTGTCGGGATTCACCGCGGTGACCACGCCGATGACTCCGCGCTTGTCCCAATCGGCGCGCTCGGCGGCCTGTTTTTTGGCGATATCGCTCTGCGAGATCACGACAACCAGCGTCGCCGCGATCGTCTTGGGATCGCCGCCCGTTTTCCCCACCGCCAGCACCCGGTCGCCCGGATTCACCTCGCTCAGCGGGATCGTCGCCGCGTTGGCCAGGCTCGTTTCGCCCGGAGCCACCCGCCGCACGCTGCTTTTGGGTTGCAGCTTCACCTCGACCTCGCCGGAGTCGGTCTTCAGGATCAGCTCATTGGCTGCCGCATCGACCTTGCTCACCACTCCCTGCTGCCGGACCGGCGCGGTCTGCGCCTGCACCCAGGCGCCGGCCAGCACCGCCGCCGCCAACGCGAATCTCCACTTCCTACCGCCGCTCATAGATATCCTGACGCCCGAACCGACTACAACGTGCCTGAGACATTGATAAGACTTCTGTTTCCGTCCGGGTGGTTACACCCCTCCGCGGTTTTCCCGCTGTGGCTGAAAAATCCCGCAGACCCCGCGAACAGCCGCTTCTTCTTCGCCCGGATGCGCCGCGGCCGCCGCAGCAGGACGGCCTGGCGGGCTCCGGCGGGAATTACGCCGTCAACGGCGGATGTTTCAGATGAAATCCGGTGGCGTCCTGATACGCTTTGGCCACCGCGAGCAGTTCCGCCTCGCCGAACGGGCGCGCGTAGAAGGTAAAGGCGCCCGGCGAGCCGGATTGCAGAAATCCGTGCGGGACATTGATGGCCGGATAGCCGGCCGTGTTGGCCATCGCGAAGTGCCGCTGGATTGCGCTGCGCCGCGCCGCCGCGAAGTCGAATCCGCCGCGGCCTCCTCCCCCGCCGGCGGCGCCGGCTCCGCCGCGGCCCCGTCCGCCGCCGCCGCCCATGTTGGCCGGAACCAGATACACATCCACCTCCGCGGTGGATTCGGCGAGCTTCTCCATCATCATGGCCCGCGCCCGCTGCGATTGCAGATACTCCACCGCCGGAACCACCCGCGCCGTCCGGAAACCGCTGGCCCGTCCCGGATTGGTCATGCGCTTGTCGCCATTGGTGCGAATCAGTTCATCGAAAAATACGGCGGATTCGACCCCGTACGCCGACCCGTCGATGGTCCAATCCGGCAGCTTCACCGGAGTCAGTTTGAATCCGAGCCCTTCCACCGCGGCGATCGCCCTTTCATTCATCGCCTTCAGCTCCGGATCGCGCACTTCGTCGAAGGCCGCCTGTAAAATCCCGACGCGGATCTTTTTCAGATCCGCCTTGGCGTTCCAATTGAACGGAATTTCGGACACGCTCAGATCGCGGCCGTCCGGGCGGGCAATCACGCTCATCACCACCGCGCAGTCCTCCGCGTAGCGGCACATCGGACCCAAACGGTCCTGGGTCCAGCTCAGCGCCATCACGCCATAGCGGCTGATGCGCCCGAAGGTGGGCCGCAGGCCGGTCACGCCGCAGCGGCCCGAGGGGCTCAAAATCGACCCGCTGGTCTCGGTTCCGATGGCGAAGGCCACACAGCCGCCGGCGGTGGCCGCTCCCGGACCGGCCGAGGAGCCGCTTGAACCCTCGCTCAAATTCCACGGATTGTTGGTCCGGCCGCCGAACCACTGGTCGCCCTGGGCCAGCTCGCCCGAGGTCAATTTGGCCAGCAGCACCGCGCCCGCCTCGCGCAGCATTTCCACCACACTGGCGTCCTCATTGATCACTTGATCTTTGTAAGCGCCCGAACCCCAGGTCGTCTTGTATCCCTTCACCGCGATGATGTCTTTGGCCCCCCAGGGAATCCCGTGCAGCGGACCCCGGTAATGGCCGGCGGCGATCTCCGCGTCGGCCCGCCGGGCCTGCTCCATCGCCAGGTCATCCAGAAAAGTCACCACGCAGTTCAGCTTCGGATTGAAGCGATGCAGCCGGTCCAGGTACATGCGGGTCAGCTCCACCGAGGTCACCTGCCGGGTCTTCAATAACTGCGCAAGCTGGATCACCGGCGCGAATGCCAGATCCTCGATGCTGGAGGGGCGCTTCACCGGAGGCGCGCTGAAGTGGACGGGCTCCTTCACCCGGTTCACCTTCATGCCCGGCGTGATGGGGCTGAAATAAAACGGCGGCTGCACGTCGTTGGGAATTTCCAGCTTGCGGACTTCCTCATATCCGGAAAGCGCGCGATTGACCCCCTGCACCATGGCCTTGACGTCTTCTTCACTGAAGGTCAAACCGGCGATAGCCAGCGCGTCCTTGATCATCTGCTCATTGATCCGCGGTTCGCCGCCGCCTTCCTGCGCCTGCGCCCACAGCACGCCGGGCAAAAGGCTGGAGCCCAATCCGATGCCGGAAAAATAAGCGAGAAAGCGCCGCCGGTGAGCGTCCGTGTTGAACTTGGGATGCATGCGGCGATTATATCAATGATCCAGGCGCCGGCCGGGCGGCGCGCAACCGCGGCGCAGGAACAAAACCGGAACAAAAAAAGACGGCCGGGTCCGGCGGCTCCGCGGAGGATCCGGAACCGCCCTGGCCCGGCCGGCGCCCCCCTTACAAGGTGGCGGGGCAACGGAATTAAATCGCGAGGTAGAGGGTGGTTCCCCCGCGATTCACCAGCAGGAGCACCGGAGCATCTTTGGGCGTGCCCGACACCGCCTGCTTGAACTCACTCACACTGCTGACCGGCTTGTGATTCACTTCCAGGATCACGTCGCCGCGCTGCAAACCGGCATCGGCCGCCTTGCTGTCCGGACTCACCTGGTCGACAACCACACCCTTGGTCGCCGCCGGCAGCTTCAGCTCCTGCGCCGTATCCGGAGTCAGAGTCTCCACCTGCACGCCTTCCAGCGCCGCGTTCTCTTTCTCGCCGCCGCGATGGAACGCCTCCGTATCATTTGACGGAAATTCGCCCAGCTTCACCGCGATCTGTTCGGTCTTGCCGTTGCGCCATACCGTAAGATTGGCGGTCGTATTCGGGCTCATTTCGCCGATCATCAGCCGCAACTGGTTGGCGTCGGCCACCGGCTTCCCGTTCACGGCCGTGATAATGTCGCCTTTCTGCAATCCGGCCTTGGCCGACGGGCTGTCGGGCGTCACATCGCCCACCAGTGCGCCGCTCGCGCTAGTGTGAAACGCCTTGGCCAGCGCCGGGGTCATGTCCTCCGGCAGAATTCCCAGATAGCCGCGCTCGACTTTGCCGTGCGCCAGGATCTGGTCCAGATCGTGCCGCGCCAGATTGATCGGAACCGCGAAGCCGATGCCCTGATTGCCGCCGGAGTTGCCGGCCAGAATCGCCGTGTTGATCCCGATCAGGTGGCCTTCGTCGTCCACCAGCGCGCCGCCCGAATTGCCGGGATTGATCGGAGCGTCGGTTTGAATGAAATCCTCCACGTCTTCGATGCCCAAGCCGCTGCGTCCGGTGGCGCTGACGATTCCCGCCGTCACCGTCTGGCCCACACCGAACGGATCGCCGACCGCCAGAACGATATCACCCACCTCGACCTGGCTCGAATCGCCGAGCACCAGCGACGGGAAGTTGGACCCGTCGATCTTCAAAACCGCAATATCGGTCCGCGGATCGGTGCCGATGACGCGCGCCTTAAAAACACGCTTGTCATGCAGCGTCACGGTCACGTCGGTGGCGTGATCCACCACATGATTGTTAGTCAGAATGTAACCCTCCGGACTGACGATCACGCCCGAGCCCAGGCTCTTTTCGCGCTGCTCTTTGGGAATGTTGAAGCCGGGGAAGTTGTCGCCGAAAAATTGCCGGAAAAACGGATCCATCCCCAGGCCCTGCATGCCCCGCGCGTCGTTTTTCACCACCCGCGAGGAAGAGATATTGACCACCGCAGGAACCACTTTCTTCACCACGGCGGAATATCCGCGGCGCGCCGATTCTGCCGAACGGGGGGCCGTCTTGATCGTCGCCGGCGGATTGGTGCCGGGAAGCGTCGCGGCTCCGATTATGCCACCCACAACCAGCAATGCGCCGGCGGAGACCGCCGCTAACATTCGGTGCGACCGGAAAGATGTCACCAGAAAATTTCTCATTGTTTTGCCACCTCGCTTACAGATTAGGCCGGGCGCGCATTTTGGCCCATAGAGCCCTCCGGCTAAGCTGGACCGCCGCGAAAGGGTATTCTTGATCCCGGATTGACGGTATGGCACCCGGCCGCAGCCCGTTACAATCGCCATGCCGCCGCTAAATTGCTGATTCAGAACAGATTTCGCGTTCCGCGGGCAAAAGCGGGCAAAAGCGGGCAAAAACGGCCAAAAAATGGCCGAAATGCCGTCATTTTTAGCCGGAAAAGGCCGGTTTAGTAGACGTTGGTCTCCACCGCCTGGCACGCCTCCGCAAACCGCGTGATCCGCAGATCGTCGATGTTGATGGTGCGCGCGCGGCCGTCCAGGACTTCTTCCGCCATCAGCATCCCCGCCGCCGGCGCATGCATCACGCCGTGCCCGCTAAATCCGCTTGCGTCGATGTAGTTGTCCAGCTCCGGATGGCGGCCGAGAATCGGGCAGTCGTCGGGCGTGACCTCGTACAACCCGGCCCAGCAGTTGCGCCGGACGATTCCGGTCCGGGCCAGGAATGGAAAGCGCCGCGCGCCCATTTCGAGCACGCGTTCAAGCCACTCCCAATCGACCGCCAGGTTTTCCCCGGGAGGTTCGGCTTCGTTGGTGGCGCCGATCAGGAGCTTTCCTCCCTCCGGCCGCATGTAGAATCCGGTCGCGGTGTCGATGACGAACGGGAACGGCGGGAGCCGGACGTCTTCCGTCATATACACGCACCGCCGATAGGGCAGCACAGGAACCCTCAGTCCCGCCAGCGCGGCCACCTGCCCGGCCCACGGCCCGGCGGCGTTGATCACCGTTTCGCAGGCGATGGTTCCGTTGGTGGTTTCCACCGCCGTCAGGCGCCGGCCGCTCCGCTGAAAGCCGGTGACGCGCGTCGAGCGCCGGACCTCGACGCCCGCCCGCCGCGCGGCGTTAAGATAGCCGGTGGCGATTCCATGAGGATCGCAGTGGCCGTCATCGGGGCAAAAGGTCGCGCCGAGAAGATCCTCAAACCGGCCGGCCGGCAGAAGATCCGCGGCCTCGGCGGGGGTGAGCAGCCGGCTCCGCACCCCCAGCGACCGCTGAAGCGCGACGTTGCGCCGGTACTGGGACCACGTTTCCGGGCCGGAAACCAGCAGCAGATACCCGATCTGCTTCAAGCCCGAGAATCCGCCCACTTCTTCCTCAAAATGTTTTAAACGTTCGATGCTGTAAATGGACAGCCGGATGTTCACTTCGGCGGCGAACTGATGGCGCACGCCGGCCGCCGATCGAGCCGTGCTTCCGGAGGCTTCGGCGCCGTTTTTTTCGACGACCACGACATCCCGGCATCCGCGCGCCGAAAGATGATAGGCGATCGACGATCCGATGATTCCCGCGCCGGCGATCACCACCGACGCCATCTCGCGAGGCATTCCTTTATTGTAGGCGCGCAGCCTAAAATAAAATCTCATGTCCCCGGACACGGCCGCGGTGCGGCGCGGCGAAGAGCTAGACACCGGCGCGCTCGGCCAATATCTTCGCGGCAAGATAGACGGCCCCCTGGACGTCCGGCAGTTCCCCGGCGGCCACTCCAATCTCACCTATCTGCTCACCATCGGAGGGCGCGAGTACGTGCTGCGCCGGGCCCCGGCCGGGCCGGTGGCTCCCAAAGCCCACGACATGGTGCGCGAAGCGCGGGTGCTCGAAGCGGTTCATCCTCACTTCCCGCCGGCGCCGCAGGTGTACCTGGTGTGCGAGGATCCGGGCATCCTCGGTTCGCCGTTTTTCCTGATGGAGCGCCGGTGCGGCATCGTGCTGCGCGATCGTATTCCGGAGGAAGTTTCGCGCCATCCCGATTACGCGGCGCGGATCAGCCGCGCCTTCGCCGATTGCCTGATCCAGCTTCATTCCATCGACGTGGAAAAACACGGCCTGGCCGGGCTGGGCAAGCCCGAAGGCTTTCTGGCGCGCCAGGTGAAGGGATGGTCGGAGCGCTGGATGCGCGCGCAGACGGCTGCATCGCCCGCAATGGATCGCGTCATGGCCTGGCTGTCGCAGACCCTCCCGCCGTCGCCCGCGCCGGCTCTGATCCACAACGATTTCAAGCTGGACAACGTGATGCTCGACGAGCGCTCGCCGGACCGCATCGAAGCCGTGCTGGACTGGGAGATGGCCACGGTCGGCGACCCGCTCTGCGATCTCGGCCTGACGCTGTGCTACTGGTCCTCGGCCGAGATTCCCGGCACCGCCGAGCGGGCCATCAGCGCGGGCCCGGGATGGTGGACGCGCGATCAGTTGGTCCGCCACTACGCCGAAAGAACCGGCCGCGATCTGAGCGCTTTGCCCTGGCATGAAGTGTTCGGCGTCTTCAAGCTGGCGGTCATTCTTCAACAGATCTATTTCCGCTTCGTGCGCGGCCAGACCGCCGACGAACGCTTCCGCCACTTCGACCGGCGCGTCCAATCGCTCATCGCCCGCGCCGCGGCGATGATCTCGTCCCAATGAAACCGAGGGGGGTGCGCGCCCGCGCGTCAAAACACTGGTGAGCGTCCTTTACCTCGTCCGCCACGGCCAGGCCGGCACGCGGGAAAACTACGACGCGCTCTCGCCGCTCGGCCGGCGCCAGGCGCAACTGCTGGGCCAATATTTCCGCGAGCAGCAGATCGAGTTCGAGCGGGTCTACTCGGGCGGGCTTCGGCGGCAGCAGGACACGGCGCGCGAGGCCTTTCCCGGCGCGGACCTCCTGGTCGACGAAGGCTGGAACGAATTCGACCTGGCCCAGGTCTTCGCCGAATACGCTCCGCGCCTGGCCGCGCTCGACGATGATTTCCGCCGCGACTACCAGGCCATGCAAGCCGCGCTCGCCGAAAGCGGCGGCGCGCACGAGCATCCGGTTCATCGCCGCTGGAACGAGTGCGACAAGAAAGTGATTCAGGCCTGGATCGCCGGCCGGTTCGACTACTCCGGCGAATCGTGGCCGGCCTTCGTTGCGCGGATCCACGCGGCGCTGGAGCGCGTGCGGCGCCAAGCGGGCAACGCGATCGTCTTCACCAGCGCCACGCCGATCGGCGTGAGCGCCGCCTGGACGCTGGGCCTGGCCGACGGCCGGGCCATGCAGATCGCCGGCGTCCTGCACAATGCGAGCTTCACCTCATTTCGCGTCCGTTCCAACGAACTCCGCCTGTTCAGCCTGAACAATGTGCCTCACCTTTCCCACGCCAGCCTGCGAACCTTCCGCTAGCGCGGGCATTTCCGCCGGCGCTGTGGATGCGCGCGGCCGGGCCTCCGCCCGCTCACGCCCGGATGAGGCGGCGCAGCGGCGAAACCCGGTAAATCCCGGTCAAAATCGCGTCCGCGGCGATCGCGGTCAAAACGCCTTTCCACTTATAGCTGAGCGGCGCGAAAATCGCCGCACCCGCGGCGGCCGAGCCGATCGCGAATCGAAGGTTTTGTTCCCAGGTTTTCATCAGGATCTCCCGTAACTGTGACTCGAATGAAAAACCGCGCAGGCGCATCGGTCTTCCAGTCGGTTCTTAGATCCCGCCGCAGTGTGATGCGTTTCCGGCCGGCCGATGTTTTTCGATTACCGGCCTGAAGCGGCTCAGGGATGGTCCGCGATTTTCGCCGGAATCTCAAAAGCGCCGTTGACGGCCTCCAGGAAATTTCGTTCTTCGCGAAGAATCAACTTCCGGCTCTGGGCCAGGGCGAAGTTGCGGCGCGCCTCGGCGTCCTCCCGCAGCCGGGCTTTGTAGCGCTCATAGGACGCCAGGCTGTCGAAGGCGATCACCCCCCAGGCCACATCGTTGGTTCCTTCCCAAGGCAGAAAATACCCGATCAGATGCCCGCCGCAGCGGGGAATGATGCGGCCCCAGGCCTCGGCGTATTGGCGGAAGGCGTCTTTCTGATCGGGATCGATCTGATAGCGGATGAAGCAGGCGATGGTCATGGACTTGTTCTCGGCGCGCGACAGGAGGCCGAGTGCGGCTCCCGCGATTGCCCTGCGGCGCGTCAATTTCATATCCGGAATTTAGCGCTTGCTCCATACCCATACTTCGTTTAATGTCGAAGTATGAATGACGCCAACCGCGCGGTCGCGGCCATCGCCGCCGCCATCGGCGAGCCGTCCCGGGCCTGCATTCTCTACTCCCTGCTGGACGGCCGCGCGCGGAGCGCGACCGAGCTGGCCGCGGCCGCGGAAATCGCCGCCTCCACCGCGAGCGCGCACCTGAATCGCCTGACCCGGGCGCGGCTTGTCAAATTACAAACCGAGGGGCGGCACCGCTATTATCGGCTCGCCGGAGCCGATGCCGCCCGCGCGCTGGAGCGGTTGAGCGTGCTGGCCGGCGCGCCGCACCCGCGGTCCGCGGCGCGGGCGCCGGACCGGCTGCGCGCCGCCCGAACCTGCTATGACCACATCGCCGGGATCCTGGGAGTCGCGCTGCACGACCGTTTGCGGCGATTAGAATGGTTGAACTCCCGATACGCGGTCACGGCCAAAGGCGAGCTCGCATTGGAAAAGCTGGGCGTCGATCTGGCGCGGGCCCGCCGGGCGCGGCGCCGGTTCGCGTTCGCCTGTCTGGATTGGACCGAACGCCGCTCGCATCTGGCAGGAGCGCTCGGATGGGAGCTCCTCCAGCTCGCTCTGGCGCGAAGCTGGCTGGTGCGGGACGCCGACAGCCGCGCGCTCGCCTTGACTCCCCGCGGCCGCCGCGAGATGCAGGCCTGTTTCGGCCTGGACCCTCAAATCCTCCCCGTGCCCGTTTCCATGTGATAAGACGCCGGCAACTCCGCCCGGCCGGCGATGGCGGGGTTTCCTGGGCCCAACGCGCGGGCTAAACCACCGCCCTCATCTCTTTCCACTTCTTCCCCTGCGACTCGGCGACCGCCGGATAGACGACGTGGCCCTGATACGTGTTCACCCCCTCGCGAATCGCCGCGCTGTGCTCGCAGGCGCCTTCCAGGCCGCGATTGGCCAGCTCCATCAAATAGGGAAACGTGGCGTTGTTCAGCGCGAACGTCGAGGTGTGCGGCACCGCGGCCGGCATGTTCGACACGCAATAGTGCAGCACTCCGTCCACGAAGTAGATCGGATTGGTGTGCGTGGTCGCGTGCGAGGTTTCAAAGCAGCCGCCCTGATCGATGGCCACGTCCACCATCACCGCGCCTTTCCGCATCGCCGGAAGCATGTCGCGGCGGACCAGTTTGGGAGCCGACGCGCCGGGGATCAGCACCGCGCCGATCACCAGGTCCGCCAGGCGCAGCGATTCGCGAATGGTGTACTCGTTGGAGGCCAGCGTCACCACCTGGCTCGAATAGATGTCGTCGAGCTGGCGAAGCCGGTCCAGATTGCGGTCGATGATGATCACGTGCGCGCCCATGCCGACGGCCACCTTGGCCGCCTGATGGCCCACCACGCCGCCGCCGATGATCACCACGTTGGCCGGCGCCACGCCCGGCACGCCGCCGAGCATGATTCCCCGCCCGCCCATCGGCGCTTCCAGATACTGTGCGCCGACCTGCGTGGCCAGACGCCCGGCCACCTCGCTCATGGGCGTCAGCAGCGGCAGCGAACCGTCGCTTTCGCGAATGGTCTCATAGGCGACTCCGCTGACGCGCGCCTCCAGCAGCTTGTCGGTGAGCTCCGGCAGCGGCGCCAGATGAAGATAGGTGAACAGAACCAGCCCCGGCCGCAGAAATCCGTATTCGGAGGGCTGCGGTTCCTTGACTTTCACGACCAGATCGCTGCGTTTCCACAGCTCCGCCGCCGTGGGGACGATTTCGGCGCCCGCCTCCGCGTATTCCTGGTCGGCGATCGAGCTGCCGACGCCGGCTCCGGCTTGCGCCAGCACGCGATGGCCGGCTTCAATCAGGGCTTTCGCGCCGCTCGGCAGCAGCCCGACACGCGCTTCATGGTCTTTGACTTCCTTGGGAACTCCAATGATCATTGTTGAACCTTATTTTCGGACGCGGGTTCGGCTGCGGCCGCCCGCTTGGGGCCGAGCCCCAGCGCAATCAGCGAAAGAGAGCCGATTTTCCCGTCGTCGGTGAGATTTTGGTCGCGCTGAAACCGCTTGAGCGCATCCACCGATTCCGGACCCCAGTTGCCGTCGGGCGTACCCTGGAAATATCCGCGGCTGGCCAGCGCTTCCTGAATTTCCTTATATCGCTCCGGAGTGGGCTGGCTCTGTACGGATCGCCGCGCCACGGCGGTCTTCGATTTTTTCGCCGCCGCGCGACGCGATTTGCCCGGCGCAGCCCCGGTGGTCTTATGCGTGGTGTGCGCGGCAGCCGTTGTGCTGCTGGAGGCGCGATGTCTGGTGGTCTTCTTCCTGGCGGCTTTCTTTTGCGGCGAGGTAGACGTCTGGGCGGTCAGCAATCCGCAGGCAAACAGGGCCAGGCAGTTCAAGAGGAACAAAATCCGCAAAGGGAGATTTTACCAGAACCGGAGCAATCCTCGCTTGGTCTAGGTGGATTGGCTGGAGGCGCGGGGGGGAATCGAACCCCCGAATAAAGGTTTTGCAGACCTCTGCCTTACCACTTGGCTACCGCGCCGGCTCTCTTTCAGGGATACTCCGCCGCGGGGACAAAGTCAAATCGCCAGTCGTTATTTCTGATTGGTCGGAGGCGTAGGAGGGCCCCGCCGGCCCCGGCCTCCGGGCCGCGGATGCTGCCGGTCCTTCAACTCCTGCCACTGCTGCGCCGTCAGGACCATCCGGAACTTCAGGTCCATTTCCGAAACCGCCCTGGTCGCCTCAGCGCGGGCCGCGGCCAGCCGGGCGATGGCTTCCATGGCCTTGGCCTCGTCCACCGGATCTTCGTTGAAGGCCGCTTCGACCTCTTTTTCGGCGCGCAGCACCGCGGCGCGGGCATCCCTCATGCGGGGGCGGAAGTCGTCGCGGATTTGCAGCAACTGCTTCATCTGCGCGTCGCTGAGATTCAGATTCCGGGCCAGGCCGGCTTCCCACCACGGAGGAAGATCCCGCGCCGGCGGCTGCGCCAGAAGCAGCGCCGGCCCGAGCAGAAATGCAAACCAGCGAATCATTGCCCGCTGTCCTCAAAAAGCTGATGAATCGGCGCCGCCGCCGCCGGCTCCGTCGACTGCTCCATCGAGTATACTTCGCTGAACAGTTGCGCATCGCTTAAAGCTGAATCGGGATGCGACGGCTGGGGAGCCGGGGCCTTGTAGACCAGAGCGACCACGGCCAGCGCCGCCGCGGCCGCCAGCGCCGGAAGCCAGTGCAGCCGCCGCGCCGCCGGCTGATCGATCCGCGCATAGATCGCCCGCCGCTGCGCCGCCAGAAATTCGCTGGACACCGGCGCCGCCTGCGCCGCCGCGCGCCGTCTCCGCCCGGCCGCCTCCATCCGCGCGGCGCACTCCCTGCATTCCTCCAAGTGGGCCGAAAGATGAGCGTCCTCGTTCAGGCCGTAAACACAATCGATTAACTCATCGGTGGTGAGATGGCGGTTCATCGAGCGCCTCCGTACAAATCGCGCAGCTCCTGGCGCAGCCGGGCGACGGCGCGAAACATGTGAGCTTTTACGGTGCCGACATCCAGCTCGAGCGTCCGGCTGATCTCCTCCAGGCTCATCTCCTCAAAATGGCGGAGAGAAAACACGGCCCGTTGCCGGGGCGACAATTTTTCGAGCGCCGCCAGCAGCCGCGCCCCGATCTGCCCGGCGAAATAACAGTCCTCGCCTTCCGGCGAGCGGGACGGCGCCAGCGCCAGGATCGCCTGCTCGTCCTCCGGCGCCGGGCGACGCCGCCAGAACTGCCATTTGCGCGACCGCAGCCGGTCAAGGCAGGTGTTTACGGCGATGCGCGTCACCCAGCGGGCCGGATCGTCCAACTGCTGCGCATTGTCCCGCGATAATGCCTGGTAAGCCTTGAGGAAGACGTCCTGAGTGGCGGAGTCGGCCTCGTCCCGATCCTGCAAAAAACGCTGGCAAAGCGCATAGATCCGGCGCTGCTCCGAGCTCATCCACGCGCCGAAATCGCGCAACAGAGCCGCCGGGGCGGGCGATCCGGTTCTCTCGGCCGACAGAGGCTCCACCACCTCAATCATCTGTTTCCTAGACGGATCGGCGGGAGGCTGGATTACAGGCTAGGATCCTGAAAAAACGCGCTTTAGGACCAGCGCCCGGCGGTCGTCCCGGATGTAATCCGGTAACGGCTAACGGCGTCTAAGAATCCGGAGGATTTGATGCGGTTTAATTTTTTTCTTTGCTTGCTTGGAGTTGCCGGAGTCGCCGCGGCGCAATCGCTGCCTACGCCGGCCAGTTTCACCCGGAACCTGAACTTCACACCCCTCGGAGTGGGCACGACCGAGACGGTTCAGATGAGCGTCGCAAACACCGCTTCCAATGGAGCAAACGCCGCAGCTTCCTGTAGCGGGACCATCACCTTCACGGTGGCGAACGCCAAAACGCAGCCGGCGCCGGTGAAATTCACCTTAGCTTCAGGAGAAATCGCTTCGGCGAGCCTCGCCGGGAACACGCTGGCGACCACCGGACAGGCCGTCGTGCTGGGCTCGATCCAGGTGACCCAGACTGCCGGAACGCCGTGCGCCATCTCGGCGTCGATGCAAACCTATGATACGGCCAGCGGCGCCACGCACGTTTATCTGAGCAGTCCGGCCTCCTCCGTGCCCGTGCCCTACGTGCTGGCGCCGGGCCGTCAGTAAGCTCCGGCCTACTGCGCCCCAAAGGCCGGGATGCGGGCGTTGGCCAGAGAAGCGCTCTCCGGCGGCATTTCCCGCGGCCATTCCACTTCGTCCAGGAACTTGGAAACCGGCAGGCGCTCCTCGGCGGCAAGCGCGGGAGCCGAAAAGACCGATTCCTTGGGCAGCTCATCCAGATCGCGGCCGTCTTCGACGATCATCTCGTGCTCGATCCAGTTGGATAGCGGGATGTTGCGGAAAAACAGCCTCTCCTGCATCACCATGGTGCGGCGCAAAGCGTGGAGCGATTTGTTTTCGCGGACATAGCTCCGCTCCTCGACCCGGAAGTCCTGCATGAACTCGTCGAGCGAACGGCGCCGGACCGCTTCTTCGGTGGCCTTGATCCGCTCCTCCATGGTGATCTTCTGGGAGCTGATGGTGGCCCGCGCCTCGGCGAGCGATTCCCGTTCCTTGGCGAGGGCGACCTCCATCCGGGCCTGCATGATGTAGAACGACAACAGAGCGCTTCCCCCGGCCACGAACACCGGAAGAAACATCCAAAGAAACGCGTCCATGTGCATAGTCGAAGTCGAAACCCTGCGGATAGTCTATCGGCGGCCGATGGGAAGAAAGTTAGGGTTGTAGGACAAAAAACTGAGTTAGGATACGATTTATGCATTCCCGCCGTGAGTTCCTGAGTTTTGCCGCCGCCAGCCCATGGATCTTCGCTCAGCAGGAGGGTCCGCAGGATCCGAAAAGCGCGCTCAGCGTGATGGATTTCGAGGCGGCGGCGCGCCGCGCCTTGCCGCCCGCGCATTGGGCCTACATGGCCACCGGCGTCGATGACGATCTGACGCTGCGCGCCAACCGGGAAGCGTTCCGGAAGTTCGCGCTGCGGCCGCGGCGGCTGATCGACGTGAGCCGCGTCGATACCAGCATCGATCTGTTCGGAACCCGGTGGGCGTCGCCCGTCTATATCAGCGCTTGCGGAAGCCAGCGCGCGTTCCACCCCGAAGGCGAGCTGGCCACGGCGCGGGCGGCCAAGGCGAAGAACGCGGCGCAGATGCTCTCCACCGTTTCCTCCTACTCCTATGAGGCCGTCGCCGGCGCGCTGGGCCGCCCGCCGTGGTTTCAGATGTATGCGCCGCGCAAGTGGGACGCCGTCCAACAAATGCTGCGGCGGGTCGAAGCCGCAGGCTGCACGGTGCTGGTGCTCACCGTCGATCAGAATGGCGGCCGCAACACCGAGACGCAGAGACGCCTCAGCGCGGCCGACACCCGGCAATGCACCTCCTGCCACCAGCCGAGCCCGGCCGATGGGTTGAACCGGCCGATGCTTTCCGGGCTGGACGCGGGCGGGATCAATTCGCCTTCAATGAACTGGGAATTCGTCGATCAACTCAGGAAATCGACGAAGATGAAGCTGGTATTAAAAGGGCTGGAAACGCGCGAGGACGCCGCGCTCGCCTGCGATCACGGCGTTGACGCCATCGTCGTCTCCAATCACGGCGGCCGCGCCGAGGAGACCGGCCGCGGGACCATCGAAATTTTGCCCGAGGTCGTGGAGGCCGTGCACGGCCGGATCCCGGTGCTGATCGATGGCGGTTTCCGCCGGGGCACGGACGTGTTCAAGGCGCTGGCGCTGGGCGCGGCCGCGGTCGGCATCGGCCGGCCATATTTGTGGGGGCTCGGGGCCTTCGGCCAGGCGGGAGTCGAGCGCGTCCTGGAAATCTTTCAAGCAGAGCTGACCTTGACCATGCGCCAGTGCGGCGCCCGCTCGGTGAGCCAGATTACCGGCGCCTTCCTCGCTCCGGCCTGAGGCGGCGCGGTCACATCGCCTGCGTTCCGTCGAGCTTCTGGCCGCGGATCAGCGCGCCGGCCTGCTTCAGGTCAAACCGGCCGAGCGCGCGAAAAATGGCCGCCATACGGAACAGCAGGCCCGCAACGAACCCCCGGTATTTTCCGACAAACGCCGCCGCGCCGAGCGCGCGGTCGGCGGCGTACAGCGGATCGGAGGCGGCCGGATCGGGCTCGTCGTAATAGGTCGCGCGGATCGCCGAAAACAGCCGGATTTTTCGCTGCGCGCGCCGGATCTGCATCGCCAGATCCGCGTCGGCCCAGGAGTTGCCGAAGCGCTCATCGAAATAATTCATGCCCTTCAAAAACGACTTGCGGATCATCAGCGCGTCCAGGCCGGGATACGCCATCTCGACGCTTTCCGCGGACCCGTCGACCAGCCGGCCCTCATCCCTGCCCGCGATCGCCGCCGAGATGTCGTGGTCCTTCGAAACGATCCGCCCCGCCGGATCGACCAGCAGCGGGCATACCGCGGCTGCATCGCCGGTCTCGTCTTCGAGCTTCGCGGCGAGCTGCATCACCGTATCGGGCGCCACTTCCACGTTGGGCGAAAGAAAAAACACAGTTTCCGCCTTGGCGGTGCGCACGCCGATATTCATGGCTTTGGTCGCGCCTAAATGCATCGGCAGGCGCAGCAGCGTGATCTTTTCAAACTCCGCATCGAGCTGCGGGCTTTCGTCATGGCTGCCGCAATCGATGACGATAATTTCCAGCCGCTCGCGGTCCGTGGAGGCTTCCAGGGCGGCGATGGCGCGGCGCAGCGCGGCGGCCTGGTTGTAGCCGACCAGAATCGCCGAAACCCGCGGTTCGACGATCTCTTCCTGCGGTTCCTGCGGGATTTCGGCCGTTTCGACCGGCTGCTCTCTTTTTTGGGTGTCGCGGCGTCGCGTTTCGGGCATCAGGCGCGGGGCTCGGAGCGCCCCACATTTCCATGATAGTGGAGTGGATCGCTCGAAAGCCGCCCCGGCGTCAGCCCGCCGATACGCGTGCCGCGCCGTGGATTTCCTGCAAGCTCCACACCCGAACGGGATCGCGGCGGCGGGAGGCGATCGCTTCCAGGGCCGCCCGCGCGCCGCTCATGGTGGTGATGCACGGCAGGCGGTGGGTCAGCGCTGTTCTGCGGATCGCCTTCTCGTCGGAAAACGCGTGCGCGCCGCTGGTGGGGGTGTAGATCACCAGATCCACGGCTCCCGATTTCATCAAGTCCACGGAGTTGGGCCGCCCTTCGTTCACCTTGAAAACGGTCTTCACCGGCACACCCGCCGCGCGAATCGCCGCGGCGGTGCCGCGCGTCGCCGTGATCTCGAATCCCAACTCGTGGAAACGTTTCGCCAGCGCCGCCGCGGCCGCTTTATCGCGGTCGTTCACGCTCAAAAATACGCGGCCTTTATCCGGCAGCGGCGTTCCGGCGCTCAATTGCGCCTTGGCGAAGGCCTCGCCGAAATTTTCCCCGACGCCCATCACTTCCCCCGTCGATCGCATCTCCGGCCCGAGCGCCGGATCCACGCCCGGAAATTTGTTGAACGGAAACACGGGCGACTTCACGAAAAACTGCGGGACGGGGAGCACGCCCCGGGCGGCGGTGAAGTCCGCGATCCGCCCTCCCAGCATCACGCCCACGGCAATTCTGGGCAGCGCCACGCCGGTCGCCTTGCTGACATAGGGAACCGTCCGCGAGGCGCGCGGATTCACTTCGAGCACGTAGACGACGCCGTCCTTCACCGCGTATTGAACGTTCATCAACCCGATGACGCGCAGCGCGCGGGCCAGGCGCTCGGTGTAGGACCGGATCGCCGCCAGCACCTCGGTGGAAAGAGAAGTCGCCGGAAGAACGCAGCTCGAATCGCCGGAGTGCACGCCGGCCTCTTCGATATGCTCCATGATTCCGGCCACCAGCACCGTCCCGGAGGAATCGGCGATCGCGTCCACGTCGACCTCGATCGCGTCTTCCAGGAAGCGGTCGATCAGCACCGGACGGTCCTGCGAGAACACCACCGCTTCCTGCATATAGCGGCGCACCGTATCCTCGTCGTAGGCGATCACCATGGCGCGCCCGCCCAGCACATAGCTCGGCCGCACCAGCACCGGGAAGCCGATCGAGCGGGCGATGGCGCACGCTTCCTCCACAGTGGTCGCCGAACCGTTGGCCGGCGCGGGAATTTTCAAATCGTCCAGGAGCTTGCCGAAGCGCTTGCGATCCTCCGCCAGATCGATGTTTTCCGGATCGGTCCCAAGAATCGGCACGCCGGCCGCTTTCAACGGCAGCGCCAGGGTGAGCGGGGTCTGCCCGCCGAACTGCACGATGACCCCGTCCGGATTTTCGGTGTCGCAAATATTTAGAACTTCCTCCAGCGTGAGCGGCTCGAAATACAGGCGATCGCTGGTGTCGTAATCGGTCGAAACCGTCTCCGGATTGCAGTTCACCATGATCGATTCGACGCCAAACTCCTGCAGCGCGAAGGAGGCATGGCAGCAGCAGTAGTCGAATTCGATGCCCTGGCCGATGCGGTTCGGCCCGCTGCCCAGGATCACCACTTTTTTCCTCTGCGCCGGATTCGCTTCGCACTCCGATTCGTAGCTCGAATAAAGATACGGAGTGAAGCTCTCAAACTCCGCGGCGCAGGTGTCCACCCGGTTGAACACCGCCTTCACGCCAAGCTGCTTCCGCTTGTCGCGGACCGCCAGCGCGTCGGTGTTCCACATCCGCGCGATCCGCGCGTCGGAAAGCCCGTCGCGCTTGAACCGGAGCAACTGCTCCCGCGTGGCGGAAGCCAGCGAGCCGCCCGATCTTTCCAGATCGACCATCTCCCGGATCTGGCGCAAGAACCACGGATCGATCGACGTGAGCGCGTGAACCTGTTCTTCCGTGTATCCCGCTTCGAAAGCGAAGCGAATGTAGCCCAGCCGCTCCGGATTGGGCGTGATCAGGCGCGGCTCAATCAGATCGGCGCGGTATTTCGCCGCCGTTTCCGGTTTGCCGGTCTCCAGGCTGCGCATGCCCTTGCCGAGCGCCTGCTTGAAGGTGCGTCCGATCGCCATCACCTCCCCGACGCTCTTCATTTGCGTGCCCAGCACGGGCTGCGCTCCGGGAAATTTCTCAAACTGCCAGCGCGGAATTTTCACCACCACGTAGTCGATCGACGGCTCAAAACAGGCCGGCGTCCTGCGGGTGATGTCGTTTTTGATTTCGTCCAGGCGGTAGCCCACCGCCAGCTTCGCCGCGATCTTTGCGATCGGGAACCCGGTCGCCTTCGACGCCAGCGCGGAACTGCGCGAAACGCGCGGGTTCATCTCCACGATCACCATGCGGCCGGTTTTGGGATCGATGGCGAACTGCACGTTGGAGCCGCCGGTATCGACGCCGATCTCGCGCAGGCACGCCAGCGCGGCGTCGCGCATCATCTGATATTCGCGGTCGGTCAGCGTCTGCGCCGGCGCGACCGTGATCGAATCACCGGTGTGCACGCCCATGGGATCGAAATTTTCGATGGAGCAAACGATGATGGCGTTGTCGGCCAGATCGCGCATCACCTCCAGCTCGAACTCCTTCCATCCCAGGACGTTTTCCTCGATCAAAACCTCGTGAACGGGGGAAAGCTCCAGGCCGCGCTCCAGAATTTCCTTGAGGTCTTCCTGGTGATAGGCGATCCCGCCGCCGGTTCCGCCCAAAGTGAAGCTTGGCCGCAGGATCACCGGATAACCGATGCGCGCGGCGAACTCCAGTCCTTTTTCGACCGAATTGACCAGTTGCGACTGCGGCAGATCGAGCCCGATCTTCCGCATCGCGTCTTTAAACAGGAGGCGATCCTCGGCCTTTTTGATGGAATCGATTTTGGCCCCGATCAGCTCCACGCCGTAGCGGTCGAGCACGCCGGCTTCGGCCAGCGCCACCGACAGATTCAGCCCGGTCTGGCCGCCGACGGTGGAAAGCAGCGCGTCGGGGCGCTCGCGGCGGATCACTTCTTCGGCGAACTCGACGCTCAGCGGCTCGACGTAGGTGCGGTCGGCCAGATTCGGATCGGTCATGATGGTGGCCGGATTGGAATTGATCAGCACCACTTCGTAGCCTTCCGCGCGGAGCGCCTTGCACGCCTGCGCGCCGGAATAATCGAATTCGCAGGCCTGGCCGATGACAATGGGGCCGCTGCCGACGATCAGGATGCGGCGCAGATCATTTCGCCGGGGCATGCTGCTCCATGAGCTTCACAAAATCGTCGAAAAGATAGCGCGAATCGTGCGGGCCGGGGGCGGCTTCAGGATGATACTGGACGCAAAACACGGGATATTCGCGATGGCGGAATCCCTCCAGCGTGCCGTCGTTCAAATTCGTGTGCGTGATCTCGATTTTGGCGGCGTCGAGCGAATCCGGATCGACCGCAAAACCGTGATTATGAGACGTAATTTCCACTTTTCCGGTGATTTGATTCAGCACCGGGTGGTTGGCGCCGCGATGCCCGAATTTCAGCTTGTACGTTTTGGCCCCCAGCGCCAGCCCGAGAATCTGATGCCCCAGGCAGATCCCGAAAATCGGCGCGCGGCCGATCAGCTTGCGCACCTGCGCGGCCTGAAACTGGAGCGGCTCGGGATCGCCCGGACCGTTCGATAAAAAAATCCCGTCCGGCTTCAGCGCCAGCGTCTCTTCCGCTGTGGTTCTTGCCGGGACCACCGTGAGCCGGCACCCGCACTGGCGCAGACGCCGCAGAATATTTCTCTTGATCCCGAAGTCGTAGGCGACCACGTGAAAACGCGGCTCGGCGGCTTCGCCCTCCAGATCCGAAGGCGAGCACGGCTCGGCCGGCTCCAGCCATTGGTAGGGTTCCGGCGTCGAAACGCGGGTCGCCAGCTCGAGTCCCGCCATGGATGGAGAATTTTTCGCGCGCTCGATCAGGACGCTTGCGTCCGTCCTCGCCGCCGACAGCACGCCGCGCATGACGCCGCGCGACCGCAGGCGCCGCACCAGGGCCCGTGTATCGATTCCCGCGATCACCGGAACGTTGTGGCTGATTAAGAATTGCTGAGCGGTCTCCTCCGCGCGCCAGTTGCTCGCCAGCGGCGAAAACTCGCGGACAACGAGTCCTTCGATGTGCGGTTTCGCGGCTTCGTTATCGGAGCCGTTCGCGCCGTAGTTGCCGATTTCGGGATTGGTCAGCACGACGATCTGGCCGGCGTAAGACGGATCAGTGAAAATTTCCTGGTAGCCGGTAATCGCGGTGTTGAAAACAACTTCACCCGCGCGTTCGGCGGGCGCGCCAAAGCTGATCCCCTCGAAGACCGTACCGTCTTCCAGGGCCAGGACTGCCGGATTCAAGCGGCTAAAGCCTCCAGGTGAGCGGGGTAACTTCTATTTCAACACATCCGGAGCCCCGCCGCCAGCGGCCTGTTGCGAGGCTGCGAATCCGTTACGGATGAAGCTGTACACTTAAATTTCATTCCATGATCACTCACGCCGCTACGGCCACGTTCGAACGTGTTGCGCTGGATTGCGGAACCACGCTGGAAAACGTCGAGATCGCCTATGAAACCTACGGCGAGCTCAACGCCGCCAGAAGCAACGCGATTCTCACGCTGCACGCCTTTTCGGGCGACGCCCACGCGGCCGGCGAAGGCGGCTGGTGGGAGAAGATGATCGGACCGGGCAAGGCCTTCGATACGGACCGCTATTTCGTGATCTGCTCCAACGTGCTCGGCGGCTGCCGCGGAAGCACGGGACCGGGCTCGATCAATCCGCAAACCGGCTGCCCGTGGGGAATGCGGTTTCCCGCGATCACCATCGCCGACATGGTTCGCGTGCAGAAGATGCTGATCGATTCGATGGGCATCTCCCGGCTGCTCGCCGTGGCGGGCGGATCGATGGGCGGAATGCAGGCGCTGGAATGGGCGGTTTCCTATCCGGATCAGGTGGCGGCCGCGCTGCCCATCGCGGCCACCGCGCGCCACAGCGCGCAGCAGATCGCCTTCAACGAGGTGGGCCGCCAGGCGATCATGGCCGATCCGGATTGGAACCACGGCGATTATTACTCCGGCCGCCCGCCGGCGCGCGGCCTGGCGGTGGCCCGCATGATCGGCCACATCACCTACATGAGCGATGAGAGCATGCGCCAGAAATTCGGGCGCCGCCTGCGCGCGCCGGACCAGTTCGAGGTGGAAAGCTATCTGCAATACCGCGGCAGCCGGTTCGTCGACCGCTTCGACGCGAACTCCTACATCTACATCACCCGCGCGATGGACTCCTTCGACCTGACCGAGCGCGGCCCGCTCTCCTCGCTGTTCGACGGAATCAAGACCCGTTTTCTGGTGATCAGCTTCACTTCCGACTGGCTCTATCCCAGCTATCAGTCGCAGGAGATCGTGCGCGCGCTGCGCAGCCGCAACTGCGACGTCGCCTACTGCAACCTGGAGTCGCACTACGGCCACGACGCGTTTCTGGTGGAGGCCGAAGAGCAGACGGAGCTGATCCGCGGCTTCCTCGAGAGCACTCATGCTTGAGGTTTACGGGCGCCGCGACTTCGCCATCATCGGCGAGCTGATCGCGCCCGGCACGCGCGTGCTGGATCTGGGCTGCGGCGAGGGAGAGCTGCTGGCCTGGCTGCGGGAACATAAACAGGTGGACGGGCGCGGGGTGGAAATCACCGCCGCCCGGGCGCAAAAAGCCATCGCGCGCGGCGTCTCCGTCTATCAGGGCGATCTTGAATCCGCGCTTGACGACTATCCCGGCGGCGCGTTCGATTACGTGGTCCTCAGCCAGACGCTTCAGGAAACGCGCGACCCGCTGCGCGTCCTCCGCGGCATGCTGCGGGTGGGCAAGCGCGGCATCGTGGCGTTCCCGAACTTCGGCCACTGGCGCGTCCGCCTCGCCCATCTGTGGAGCGGCCGCGCGCCGAAGACGAAGCTGTTTCCCTACGAATGGTATGATTCGCCGAATATCCATTTTCTGACCGTGCTCGATTTCGAGGCGCTGGCCGTCAAGGAGAAGTGGCTGGTGGAGCGGAGGATATTTTTATCCGGCCAACGCGAGCGCCGCGCCTTCCCGAACCTGACGGCGGAGGTCGCCGTGTTTCTGATCAGCGGGCGGGCGCAGACGGCGGATTGACCGGCCGCGAAGCAAACAAGGTAAGTTGGATCTATGAACCGTTTTTCGCTCGCTCTCTGCGGATTCTTCGCCGCCGCGGTCCTGGCCCAGCAGCCCAACGGCGCCGGGGTGAATCCCCCCTGGCCGCCCTCCCAGGTCGTCTCGCCCGGCGATCTGGCAAAGCAGTTCAAGGGAATGGACGCGCTCATTCTCCAGGTCGGATTCGAAAAACTTTACGCGGTAAAACATATTCCCGGGTCGGTGTACGCCGGACCGGCTTCGCGCGATCTGGAGCCGCTCAAGAAGGCGGTGGCCGGCGTTCCCAAGGACCGGCTGATTGTGCTGTACTGCGGCTGCTGCCCCTGGGATCACTGTCCCAACATGAAGCCCGCCTACACGCTGCTCAAAAATCTGGGCTACTCCAGGATCAAGGTGGTGGAAATCCCCACCAACTTCGGCACGGACTGGGTGGATAAAGGCTACCCCGTCGAAGGCTCGGCGGCGAAATGACGGATTGGAAGACCCACGGCATTCGCGTCATCCGCGCCGGCGAGCTGGACAGGAACACGCCGCAAACTCCCGGCATGACGCGCGAGGCCGCCATCACCTACGCCCGCACCGGAGCCCAGAAACTATGGGCGGGAACCGTGGTGGTCGAGCCCAACGCGAAAACCGGCGCCCATCATCACGGCGAACTGGAGACGGTGCTCTACATCGTCCGCGGGCGCGCGCGCTTCCGCTGGGGCGAGCGCCTGGAGTACTTCGCCGAGGCCGGCCCCGGCGATTTTATTTATGTTCCGCCAATGGTTCCACACCAGGAAATGAACGCCAGCCCCCAGATGCCCGTGGAAGCCGTCGTGGTGCGCAGCGGGCAGGAGCCGGTGGTCGTAAACCTGAGTATCGAGAGCGAGGAACAGCCGGTGGAGGTCCGCTGGACGGATTCGTTTCACCCGGCGAAGTGAGAAGCGGCCGGCTAGGAACTGAGAACTTTTTCGGCTTGAAAATCCACCGGCTCCAGCTTGCCGAGAGCGAGGGTGAACAGCGCCGCCGCGGCCAGCGCCAGGCACGCCGCGGCTAGAAACGCGGGGAGGAAGTGTCCGGTGCGGTCGACCACCCAGCCGGTGAACCACGGCGCCGCGACTCCGGCAAGATTACCAACGCCATTCTGAATGCTGGTCCATCGCCCCGCGGCGGACGGGCCGGCGAGCGTCTGGGTGATCGCATAAACATTTCCGGTATACATCCCGAAGGCAATGCAGGCGGCAAGCAGCAGCGTCATGGCAAGATTCACGTTGTCGATGACGGCTACCGGCAGCAGCAGCGTGGAAAGAATCAGGCCGCATCCGGCAAAGCCCTTGCGCACCCGCGTGGCGGCGCTGCCGCGCAGAATCAGATGGTCGGAGAGCCATCCGGAAATCAACGCGGAAAGCGCGATCGCCAGAAATGACGCCGAGCTCGCTACCGCCATCCGGGCTTTCGGGAAGTTCCGCTCTTTTTCAAGATAGGGCGGCAGCCAGGTGATGAGGAAGTACCAGAAATAGTTGGAGCAGAACAGCCCCGCGGCGGTCACCCAAACCTTGGGGCAGCAGAGAATCCGCGCCAAATGCGGGGAGTTGGGATCGTGGGCCGAAGAGACCTTTTTGCCGCGCGGCATAAACACAAGCCAGGGGACCACCCACATCAATCCCGCGGTCCCCAGGGCCAGAAAAAACACGCGCCATCCAAAGGCGGGGATCAGCAATCCGCCGAGCAGGGTTCCTGCCGCCGGTCCGAGCTTGGTGCCGGCGTCGATGGCCGCGTTCGACAGCCCGCGGCGATGCTCCGGAAAACAGCTCACCAGAATCCGCGAATACGATGGATAGGCCACCGATTCCCCTGTCCCCAGCACCAGCCGCAGCGAGAACAACGCGGCGAATGATCCGGCCAGTCCCGTCGCCGCCGTTGCCGCCGACCACAGAGCGACGCCGCAGGCCAGCACCAGGCAGACATGCAGGCGGTCGGCCAGCCATCCGGCGACGTAGCAGAGCTGCACCAGCGCGTAGGTCCAGAAAAACGCGGAAAGCAGCAGGCCGAGATGATCATTGCTCAGTTGCAGCTCGCGCTGGATGTCGGTGGCGCCGGCCGAGAGATTGGCGCGGTCGGCGTAGTTCAGCAGACCGGAAGCCACCAGCAGCAGCAGCACCACCCAGTACCGGGTCACGCCTACAAAGTGTAGCGCAGCGGCGCCCGCCGGCCGGAGCCGCCCGGATGCGTAAACTGAAGATGCGTATACTGAAATTGTGGCGAGGATCCGCTGGGCGTTGGCGCTGCTGGGCACGGCGCTGTCGGCGCAACAGCCGCCTGCTCCCCCCAAGACTCCGCCGGCGCAGCAGCAGCAACAGGAGCCGCCCGAAGAAGACGAATCCGTCAAACCGAAAGAGTACACGCTCAATCCGATCGAAGCGCAAAAGAACGTCGTCGCCGGAGATTACTACTTCAAGAAGGGAAAGCTTCAGGCGGCGCGCTCGCGTTACCTGGAAGCGACCAAGTGGGATCCGGGCTCGGCAGAGGCGTTTTTAAAGCTGGCTGAGGCCGATGAGAAGCTGCACGACGGCAAAGGCGCGCGCCAGGCGTACGCAAAATATCTGGAGCTCTCGCCCGGCGCCAAAAACGCCGCAGAAATCCGCAAAAAGTTATCGAAACTGCCCAATTAGGGCAACGGCGTTGCTCCGGCGCGGTATGGGAAGCGGATTCGGACGGGATTTTCCGTATCCCTTCTTTCCCGCCGCGCATCGAAGATAGTAGACTAGGTTTTTGTTGCGTTTACCGATGAGGCTTGTCTGTATTCTGACGGTGGCGGCAGGGCTGGCCGCGGGCGGTTCGGTGGAGGATCAGGCGCGCGAGCTGTTCCAGCGCACGCAATACCGCGAGTCGCTGGCCGTGTTGGCTTCGGAGTCCCACAAAAGCGCCGCCGCATTGCAACTGATGGGGCAGAATTACTTCATGCTGGGGGATTACAAAAAGTCCACCGAGGCGCTGGAAAGGGCTTTAGCGCTCGATCCGGACAATGCCCGGATTCTGCACTGGCTGGGCCGGGCCTACGGCCGGCGGGCGGAGACGGCCAATCCGTTCACCGCGCCGGGCTACGCCAACAAGTCCCGGCAGGCGCTGGAGCGGAGCGTGCAGCTCGATCCGGCGAATCGAGACGCCACCGGCGATCTGCTCGATTACTATCTGGATGCGCCGAACTTCCTGGGCGGAGGGATGCAGAAGGCGGAGGCCCTGGCCGATCTCATCTCCAAAACCGATCCGGCCGAGGGCCACTACGCGCGCGCCCTCATCGACGACAAGCGCAAGCAGTACGACGCGGCCGAGGACCAGTTGCGGCGGGCGGCGGAGCTGGCGCCGAAGCAGGTGGGGCGGTTCATCGCCCTCGGGAAATATCTGGCCAAGCGCGGCCGCTATAAAGAGAGCGAGGCGATGTTCGACAAGGCCGCGCATCTGGCTCCGGATGACCCCCAGCTTTTGTTTGAGCGGGCGAGCGTATACGTGAAGGCGCGGCGCAATCTGGGCCAGGCGCGGGAGCTTCTGGAAAGATATCTGCGGGCGCCGCTGACGCCCGACGATCCGCCGCGCGAGCAGGCCGAAGCGCTTCTGCGGAAGATCGGAGCCGGGTCGTGAGGGAGAGCCGGGGCAGCCGCTGATGTTTCACCGCGAAGCGCTGCGCTCCAGCATCGAGGCGCTGCGCGCGAACAAAATCCGGGCCTTCCTGACCGGGCTGGGTCTGGTGATCGGCAACGCCAGCGTGATTCTGGTGGTGACCATTTCGCTGGTGGGGAAGAACCGGATCCTGGAAGAGATCCAGCGCGTCGGCTCCAATCTGATTTACGCGCAGTACGAATCGGGCAACAACGGCGCGATCGCCACGGCCGATGCCGATTTCGTCAAGCTCGCCGACGTGGAGGCGGTGCGCGAAAAGTTCGCCTCGCGGATCGTGGCCGCCACCGGAGTCATGAACAGCATGGACCGCATGTGGGTGAACGGCCGCGAACAGGACGTCGCCATCATCGGCACCGACGAATTTTATCCGGTGGTGCGCAACCTCCAGCTCCTTTCCGGGCGGTATCTGGACGCCAGCGACGTCGCCCAGCGCCATCATGTCGCGCTGTTGATGCAGAAGCTGGCGGTAAAGCTGTTCGGCGGCGCCGAGGCGGCGATCGGCAGAACCATCAAGCTGCACGGGCTGCAATTCACGGTAATCGGCGTGTTCCGCGAACGCATCGACACCTTCAGCCTGACCGAACTGACCGGGGAGAACGCCATGATCCCCATCACCGTGCTCCGCTACTTCGCCCAGATTGAGCGCATCGATCCTCTGTATATACAGGCGCGGAGCGTGAGCGACGTGGAGCCGCTGACCAACGCGGTCCGCGTACTGCTGGAAGGGCGCCACCGTCCGGGGGCGCATTATTCGGTGGCCAATCTGAGCGCGATTCTGGCGGCGGCGCGCACCATCGGCGACATCCTGACGGTGGTGCTGGTGGTGGTTTCGGCCATCGCGCTGATCATTTCCGGCATCGGGATCATGAACATCATGCTGGTCACGGTGACCGAGCGCACGCGCGAGATCGGCCTGCGCATGGCGGTGGGGGCGGCGCGGCGCGACATCCTGGAGCAGTTTTTGGCCGAAGCGGTGCTCATCAGCCTGAGCGGCGGGCTGGCGGGAACGCTGATCGGCGTGGCGATCCCGCTGAGCGTGCAGTTTTTCACCGACGAGCTCCAGATTCCCATCTCTCCGCTGTCGATTGCGGTGTCCTTTTCGGTTTCCCTGCTGGTCGGTCTGGTGTTTGGCATTCTGCCGGCCAACCGCGCCGCCAGGCTGAATCCGACCGAAGCGCTGCGCTACGAATAGCGCGGCCAAACGCGCGCCCGGCCGGTCTACGGCGCCGGCGATTCGCTGCTACAATCAAGAGCACGGCCGGCGATGACCAAGACCGAAGATCAGCTTCGCGACGACGTGATCCGGGTGGGGCGGCTCGTGTTCGAAAAGGGTTGGGTGGCCGCAAACGATGGAAACATCACTTTGCGGCTGGACGAGCGGCGCCTGCTGGCGACGCCCACCGGGGTGTGCAAGGGCATGATGAAGCCGGAGGATCTGATCGTCTGCGATCTGGACGGCGGCAAGCTTTCCGGCGAGCGGGAGCGGACCTCGGAGATGGGCATGCATCTGACCATCTATCGCATGCGTCCGGATGTAGGGGGCGTGGTGCATGCGCATCCGCCGGTGGCCACCGGGTTTGCGGCGGCGGGCCGCGCGTTGAACCTGGCGCTGCTGCCGGAAGTCGTGATTTCGCTCGGCTCGGTTCCGCTGGCCGGCTACGGATTACCGGGCACGCCGGCGCTCACCGCGGGCATGCTTCCTTATATTCCCAATTTCGACGCGCTGCTGATGGCAAACCACGGCGCCGTCGCTTACGGCGAGGACGTTTGGCAGGCCTATTTCCGGATGGAAATGGTGGAGCACTTCGCGCGCATCACGCTGGTGGCGGAACTGCTCGGAGGAGCCCAGGCGCTGCCGCGGGTGGAGGTGCAGAAGCTGTTTGATTCGCGCGCACGGTATGGCGTGAAGTCGCGCAATAGATTCGAGCCGGGCGCGCCGCTGACGGCCGAGGATCTGCCGGAAGCAGGCGAGAAGATCGAGATCACGCGCAAACAACTGTTGTCGATCATCGACGAGGCGCTCAAGGTCCGCGGCGCGTGTTGATTCGCCCGCCCGCGCCCGGGACGGGAAAGCCTTCCGCGCGGTAGCCTGGAAACAAGCGCCTATGAGAAAACTCCAGATCATTTCCGTCCTGATGGTGTCCTTTGGCCTGTACGCCTACGCGCAGGAGCCCAAGCCGGCGGCTCCGGCCGCGGCCAAGGACGCGGCGGAGAAAGAACCTCCGCTGCCGCCCGACGCTCACGCCGCGCAGAGCATCCAGTTTAACGGCAGGACGCTGGCCTATCAGGTGACGGTGGGGACCTTGCCGGTTTTCGAGAATGAAAAGAAAACCGGCGAGGTGGTTTATACGGCTTACATCGTGGAGGGCAAGGACCGGCCGGTGACGTTCGCGCTCAATGGCGGACCGGGCGCCGCTTCGGTCTATCTGAATCTGGGGGCGATCGGCCCCAAACACGTGAAGTTCGGCGATCCGGGCGACAGCCCCTCCGATCCGGCGGTGCTGACCGATAATCCGGGGACCTGGCTCGATTTTACGGACCTGGTGTTCATCGACCCGATCGGCACCGGCTTCAGCCGCTCGCTGGTCTCCGCCGAGGAGACCAAGAAGCTGTTTTATTCCACCGAGAACGATATTCATTACCTGTCGCGGGTGATCTACGACTGGCTGGTGAAGAACGGACGGATGGGTTCGCGGAAATATCTGGTCGGCGAGAGCTACGGGGGCTATCGCGGGCCGCGGGTGACGCACTATCTGCAATCGCAGATGGGGGTGGCGATGAACGGCCTGGTGCTGGTGTCGCCGTATCTGAACCCGACGCTCGACGAAAATCCCGACGTCTCGCCGATGCGGTGGATGATGACGCTGCCGTCGATCGCGGCGGCGCACCTGGAGCGGACGCACAAGCTCACGCCGGAGGCGATGGCCCAGGTGATCGCCTATACGCGCGGAGAATACGTCACGGATCTGCTCAAGGGCCGTTCCGATCCGGCGGCGATGACCCGGCTGGTCAAGAAGGTCACCGAGATGACCGGGCTGGAGGAGGAGTTTGTCCGGCGCAGCGGAGCGCGGCTGGAGATCGGGGCGTATCTGCGCGAGGTGTTCCGCGAGCAGGGCAAGATCGGCAGCATCTACGACTCCAACGTGACCTCCTTCGATCCGTTCCCCTACTCGCCCTATCCGCGCGGCAACGATCCGCTGCTGGAAAGCATCATCGCGCCGACCACCACCGCCATGGTCGATTTCGTGACCCGCGTGGTGGGCTGGAAAACGGAGGCGCGCTATCACGCGCTGAGCTATTCGGTCAACTCGCAATGGGATCACGAGAGCCGGGCGCTGCGCAACGGCGCGGCCGGCGATCTGCGGGAGGCGGTTGCGGCCGATCCCAAGCTGCGGGTGATGATCGCGCACGGATGGAACGATCTGTCGTGCCCGTTCATGGGGTCCGTGCTCACGGTGGATCAGATGCCGGTGATGGGAGACGCGTCGCGCGTCGCGGTGCGGGAGTATCCGGGCGGGCACATGTTCTACAGCCGTCCGGACAGCCAGGCCGCGCTGCGCAAGGACGTGATGGAGATGTTCGCCAGGCACTAGCGGCGGCGCTCAGGACCGGCCGAGGACGCCTTTCCATTTGCGCAGGATCAGCTCGGCGAGATTCAACAGGATCGCCAGCGCGAGAAAACCGGGCCAGAGCTGCATGGTGGAGGGGATGCTGCGGTTTCCGGCGTCGAAAACCGCTTTGGGGCTCGGCTGGAAGCGTCCGCCGGTGAATTCGGAGACTTGTTTGAGCAGCGCGGGATCGGAGCCGTAGTCGGCCAGCTCGGCTTCGGGGCGGTAGAGGCCGGCTTCCGGGAAGGCTTGCGAGTCGGCCAGCGGGCGGACGCGGAACAGGCCCTCCCGCTGGCCGATGGGAAGGCGGCCGCGGAAGGTGCCGTCGGCGATTTTCTTCACCGGAATCGGGCGCTGGAAGTTATCGGGGCCGAAAACAAAAATCTCGGGAATGGTGGCGGGCTCCTCGACGCTGCGGCCCAGGCGATAATCGACCACCAGTTCGCCGTTGGCGCTGTCATATTCCAGCGTCGCTTCGCCGGCTTGCGCGTGCGGGAGGAGATCGCGCGTGAGATTGGCCCAGAACTTGTCGTAGCCTTTCCAGGTGATCCAATCGGCGGCCCAGCGGGCTTTGGCGTCGGAGGTGAAAACGGCGGAGCGGCCCAGTCCATATTGCCACACGCTCAGCAGGGGATCGCGATCGATCTCCAGGATCGTATCGGCGCCCGGCTTGGGCGTGAATTTGACGTAGCCTTTGAGCGGCGGCGCGGCGTTCATGTCGAGGCCGTCCAGAATTCCGGCGGGCCGGGCGACTTTGACGGCGAGCGCCGGTTTTTCGATGGCGGTGCTGCCGGTATGCTCCATCACGTCGCGCAGAAGAATCTGCTCGAGGCCGGCGGGCTCGTTCAGGAAATACGATTTGCCGCCGGCCAGTTGCGCGATTTTTTCCAGATAGGACCGGTTCACGTCCTGGCCCAGGCCGACAGTCGAAATGGTGACGCGCTTGGCCTGCGCCTCCCGCGAGAGGTCCAGGCTGTCGCCCTCCTCGGAGATTCCGTCGGTCAAAAGAACGATGTGTTTGTAGGCGGCGTTGGTGGGCTGGATTTTGCGGTACGCCTCGTTGAGCGCGGGCGCGATCTGCGTGCCGCCGTCGGGGGTGATTCCCGAAATCAGGCGCTTGATCAAAGTTCGGTCCTCGGCGCGGCGCAGCGGCACGGCCCATTGGAACGAATTATCGAAGATGAGGACGCCGACCAGGTCGATGGGCCGAAGATTATCGACCACGCCGATGGCGGCCAGGCGCGCCAGCTCGATCTTACGGCCCTCCATCGACGAAGACTTGTCGATGATGAGCACCACCGCGGTCCCCTCGGGCGAGCGCGGCGGAGCGAGTTTGGCGGGCAGAGCGCGGTCGAGCGCGTCCTCGACCTTGGCCTTGTCCTCGGCGTAAACGTTACGCTCGCCGCCGATCACCAGCACGCCGCCGCCCTGCTTGACGTAGGTTTCCAGCTCCGCCTTGCGCGCGGCGGGGATGCTCTCCAGATCCCAGTTGTCGAAGATGATGAGCTGATAATCGGCGAGATTGCCCGCGCTGAATGCTTCGGCGCGATCGACGCTGAACTGCGCCGCCTCCAGGGTGGAGCTGAGATGGGAATTCGCGCCCGGCGCGTCGCCGCTGACGTAGAGAACCCTGGGCCGGCGGAGGGTCACCGCCTGATCGAAATGCACTTCGCCCTGGCCGGCGCTTTCGCCGCGCACCGAGATGGCCAGATCAAGGGCGCCCGGCGTGTTCAGGCTGGCGTGCAGGCGCAGCGAATTTTCCCCGGCGGCGAGCTGCACCTGGCTCTTTCCCAGCGTGCGGCCTTCGGCGGCGAGCTCCACTTCGGCGGGTCCCGCTTTCGGCGTGGAGACCACGGCGTCGATGGGAAACGGTTCGCCGGTGAAGGCGATCGAAGGCAGGCTGACGGACTCCAGACGCATGGCCGGCTGGGGGCGTCCGGCGAGCGGGTAGGTATCGATCGGGATCCCCAACTGTTGCGCCTGCCAGGCCGCCCGCGCCACGCTGCCCTTGTTCTGCCTGCCGTCGGAGATCAGCACGATGCGCGGGACCATGCCGGCGGGAAGCGCGGCGGCGGCTTCCCGGATGGCGGCTTCCAGGTCGGTGGCGCGGCCGTTTTCTCCAGCGGTGGGAAGAAACTTCCACGGCTTTTGATCCTCGTTGCGGCTGAGCGGGCGGGTGGAGCGGGCAAAGGGGATGACGCGCATCCAGTGGCGGCCGCGCTCGCTGGCGAGCTGGGCGGCGAGGCGCGAGGCGCGCTCCAGATCGGCGGGCGTGACGCTGGCCGAAGTATCCACCAGAACCGCGACGGCGACTTTGGTTTCAAAGACGTTGAGGCGCGGCTCGGCGAGCGCGACGAGAATCGCGGCAAAACAGAGAGCTTTGAGCGCGAGGCCGAAGCGGCGCGTGGTGCGCCGCCACTCAAGCAGCATCCAGACCAGCGGCAGCGCGGCGGCGGCGAGAACCCAGCTCCGTTCAAACGTCATGACGCTTTTCTCCAGGCGTTAAAGCGCGCCGCGCCGGCGGCGAGGCGGGCGGCGCGAAGCCGCAGCGCCCGGCTGCGCCCGAACAGCAGCCAGTCGATGAGCAGGCCGGCGCCCCCGCCCAGAGCCAGCCAGGGCCACACGTCGATTCCGGTGTCGCTCGCCTCGGCCGCGCGGGGGATTCCGCGGCGGACGCCGGGCGGCGGCTTCCAGGCCGCTTCTCCGACGTCGGGCAGCGTGAGGGAGTAGACCGTTTCGCGGTCGCCGGCCAATACGCGAACCGTTCCGGGCGAGCCCGCGAAGAAGCGAAGGGTGTCGCCCTCGATGGTGAAAGGCAGCGCGCGCTGGTCCTCGGTCACCACGCGGACGCTGGAACGATCGGCGGCCGGATCGAGCGCGACGGTGACGGTGCCCACCGTGCCCGCCTGAACATCCCAGCGCCGGAATGTTTCCGGCGCCATCCAACGCATCAGGTTGCCCATCAGCAGCGGCGTCGCCAGCTCGTACTTCATCGAGGAGCGCAGCGGTTCGAATCCGAGGACGGCGATCTTGGGCTCCGACGGCCGGGCGACAACCAGCGGCCCGCCGGCGGCCTCGGCGACCACAATATCGCCGGGCGCGGCGCTGAGGATTTCGCCCGACTCGATGCGCGCGTTTCGAGTGTGCAGCCCGGCGCCGAGCTGCGTTTCCGGACGCCAATGCTCCAGCGTGATGCCGGTCTTCGTCTCCCGCACCGGGATGGGCGATCCGAGGGCCGGAGGCTCGATCCAGATGGAATCGGCGCGCGGGCGCGCGGGAGGAATGAAGCGGTCCAGCACGAAGATATCGGCTTTGGCCTGCGGATCGAACCGCTCGGGCGGCTCAAAGCGGGCGCTGACTTGCGGATTGGAGGCGATCAGCGCGCGCAGCAAGCGCGGCTCGGCCGAATACACGACCACGCGCAACGCCTGCCGCGCGGGTAGCTCGATCAGCGCGCGGTTGTCCTGGGGAAAAGAGTCTTCCGGCAAAAGGCGCGCTTCCAGATAACCGGCGACCTTGGTTTTGTACTCGAATGTCGCCTGCTCCTCGGCGCCGGGCTTAAGCGTCATCGCTTTAGAACCGGCCGGCGCGCCGCCGAATTGCAGCGCAAGCTGGACGTCATGCGGCCGCAATCCGTAGTTCTTCACCGAGACGAATATGTTCCAGGTATCGGGGTCGGCGGGCGAGCGGCGCAGGCCGATCTTTCGCAGCCCGGTGTTTTCCTGCGGCGCGTTTACCGCGAGCACGCGCAGATTGGGCGGCGCCTGCACCGGCGCCGCTTCTTCTCCGGGCACGCGCGCGGCGCCGGCATAGACGATCTCGCCGGCGCGCTGCGATTGCAGGCGCTGGGCGCGCTGCGCGAACTCGATCGCCTGTTGGAGATTCAAGGCCGAAGCGCCCGGCTGCGATTCGCGGATCGCCCGTTCGAGCACGGCCCGGTCCGCTTCAAACGGCGTGACCGGGGTCGCAAGCGCGTCGGCGCGGACGATCATCACGCGATCGCGGGCCGGCAGCGAGCGGATATAGGCGCGGGCCGCGGCGCGAGCCTCGTCCATCAGCGTGCCGGTGCGGGTCCGCGCCCCCATCCACGCCGAAGTATCCAGCAGCACCACGTGATCGCGGAACGCGGATTCATCGCCGCCGAAATGCGGCCCCGCGATCGCCAGAAGCAGAAGAACCATGCTGAGGACTTGCAGCAGCAGGCTCCAGGGCTGCTGGATGCGGCGGCGATGCTTCAGCTCCGTGCGGACGTCGGCCTGCGTCCAGAAGCGCAGCGTGGCGACCAACTGGCGGCGCCTGGAACGGTCCAGCAGATAAAGCGCCACGATCCCCGCCGAGATCGCGCCAGCCAGGCCGAGCAGTTCGCCGAGACTGAGATTGAGAAACGACATGATCCTTCCGGCAGCCCCGGCCCGCCGGCACAGGCTACCGGTTCATTCTAACGCTCCGGCGCGGACCAGGGGGCCGAAAATCGCCTCATCCACTGGGACGTTGCTCGGCACGCCTACGTAACGGCCATTGTTGCGCAAGGCCACCCGCCGCAGCGACTGCGCGTAGTCGTCGAACGCCTGCGTATAGATGCGGCGCGCTTCCGCGTCGAAAGACAGTTCGACGTGCCGGCCGGTTTCGGCGTCTTCCAGCTCCAGCTCGCCCTCCCATGGCGGCTCGCGGTCCTCCGGCGACCAGACGTGAACCAGGATCAGCTCATGGCCGAAATCGGAGAGATATTGCAGCGGCCGTTCGCAGTCGCCGTCGTCTAAAAAATCGGAGATGACGATCACCAGGCCGCGCTGCGGATAGGTGGAGACGAAATCGCGCGCCACATCGAAGAAGCTGGTCCGCCCGCCGGTCTTGGCCGCGCTCAGAAAATTCACGGCCGGCTGGAAGCGGTGGCGGCCGCCGCTGGCCACGAACGCGTCGCCGAGCTTGCTGGCAAACGGCTGGAGGCAGATCGAATCCAGGCGCACCAGGCCGACATAGCACAGCGCGCCGGCCAACTGGCGCGCGTAATCGAACTTGGGCGGATGCCCGGTCTTCATCGAATCGCTGGCGTCAAACAGCAGGCGGACCGGGATGCGCGGCTCCAGTTGAAACATCTTCAGAAACAGCTTTTCCAGGCGCAGAAAAACCCGCCAATTCACGGCGCGGAGATCGTCGCCGTGATGGAAATGGCGATGATCGAGAAATTCCTGGCCCGGTCCGGCGAACCGCGACGTGTTATGGCCGCCGACCAGCCCGGGGAGCGATTTCTGCCAATGAATCGTCAGCCGCTCGAGCTTTTCGAGCAGGGCGGTTTCCAGAAGCTGCCCGGCCACGTTACCGCACCGCCGCCACGCCGGCGTTGGGAATGATCCGGGCCAGAATGGTTTCCGGAGTCAGGCCCTCGGCGTGAGCGTCGAAATTCAAAATGATGCGGTGGCGCAGCACGGCCGGCGCCACCGCGTCGATATCCTCGGTTGAAAGATGCAGGCGGCCCCGCATCAGCGCCAGCACCCGGCCGCATTCCACCAGCGCCTGCGCTCCCCGCGGCGAGCTCCCGTAGCGCACGAACTTGTTGGCCATCTCATGGGCCTGCGGCGCGCCCGGCTGCGTCGCCATCACCAGATCGATGGCGTGTTCTTGCACGTGCGGGGCCACCAGAACGTGATGGCAAACGTCGCGCAGGCCGAGGATCTCGTCCCGGTCCAGCACCGGCTCAACACTGATGTCGTCGCGCTGGATGGTGCGCTCGACGATCGTGTTCAAGTCGCTGCGCGAGGGATAGCGCACCAGGATCTTCATCAAAAACCGGTCCAGTTGCGCTTCCGGCAACGGATAGGTGCCTTCCATCTCGATCGGATTCTGGGTGGCCATGACCAGAAACGGCGCTTCCAGCTCGTGCGTGGCGGTGCCGCTGGTGACGGTATGTTCCTGCATCGCCTCCAGCAGCGCGGACTGCGTCTTGGGCGTGGCCCGGTTAATTTCGTCGGCCAGCACCAGGTGCGCGAAAATCGGTCCGGGCTGGAAGCGCAGCGACTTCGAGCCGCCTTCGGTATCGATAATCATGCTGCCAACGATATCGGCCGGCATGAGATCCGGAGTGAACTGGATTCGCGAATATTTGAGGCGCAGCACGCGCGAAAGCGTGCGCAAAAGAGTGGTCTTTCCCAGCCCGGGGACGCCCTCCAGCAGGACGTGCCCGCCGGCCAGCAGGCAAATGAGAACGCCATCGACCACATCCTGCTGGCCGACGATGATTTTTCCGATTTCCGAACGAACCCGGTTCAATTGGCT